>NZ_AFWY03000035.1:0-87082 GCF_000231075.2 Amycolatopsis sp. ATCC 39116 | reverse complement strand
GACGCCGACGCCGACGAACTGCCGCGGCCCGGCGGCGGCGAGCGAAGCCGCCCCACCGGCAGACCCGGCCGCGGCGCCCGCGGTCGCCACGGTCGCGGCCGTCGCCTTGCCCGCGGTCGCGAGGTAGCCCAGCGCCGCCCCGCCGAGCACGATCGGCGCGATGATCGCCCGCAGCGCGCCGTTGACCTCGGCCAGTTCGGCGGCCAGCGCGCGGCAGTCGTCGCACTCGTCCAGGTGCGCCTCGACCTGGGCGCGTTCCCGTTTCGACAGGCCGTCGCGGGTCCACGCGCCCAGCCGCTCGGCGCAGGCGCGGCACTTCTCGGCGGACGTCTCGGCGAGGTGGACCTGCAGGTAGGCCTGCCGCAGGCCCTCGCGGGCGCGGTAGGCGAGCGCGGACACCCCGTTCGGCGTCAGGCCCAGCAGCGGCGCGACCTCCGCCGGGCTCTGCTGCTCGATCTCGGTGTGCCACAGCACCGCCTGCCAGCGCTCGGGCAGGGACGCGAACGCCTTGGCCGCCATCGTCCGCTCCAGGCCGGCGACGGCGGTGTCGGAGAACTGGACGGTCAGCGCCTCCGCGCCGACCGTCGTCATGTCCTCGTTGAGGTCGACGCGCTTGTCCTTGCGGGTCTTGTCGTAGGCGGTGTGCCGCAGCGCTGTGAGCAGGTAGGCGCGGAAGGCGCTGTCCGGGCCCTTGCCGCCGCGCAGCGTGTCGAGGACCTTCGCGAACGCGTCGGACACCAGGTCGTCGGCCTCGGCGTTGGACCGCGCGAGCTGACGCGCCAGGTTGTAGGCCGCGCCCACGTGCCGTTCGTAGAGCGTGCCGTAGGCGGCCAGGGTGCCGGTGCGGACGTCGGTGATCAACTCCGCGTCGCTCTTGCCCTCGAAATCGGCCGGAAGGGTGGACACCGCTCTCCTTATCCCCAGTGTTGCGCGATCAGTGTGACTGACCGGCCCGGCCTCGTCACGCAACACCTCGCCCTATTGACCCGCACGGTGTAATTCCGTCACGACCCGCCGCGTGGATCGTCACTTCACCGGAACAGCGGTCGCGGGACGAGAGGACGGTTGCCAGTGGACGTGCCGGCCATGGGTTTGCGGCTCGAACCGGAGCCCGGCGGCGACGGCCGATCCCTGGCTGAGCTGCGGGCGCGCTGGCGGTCCGCGAGCCTGGCCGCGGGTTGGCGTTTCCCCAGCGACTGGGCGTTGCCGGAGGTCGACACGGTGTGCGCGGCGTTGCTGCGCAGGGGCACGGCGGAAATCCCGATCGCGGGCCTGGCCAGGGCGCGGGCCGCGGCGGGTGCGGGGCTGGCCGAGACGCTCGCGGATCTGGCGGCGTTGCACGCCGTGATCACCCCGCCGGGGGATTCAGGTGGTCTGGTGAGCCCGGACGTGGACGCGCTGCCGTCCCGGCTACTGCGGGTGGCGGCGCTCGCATGGGCCGAGGTCGCGATGGACAAGCTCGCCACCACCGAGGTCATCGACCCGCTCACCGGCCTGCCCACCGCGTCCTACCTGCGGACCCGGCTGCGCGAGCTGTACGGGCGGCCGGCCCACCAGGTGTCCGAGGACCACACGCTGCTGGTCGTCTCGGTCGACCTGTCCGGCGTGACCGGCTGGTCGCGGCTCACCGCGATGATCCTGATCGCCGAGGCGCTGCGGGTGGTGTTCGACGGCGGCGAGAGCATCGCGAAGCTGGGGCCGTCGACGGTCGCCGCCGCGGTCCCGCGCGACGGACGGATCGCCGCGAAGGCCGTGATGCTGCGGCGCGAGCTGCACGAGCGCCTGTCGGTCGACGACCAGCTGGAATCGGTCAGCCCGCCGAAGATCAAGCTGGTCCGGCTGCCCGCGACGCACGATTCCGCGTGCGACCTGCTGCAGCGACTCGCGCGAACCTGACCCTGTCGCCAACGATTGGCCGATTCGTGATTTCCTGAAAGGGTGACCCAGTCAGTGCCCGCCGCAGGCGGCGAACCGCTCAGCGAGCCGGCGCACCCGCGCCTGGCTCTGCGGACCTCGCTCGCCCGGTTGTCGGTGCGGCCGCGTTCGATCCTGCTGCTGTCGCTCGTCCCGCTGCTCGCGCTCGTCTTCGGTGTCGTCGGCTGGCTGCTCGACTGGCGGCTCGGCGTGGACAGCGCGGTGTACCGGGCGGGGGCGATCACGCTCCTGCACGGCGAACCGCTCTACGACGCGAACACCCTGCCGCCGGAGCCGTGGTGGGCGCTGCTGCCGTTCACCTACCCGCCGACGGCCGCGCTGCTGTTCGTGCCGCTGGCGATCCTGCCGGTCCAGATCGCCTGGGGTGTGCTGACCGCGATCTCGGTGCTGGCGATGGCGCTCGTGGTGCGGGTGGCGATCGGCTCGCTGCCGACCCCGCCCGCCGTCCGCCGCTGGTGGTCCTCGCCGGCCCGCGCGACGCTGCTGTTCTCGCTGGTCATGCTCGGTCTCGAGCCGGTGTGGCGGACGATCTTCCTCGGCCAGATCAACCTGATCCTGATGGCCGTCGTCGTGCTCGACGTCCTCGTGATCACCACCCGCAATTCCCGCTGGGGCGGGGTGCTGGTCGGCATCGCCTCGGCGGTGAAACTGACGCCGCTGGTGTTCGTCGCGCACCTGTTCCTGACCGGCCGCCGCCGCGAGGCGTTCCGCGCGTTCGGCGTGTTCCTCGGCCTGCAACTGCTGATGCTGGCGCTGATCCCGGGCGACACGATCCGCTACTGGACCAAGACGATCTCCGACACCGGCCGCATCGGCCCGGTGCACTGGGCGGGCAACCAGTCGCTGAACGGGCTGATGAACCGGCTCACCGACCTCGCGCCGTGGGCCTCGAAGGCGGCACTCGGGGTCGCGGCGCTGCTGGCGATCCCGGCCGTGTGGCTGATGCTGCGCTTCCACCGCCGCGGGCAGGCGCTGGCGGCCCTGCTGGTCACCGCGTTCTTCGGGCTGCTGGCCTCGCCGATTTCGTGGTCGCACCACTGGGTCTGGGCCGTGCCGCTGATCGTGCTGCTGGTGTCCCGGCTGCCGCAGGCCACGCTCGCGAACGCGTGGAAGCGCTGGGTCGCCACCGGGGCGGTGGTCGCGGTGTTCATCAGCTGCGTGCTGCTGGCGCTGCCCAACGGGCGCAACATCGAGCTGCACTGGAAGTTCTGGCAGACCGTGCTCGGCAACGCCTACATCCTCACGCCGCTGGTCCTGACGGTGGTGCTGGTGACGCGCTGGGCGCTGCAGCGCCGGCGGGAGCGGGCGCGTGACGACGTTGCGGTCCCGGGCTGAGCCCGCACTCGTCGGCGTCCTCGTCCTGGGCGCGTTCGCGGCCGGGGTGGCCGTCTGGCTCGCGGGCTGGCACCTGGGTGCGGACAGCGCGGTCTACCGCGCCGGCGCGCTGACCTTCCTGCAGGGCGACGCGGTCTACACCCCGGAGCGGCTGACCACGCTGCCGTCGTGGGTGTCGCTGCCGTTCACCTACCCGCCCGCGGCGGCGTTGCTGTTCGTCCCGCTCACCGCGCTGCCCAGCGGACTGACCTGGGGGGTGCTGGCCGCGACGTCGGTGCTGTCGCTCGCCGTGGTGGTCCGCGCGAGCGGGCGGTTCCGCGGCTGGGCGGTCGCCGGGCTGACGGTGGGGGCGCTGGCGCTGGAGCCGGTCTGGAAGACGATCTTCCTCGGCCAGATCAACCTGGTGTTGCTCGCGCTGGTCGTGGTCGACGTGCTGGTGCTGGCCGGGTCGCGCTGGTCCGGCGTGCTGATCGGCGTCGCGGCCGCGGTGAAGCTGACGCCGCTGATCTTCGTGGCGCACCTGTTCGTCACCGGCCGGTGGCGCGACGGCCTGCGTGCGCTGGCCACGTTCGCCGGACTCCAGGCCGTGATGTTCGTGCTGATGCCCGGCGACGCCGCGCGGTACTGGGCCGAGGCCGCGTTCGACCCGCACCGCGTGGGCGGGGTGTCCTGGATCTTCAACCAGTCGCTCGGCGGGCTGGTGAACCGGCTCTCGCACGAGGCGTCCTGGTCGACGGCGGTCGCGCTGGGCGTCGGGGCGGTGCTCGCGGTGCCCGCGGTGTGGCTGGTCCGGCGGCTGCACCGGCGTGGCGAGACGCTGGCCGCGTTGCTGGTGACCGCCTTCTTCGGGCTGCTGGTCTCGCCGGTGTCGTGGTCGCACCACTGGGTGTGGGCGGTGCCGCTGATCGTGCTGCTCGCGTCGAAGGCGCGCTGGGTGTGGGCGGGCCTGGTGGCCGCGTTCTTCGCCAGCTGCGTGGTGATGCTGGTGCCCAACGGCGGCGACACCGAGTTCGGGTGGGGGCCGGAGCTGTTCGTGCCCGGCAACGCGTACGTGCTGGCCGCCGCGCTGGGAATCCTCGGGCTGGCGGCTCGTGAGCTGCGTCTCGCCGTAATCTAGAACCGCTATGGACAAGCGCACAGGTCTCCCGGTCGTCGGGATGGTGGGCGGCGGCCAGCTCGCCCGGATGACACATCAGGCCGCGATTTCGCTGGGACAGTCGCTCCGGGTCCTCGCGATCGACGAGAACGACGCCGCCGGCCTGGTCGCCGGGCAGGTCCAGATCGGTCACCACACCGACCTCGACGCGCTGCGCGAGTTCGCGAAGACCGTCGACGTGGTCACCTTCGACCACGAGCACGTCCCGTGGGAGCACCTGTTCGCGCTGGTCAACGAGGGCTTCACGGTGCGGCCGGGGCCGGACGCGCTGGCGTTCGCGCAGAACAAGCTGGTGATGCGCGACCACCTGTCGGCCACCGGCTTCCCGTGCCCGCCGTACGCCGAGGTGTCCGAAGTGGAGGACCTCCTCAAGTTCGGCGCCGAGCACGGCTGGCCGGTCGTGTTGAAGGCGGCCACCGGCGGCTACGACGGCCGTGGCGTGTGGATGGTCGAGTCCGACGCCGAGGCGCGCACGCTGGTGCCCGAGCTGCTCGCCGCGGGCACCGAGCTGCTGGTCGAGCAGCGCGTCGCCATGAAGCGGGAGCTGTCCGCGCTGGTCGCCCGCTCGCCGTTCGGGCAGGGCGCGGCCTGGCCGGTCGTGGAGACGGTGCAGGAGAACGGCATCAACACCGAGGTGCTGGCGCCCGCGCCGGGCCTGACCTCGCGGCAGGTGCACGAGGCGCAGGAGCTGGCGCTGCGGCTGGCGAACGAGCTGAACGTGGTCGGCATCCTGGCGGTCGAGCTGTTCGAGACCGACGGCGGCCTGTTGATCAACGAGCTGGCGATGCGGCCGCACAACTCCGGTCACTGGACGATGGACGGCTCGGCCACCTCGCAGTTCGAGCAGCACGTGCGCGCGGTCCTGGACTACCCGTTGGGCGTGACCGACCTGATCGCGCCGACGGTGATGGCCAACGTCCTCGGCGCGCCGGAAACGCCGCGGATGGCGCCCGACGAGCGGCTGCACCACCTGTTCGCGCGCTTCCCGGACGCGCGCGTGCACCTCTACGGCAAGGGCGAGCGGCCCGGCCGCAAGCTCGGGCACGTCAACTTCGTCGGCGGCGACCTGGACAACCTGCGGACTCGCGCCAAGCTGGCCGCGCACTGGCTGTCGCACGCCGAATGGCCCGACGGCTACGACATCCACTGAGAGGAAGACGCGTGACCGACGTCGGCGTGATCATGGGCAGCGACTCCGACTGGCCCGTGCTCGAAGCGGCCGGGACGGCGCTGGACGAGTTCGGCGTGTCCTACGAGGTCGGCGTGTACTCCGCGCACCGGACCCCGCAGCGGATGCTCGACTACGCGCGCAGCGCGGCGGACCGCGGCATCAAGGTGATCATCGCCGGCGCCGGGGGAGCCGCGCACCTGCCCGGCATGGTCGCCTCGGCGACGGTGCTGCCGGTGATCGGCGTGCCGGTCCCGCTGAAGTACCTGGACGGCATGGATTCGCTGCTGTCGATCGTGCAGATGCCGGCCGGCGTGCCGGTGGCGACGGTCTCGATCGGCGGCGCCCGCAACGCCGGGCTGCTGGCCGTGCGGATCCTGGCCGCGCAGGACCCGGCGCTGCGGGAGAAGATGGCCGCCTTCCAGGCCGACCTCGAACAGCTGGTCCTCGACAAGGACGCCAAGCTCCAGGAGAAGCTCCCCTCGCAGAAATGAAATTTGCGGGACGGTGCGGGTGGCGGAACCTCAGAAGCCCCCTCGCTGTGGGATCGCCTCCTCATGAACGCCGGTTCACCACGTCGGCGCTGTCCTCGCGAGGGGGCTCCTGAGAACCCGCGGCGGTGCCGGCTGCGTGGGTGGTGAAAGCGGTGCTGCCGTGGAGTAGTTGGTCCTAGCTCGCGTTGTACTGCTTCGCGATGAAGGCCGCCGCCTGGTCGACGCTGCCGTCCCGGGCGTAGCTCAGGTGGCCGTAGCCCGGTCCGGTGCCCGTGCCGCCGCAGACGTTGTCGCCGCGGTTGCAGAACTCCAGTGACTTCGGGCCGTAGGTCGGGCTGGCCGTCTTGATCGTCTGCCCGTACAGGCCGAGCGGGTTGCCGAACGCGATCACCGCGACCACCCGCGGCGCCAGCTCGGTGGGGATGGTCTGCCCGGTGCCGAGGTAGGTCCGGATGCCGATCGCGATGTCGGTGACGCTCGCGCCCTGCGAGTAGCCGCCGATCGCGAACTTGGTGTCCGGGCACGCGGCCGCGGTGGACTTGATGTGGTTGCTCATGTCGGTGGCGCCGGGGCCGGCGCTGGTCTGGTCGTAGCTCGCGGCGTAGTCGACCGCGTAGGACGACACCGACGCCGAGGACAGCGCCGACTTCACGTCGGACACCAGCGGCGTGCCGGTGATGCCGAGGCCGGGCGCCTCGCCGCTGCCGCGGGCGAAGACGATCTCCAGGTCGGAGCACGCGGCCGCGCTGGTGGCGCCTGACGCGGTGCCGACCGTCGCGGTGCCGGCCAGCCCGACGACGGCGCAGGCGAGCAGGGTCAGTTTGCGAAGTCTGTTGTGGACCATTCACCGAGTGTCCCGCCATCGTGTTGGCGGGGCATCGGTGAAATCACCAGTGTCGGTGAACTCCCGGTCGGTCCGGTTTCCGGCGGGTACCCGGCGATCATGGAGTTCTCGCGCCGCACGCTGGGCATGTTCGCCGCATCCGCCGGGTTCGTCCGGGTCGAGCCGCCCGCGGCGCGAGCACCCGTCGGGCTGGTGCTGTCGCACGAGCAGTTTCCGACGGCCCGGCTGCTGGACGTCGCGCGGCAGGCGGAGGCGGCGGGCTTCGCGTTCGTCTGGGCCAGCGACCACCTGCAGCCGTGGCAGGACAACCAGGGGCACTCGATGTTCCCGTGGCTCACGCTCGCCCTGGTCGGCGAGCGCACGCGGCGGGTCACGTTCGGCTCCGGCGTGACCTGCCCGAGCTACCGGCACCACCCCACCGAGGTCGCGCAAGCGTTTGCCTCCCTCGAACTGCTGGCGCCGGGACGGACGTTCCTCGGGCTCGGCACCGGCGAGGCGGTCAACGAGCAGGCGGGCACCGGCCAGTACGGCCGCTACGCCGAGCGGCACGACCGGCTGGTCGAGGCGATCACGCTGATCCGGCGGTTGTGGACGGGGGAGCGGGTCACCTTCCGCGGCCGGTTCTTCTCAACCGATCAGCTCAAGCTGTACGACCTGCCGTCGAAACCGCCGCCGGTGTACGTGGCCGCGCAGGGCCCGAAGAGCGCGCGGCTGGCCGGCCAGTACGGCGACGGCTGGATCACCCAGGCCGGGGCCTCCCTCGACCCGGCGCTGCGGGACGCGTTCGCGGCCGGCGCGCGGGCGGCGGGGAAGAACCCGGACACGATGCCGAAGTGGGCGGAGCTGTTCGCGGTGGTCGGCGACCAGCGTGAGATCGACCTGGCCGCGCAGCGGTGGCGGTTCACGGTCAACCCGGCCGACCTGCCCAATCCGGAGGCGATCCAGGAGGCCGCCCAGGCGACGCCGCTGGCGGAGGTGGCAGGCCGCTGGGCGGTGGGCACCGATCCGGCGGTGCACGTCGCCGCGGTGCGGAAGCTGCTCGACGCGGGCGTGACGCCGTTCCTGCACTTCCCGCAGGAGGACCCGGGCGTGGCGATCGAGTTCTACCGCGCCCGGGTCCTGCCGATGCTCTAGATGTACTGCTCGGGGAGGTTGTGAACGCGGGGACGCGTAGTTGGATGATCTTGATATGAGGGAGGACCTCCGGGTTCGGTGTGGATCACCACAATCTGCACCGCACCGCAGGAGGTCCTCGTGTCTCACCGTAACGCGCCGTTGACCCCGACCGGCAGACTGCGTCTGGCCCGGTGTGTCGTGGAGGAGGGGTGGCCGCTGCGGCGGGCGGCGGAGCGGTTCCAGGTGTCGGTGGCCACCGCGAAACGGTGGACCGACCGTTACCGTGACGAGGGTGAGGCCGGCATGGTCGACCGCTCCTCACGTCCGCATCGCAGCCCGCACCGCACCCCGACCCGGACCGAGCGGCGGATCATCAAGGTCCGGGTGGCGCGCCGGTGGGGGCCGGCCCGCATCGCCGCCCTGCTGGGGTTGGCCGCCTCTACGGTGCATCGCGTGCTGACCCGCTACGGCCTGGCCCGTCTGCGGCACCTGGACCGGGCCACCGGGCGGGTGGTGCGCCGCTACGAACGCGCCACACCGGGTGAGCTGGTGCACGTCGACATCAAGAAGCTGGGCAACATCCCCGACGGCGGCGGCCACAAGATCTGCGACCGCGCCACCGGCAACCAGCACCGCAAGGCCACCACCACCGCCCGCTACCCCCACGGCAAACCCCAGATCGGCTACAGCTACCTGCACAACGCCGTGGACGATCACTCCCGGCTGGCTTACGCCGAGATCCTGCCCGACGAGACCCAGACCAGTGCGGTCGCGTTCTGGACCCGGGCCCAGGCGTTCTTCGCCTCCCACGGCATCACCGTGCAGCGAGTGCTGACCGACAACGGCTCCTGCTACCGCTCACGCAACTGGCGCAACACCCTCACCGCCGCCGGCATCCAACACAAACGCACCCGCCCCTACCGCCCCCAAACCAACGGCAAAGTCGAGCGGTTCAACCGCACCCTGCTCGACGAATGGGCCTACGCCCAGCCCTACCACTCAGAAACCGCACGGCGCGCCGCCTTGCCCGGCTTCCTCCACTACTACAACCATCACCGACACCACACCAACATCGGCGGCCCACCCGCCACCCGCATACCCAACCTCACGGGACAGAACATCTAGAGCTGCTGCCGCAGCTCGCGCTTGAGGATCTTGCCCGCCGCCGACACGGGAATCTCGTCGACGAACCGCAGCTCCCGGATCCGCTTGTAGGGCAGGACGTTGTCGTTGACCGCGGACAGGATCTCCGCCTCGGTCACGTTCTCCGCCGCCCGCACGACGAAGGCCACCGGCAGCTCGCCGACGTCGTCCTGCTTGCGCCCGACGACGGCCGCCGCAGCGACGCCGGGGTGCGCGATGAGCAGCTCCTCCAGCTCGCGCGGGTACACGTTGTACCCCTTGTACAGCAGCATGTCCTTCTTCCGGTCCACAATGGACAGGTAGCCGTCCTTGTCCAGGACGCCGATGTCGCCGGTGTGCAGCCAGCCGTCCACCAGCACGGCGGCGGTCTCGTCGGGCCGGTTGTGGTAGCCCGCCATCACCTGCGGCCCGCGGATACACACCTCGCCCTGCTCGCCCTCGGGCACCGGGTCCTCGCCGCCCGCCAGCGGCACGATCTTGACCTCGGTGTCGAACACCGGCACACCCACCGACCCCTGCTTGCGCAGGCCGGACCGGAACGCCGGGTTGATCGTGGCGCCCATGGTGACCTCGGTGAGGCCGTAGCCCTCGCTGATCACCGCGTCCGGGAACCGCGCGGCCAGCGCCTTCAGCATCTCGTGCGGCAGCGGCGCGGCGCCGGAGCTGATGCCCCGCACGCTCGACAGGTCGCGCGTGGCGAGGTCCGGGCTGGCCAGCAGGGCCGCGAACAGGGCGGGCGCGCCGCCGATCGAGGTGACCCGCAGGCGTTCGGCGTCGGCGAGGTAGGCGACCGGGTCGAAGCGGTCGTGCAGCGTGGTGGACCCGCCGCTCATCACCGGGACGTTGAGCCCGCCGATTGTGCCCATCGCGTGGAACCACGGCGTGAGGTTGATGCCCGAGCCGGTGCCCAGCCGGGTCGGCCACTCGTCCGGGCTGCCGATCTGGTCGAGGGTGAGGTCGCCGTCGTCGTCCAGCGCGGGCAGCGAGCCGGTGCCCCAGCAGGCGTACTGCAGCGTGTTGACCACGACGTTGCGGTGCGGCAGCCGCACGCCCTTCGACCGGCCGGTGGTGCCGCCGGTGTAGGAGAGGTGCGCGAGGTGGGTCCGGGTGTCGATGTCCAGCTCGGGGCGGGTGTCCGGCTGGTCGGCGAGGAACGCCTGGAACTCCACCTGGTCGTCGGCGAGGTCGTCCGGCGCGACGACCACGACCAGCTCGACGGCGGTCTGTGCGCGCACCGCGGTGAGCACCGGGGCGACCTTGCCGAGCGTGACCACGGCGACGGCACCGGAGTCGGCGAGCTGGTGGGCGAGGTCCGCGGGCGGCAGCAGTGGGTTCGCCGGGGTGAAGGTCGCGCCGGCGAGCAGGATCCCGTAGTAGGCGATCGGGTAGGGGAGGCAGTTGGGCAGGTGGATGGCGACGGTCGCGCCCGGCCCGATGCCCCGGGCCCGGAGCGCGTTGGCGAACCGGCACGCGGCGCCGTAGGTCTGGGCGTAGGTGAGGGAGCGGTCGTGGTGGGTGAACGCGGTTCGGTCGCCGTAGCGCTTCGCGGCGCCGGCCAGGATCGACCCGGCGGGGACGTCGGGGTACTCCAGCGATCTCGGGAAGTGGGGCGGCCATGACCCAGCAGCAGTGATCGGCATCACCCCACCATAGAGCGAAGGTGCGGCCCAGAACACAATTCCGGCTGGTGAACGACTACTAACATGGACGGCGGACTTCTTACCCGTGCGAGGAAAGGTGACGAAGGTGTCGGAGACCCCGGGCCTCTACCAGCTGGCCGAGGAGCACGAGGAGCTGCGTGCTGCCGTGCGTGCGCTGGCGGAGAAGGAGATCGCACCTTACGCCGCCGAGGTGGACGAACAGGAGCGGTACCCGGTCGAGGCTCTGCGGGCGCTGAACGCCTCGGGCTTCAACGCGGTGCACATCCCCGACGAGTACGAGGGGCAGGGCGCGGACGCGATCGCGGCGTGCATCGTGATCGAGGAGGTCGCGCGGGTCGACGCGTCGGCGTCGCTGATCCCGGCGGTGAACAAGCTGGGGACGCAGCCGATCATCCTGTCGGCGTCGGACGAGCTGAAGAAGCTGGTGCTGCCGGAGATCGCGGCCGGTGCGACGGCGTCGTACGGGTTGTCGGAGCGGGAGGCCGGTTCGGACACCGCGTCGATGCGCACGCGGGCCCGGCTGGACGGTGACCACTGGGTGCTGAACGGGACGAAGGCGTGGATCACCAACGCCGGCGAGTCGACGTGGTACACGGTGATGGCGGTGACCGACCCGGACGCGCCGAAGAAGTCGAACGGGATTTCGGCGTTCGTGGTGCACAAGGACGACCCGGGCTTCTCGGTCGGCCCCAAGGAGCGCAAGCTCGGCATCAAGGGTTCGCCGACGCGGGAGATCTACTTCGAGAACTGCACGATCCCGGCGGACCGGATCATCGGCGAGCCGGGCACCGGGCTGAAGACGGCGCTGCGCACGCTGGACCACACCCGCCCGACGATCGGGGCGCAGGCGCTGGGCATCGCGCAGGGCGCTTTGGACGCGGCGGTCGCGTACGTGAAGGAGCGCAAGCAGTTCGGTAAGGCGATCGGTGAGTTCCAGGGCGTGCAGTTCATGCTGGCGGACATGGGCACGAAGATCGAGGCCGCCCGGCATCTCGTGTACGCCTCCGCGGCAGCCACCGAACGCGGCGACGCGCGTGCCGGATTCATGGCCTCGGCGGCGAAGTCCTACGCCTCGGACGTGGCGATGTCGGTGACCACCGACGCCGTGCAGCTGTTCGGCGGCGCCGGCTACACCCGCGACTTCCCGGTGGAACGCATGATGCGCGACGCGAAGATCACGCAGATCTACGAGGGCACGAACCAGATCCAGCGCATGGTGATGGCGCGGGCCCTGTTGAAGGGCTGATTCCCGGGGTTTTTGGCGCGGCGTCCGGGCGTTGGCTCGGGCGCCGCGTTTTTTTGTGGCCTTTTCGTGGTGCTGGGAGCGCCTCGGCCGGCTTGTCCGCCATGTGCGCCTGCTCACGCGTTCATGTCCAGAATGTGGGTTTTTCACAAGTTGCTCACCTGCCTCCGGTACCGTCGACCCTGCTAGTTGAAACTTCAACCAGAATGGGGAGCTGCGATGTACGACCGGGTCAAGGACGTGACCTTGTTGATCGGCCGGGTGGCGGTGGGTGTGGTCTTCCTCGCGCACGGCCTGCAGAAGTGGGACACCGGCCTGGACGGGGTCACGAACATGATGAGCGGCATCGGCGTGCCGCTGCCCACCCTGTCCGCGCTCTTCCTCATCGTCATCGAGACCGTCGGCGCGGTCGCGTTCATCCTCGGCGCCGCGCTGCCCGTGCTGGGCGTGCTGTTCGCCGTGGACATGGTCGGCGCGATCTTCTGGGTGCACCTCGACGCGGGCCTGACCGGCCAGGGCGGCTACGAACTCGTGCTCGTCCTCGGCGCGGCCGCCCTCGCGCTCGGGTTCAACGGCGGGCGCCTCTCGCTCGACCACCTGCTCGTCGGGCGGCGCCGGGCCCGCAAGGCCGAACTGCAGACCGCCTAGGCGAGCAGGTCGACCGTCGTCCGCTCGGCGGCCCTGCGGTCGTCCAGCTTCGACGCGTCCGGATTGGAGATCTGCACCAGGTGGGCGCCCGCTGACAACGGGGTCAGCAGGCCGCCCAGCACACCCTCCGGCACGCTCCACTCCACAGTGGACAGCACGCGCGCGCCGGAACCCAGTGCGCCTGCCCGGGAACGCGCCTCCGCCAGCACCTCGTCCACAGTGGACCCGGCGAGCGCCGGGGTGTCACCGGCGACCGGGATCATCGGGCTGAAGTCGTCGCCGTACGCGCGCGCCTCGTTGAGGTAGTCCAGCGCGCCCGGCACCGGCGCGGTCAGCCCGCGGCCCATCGGGTCCAGCGCCACCACCGCCGTCGCCTCGGCCCCCGCGCCCGAACCGCCCGGCGCCACGAACGCCACCCGCGCCCCGGCCGGCGACGCGACCACCTCCGCGCCGCACCACCACGCGCCCAGCAGCACGCCCGCCGTCTGCCAGTGCGCGGGCAGCACCACGGCCACCGGGTCGCCCGGCTCCACGTCGAACTCCTCGACCAGCCAGTTCGCCGTCTTCGCCGCCCAGTTCGCGGTGGTCGCCACCGACAGTTCGACCCGGGTGCCCGCCGCGTCGTCGTAGTGGGTGATCAGCGGCTTCCCCGGCTGCGCGAGCAGGGGGCGGAACAACGCGTCGGTCAGGCTCACGCCGCCGATTCTGCCTCCCGGACCGCCCCCGATCACGGCCGGGTGGTCGCGCGAGGTGAAGCGTCCGGTGACGGCGTGGTCGGGTGCGTGACGGCCGGGGGCGGCACGGTGCTCGGCGTGACGGCCGGCACCGCCGGGTCCGCGGGCCGGACCGGTTCGCCGGGTCCGGTGCCGTAGGCCGCGACCACCACGCCCACCACGATCGCGGCGCTGCCCACGGCGCTCGCCACGATCGCCGCCGCGCGTCTGCGGGCGCGGATCCGCGACCCCCGGCTGATCACGTCGCCGGCGTCGAAGATCACCGGCGGTCCGTCACCGACCCCGCGGAACAGGGCCCGGATGTCGTCGTCGCGCATGTTCACCTCCCCTCCATGGGAAACGCCGGCAGGTGCTGCCGGAGGGTGGCCAGCCCACGGGCGGCCTGGCTCTTCACCGTGCCCGCGGAGCAGCGCAGCGTCCGGGCGGTCTCGTCGACCGAGAGGTCGTTGAAGTAGCGCAGGACCAGTACCGCGCGCTGCCTCGGCGGGACCGCCGACAGCGCGTCGGCCAGGACGACGCTCTGCTCCACGTCGGGCTCGGGCGACAGCAGTTCCGGCGGGGCGTCCGTCAGGTGCTCACGCCGGAACCGGACGCGCCGGTTCTCCGCGAGGAAGGTGCGCACCACGACGCGCCGGGCGTAGGCGTCCAGCGCGTCGTGGTGGGACAGCCGCGGCCAGGCGAGGTACAGCTTGAGCAGCGCGGCCTGCGCCAGGTCCTCCGCCCGGTGCCAGTCGCGGCACAGCAGGTAGGCGGTGGTGCGCAGGGCACGGACGCTGCGTGCGAAGTACGCGCTGAACTCGCCGTCCCACGGTGCGGACGAGCGGCTCACCTACGGCGCGGCCGTCGGGACCACCGTGGGGGCCGGCTTGGTCGTGTGCCGCGGCGGGCCGCCCGGGGTCGTGGGCTGCTCGGCCACCGGCGCCGGCTGGGCGGTGGGCTGCTCGGCCACCGGCGCCGGCTGGGTGGTGGGCTGCTCGGTCACCGGGGCCGGCCTCGTCGTGGGCGGGACGGGCGCGGCGGTGGGCCGCTCGGTCCCCGGAGCGGCCGTCGGCAGGTCCCCTGGCGTGGTCGGCGCCGGCGGCGCCGGTTCCGGCGTGCCCGGCTTGGTCGTGAGCTGCGTGGTCCCGGCGGCAGGCGACGGACTGGCCGGAACAGGCTGCGGCGTCTCGGCGGTGGCCGCGGCCACCGCCAGTGAACCACCCAGCACTGCCGCGCCTGCGGCGATGGCGCCGGCCACCACGGTTCGGATGCGCATGAGTCTCCTCGGCAGGCGACGCCACCCCGGTGGCGGCGTCTCTGCCCTCACTCATGCGGTCTGCGGTCCGTTCGGTTGCACCGATCCGGTGATCAGTTCACACACGTCACGCCGGCCGGCACCGCCTGCACCGCGGCCGCGCCCGATGACGCCCCGCCGCCCGATCCGGCGCTCCGCCCGGCCAGACCCGCGAAGAACTGCCGCACCGCGACCGGGTCGACCTCCACGATGCTCTGCTCGCCGTCCGGGCTGCGGCCGTCGATCCTGACCACCGGGATGGTCGTGAACGTGACGTCCCCGGAGGCCAGGCCCTTGGCCTTGTCCGCGAACTGCAGCAGGTCGAAGTCCGGGTCGAGCACCAGCGACCGGTGCAGCGCGTCGGTCAGCTCGCCGAGCGTGCCGGGGTTCGCCAGCACCCCGGCCGAGAGCACCTTGTGCAGCGCCGAGGACAGGAACGCCTGCTGCCGCACGATCCGGTCCAGGTCCCCGCGCGGCAGGTTCTTCCGCTGCCGCACGAACGACAACGCCTCGCCGCCGGACACGGTCTGCACCCCGGCCCGGAAGTCGGCGCCGGAGTCCTTGTCCTCGGTCGCGTGGTTCAGGCACACCTCGACGCCGCCGAGGGCCTCGGTGATCAGGTAGAACCCGAGCAGGTTGACCTCCGCGTAGTGGTCGACCCGCACCTGGGTGAAGTCCTGCACGGCCTGCACCAGCGCCTGCCGCCCGGCCTGGTCGGAGTCGCGCTCGACCCCGGCCGCGTCGCGCCTGCCCGAGCGCCGCAGCTCGTCGGCCTTCGCCTGCTTCGCGACGCCGTACACCGAGTTGATCTTGCCCTGGCCGCCGCGCGGCACGTCGATCCAGGTGTCCCGCGGGATCGACACCGCGTACGGCTTCGCGCCGTTCTTCGGGAGCCGCACGATGATGACCGTGTCGGTGTTCACGCCGCTGGTCTGCTCGGTACGCAGCGTCTTGAGCACCTGCAGCGGCAGCGCGTTGCCCTGCATGTCCGTCCGGGCGTCCGCGCCGACCAGCAGGATGTCGTCCGCGCCGTCGTCCGCGGGCGGCGCCGGCTTGTCGTCCGGCAGGTCGAGGGCGTCGGTGGTGTGCACGTTGCCCTGCACCTCGTGGTAGGTCGCCCACGCGTACCCGGTCGCCGCCAGCGCGAACACCGACACGAGCGCGATCAGCGTCTTCCCGGTGGCCCGGAACGGGTGGCGACGGCGGCGCGGCGCCTGCTCGGCCCGCGGCTCGTCGGCCGGGGCCGTCGACCGCGGGAACGGCGTCGGTTTCGGCTCGTCGTCGTCCATCCCCGTGGTCTCCCCCCTCATCAGCCCCTGGGGACCAGGTTAAGGCACCGGGACGTCAGTTCACACAGGGCACGTCGCCCGCCGTGATGGGCGGCGGCGCGGGGGAGGACGAGGTCAGGGCCGGTGAGCTGGGCGGCGGCGCCGCGGACGAGCTCGCCCGGCGGCTCGAGGTGGGCGGCTTGCTGGACGCCGACGACGTGGGCGCGACCGAGGAGGACGTCCGCTCGCTGCCGTCGGACGTGAGCTGGTCGACGAACGCGTGCACGGCCTGCGGGTCGACGCGCACGACGTCCGCGCCGCCGATGACCGCGTTGCCGACCACCGGGATGGTGCGGAACTCGATGTTGCCGCCGTTGAGCCCGCGCATCTGGGCCGCGAACTCCGGCAGGTCCCAGTTGTCCGACAGCACGACGGACTTCTTCACGGCCGTGATCACGTCGGAGAGCTTGCCGGGGTTGGCCAGCACGTCGCGGGAGAGCATCTTGCGGGCCAGCCCGGACAGGAACGCCTGCTGCCGCCCGATGCGGTCCAGGTCGCCGCCCGGCAGGTCGTAGCGCTGCCGCACGAACGCCAGCGCCTGCACGCCTTCCACGGTCTGCCGCCCGGCGGGCAGGTCGACGCCGGACTTGCGCTCCCGCACCGGCGCCTTCAGGCACACCTCGACGCCGCCGAGGGCCTTCGTCACCTCGTAGAAGCTCGCGAGGTTCACCTCGGCGTAGCGGTCGATCATGCCCGGCTTGCCGATGAACGTCTCCAGCGTGGCGATCAGGTTCTTGCGGCCGGCGACCTTGGCCTGCTCGTCGGCCGACTTCAGGTCGGCGCCCTGCTGCTGGAGCTCCCGGAACCGGTCGTTGTAGGCGTAGACGAACGCGCCGTTGAGCTTGTGCTTGCCGAACCCGCCCGCCAGCTCGACCCACGAGTCGCGCGGGAACGAGATCGCCACCGCGCGGCGCCCGTCCTGCGGGATGTGCACGAGGATCATGGTGTCGGTCTGCTTCTCGCCGTCGGACTCGCCGGCGTGCAGCATGTCCAGCACCTCGCGCGGCAGCGGGTTGCCCTGCGCGTCGGTGCGGCTGTCCATGCCGACCAGCAGGATGTCCACCGCGCCGTCGAGCGGGACCGCGTGCAGCTCCTCGTCGTCGAAGACCTGGGTGGTGGACAGGCCCGAGTTCGGGTCGCCGATGAACTGCCAGCCGTACCAGGTGACGGTGAGCACCGCGACCGACACGAGCGCGACCACGAGTTTGCCGCCCCGGCGCGCGACGATCGCGATACGGTTGCGCCGCCGTCTGGGAGACGGGATGGGCCGCGCGGGCCACGTGACCTCGTCCGCGGCGTCCAGGCGGGTGGTAAGCCCGTCGGTCACACTCGCTCCCTCCCAGCCCCCGACCCGAGTGAATGCGTCCAGATTACTGTTCGGGTGAGTGAAGCGGTCGTGGGCTGGTCCGTGACGATCTTGAGGAGGAGAAGGCGATGCGGGTCCTGGTGACCGGGGGCGCGGGTTTCATCGGCTCGCACTACGTCCGGCAGGTGCTCTCCGGCGCGTACCCGGCGCTGGCCGACGCCGAGGTGGTGGTGCTCGACAAGCTCACCTACGCGGGCAACGAAGCGAACCTCGCGCCGGTCGCGGATTCGCCGCGGCTGCGGTTCGTGCGCGGCGACATCACCGATGCGCAGGTCGTCGCCGAGGTCATGCAAGGCGTCGGCCTGGTCGTCCACTTCGCCGCCGAGTCGCATGTGGACCGCTCCATCCTCGGCTCCGCCGACTTCGTGCTGACCAACGTGCTGGGCACGCAGACCCTGTTGCAGGCCGCGCTGGACGCCGGGGTGGACAAGTTCGTGCACGTCTCGACGGACGAGGTGTACGGCTCGATCGAGAGCGGATCGTGGTCGGAAGACCACGTGCTGGAGCCGAATTCGCCGTACTCGGCGTCGAAGGCGTCCTCCGATCTCATCGCGCGGTCCTACTTCCGGACGCACGGGCTGCCCGTGTGCGTGACCCGGTGTTCGAACAACTACGGGCCGTACCAGTTCCCGGAGAAGGTCATCCCGCTTTTCGTTACCAACTTGTTGGACGGCCACACGGTCCCGCTGTACGGCGACGGGCTGAACGTCCGTGACTGGTTGCACGTGGACGATCACTGCGCGGGCATCCAGCTGGTGGCCGAGGGCGGCCGTCCGGGGGAGATCTACAACATCGGCGGTGGCACCGAGTTGACCAACCGTGAGCTGACCGAGCGACTGCTGGCCGCGGTCGGGGTCGGCTGGGAGCGAGTCGAGCAGGTCGCCGACCGCAAGGGCCACGACCGGCGGTACTCCGTGGACATCACCAAGATCAGCACCGAGCTCGGATACGCGCCGAAGGTTTCCTTCGACGCGGGTCTGGCGGATACGGTGCGCTGGTACGCCGACAATCGGGCGTGGTGGGAGCCGTTGAAGCGGCGCGCCGCGCTGGTGGGGAAGTGACGATGCTCAGTGTGCTGGTGCCCGGTGGAACGGGGCAGCTCGGCTGCGCCCTGTCCGCGCTCGCCTCGTCCGACGTGCGCGTGGTCGCGCCGTCCTCGGCCGAACTGGACGTGACGAGCGCCGGTTCGGTGATCGCCGCGGTGAACGCGCTCGCCGCCGAGGCGGCGGAAGCCGGGCGCAGCCCGCTGGTGATCAACGCGGCGGCCTACACGGCGGTCGACGCCGCGGAGACCGACGAGCAGCGGGCGTTCCGGATCAACGCGGACGGCGCCCGGGTGCTCGCCGCGGCCTGTTCGTCCCGGCGCGTGCCGCTGATCCACGTGTCCACCGACTACGTCTTCCCCGGCGACTCGTCCCGGCCCTACGAGCCGGAGGACCCGCTGGGCCCGCGCAGCGCGTACGGCCGGACCAAGGCGGCCGGTGAGGACGCCGTGCTCGGTTCGGGGGCGCGGGCCTGGGTGGTGCGCACGGCGTGGGTGTACGGCGCGGGCGGGGCGAACTTCGTGGAAACCATGCGCCGCCTGGAAGGTGAGCGCGACACCGTGTCCGTTGTGGACGACCAGCGTGGGTCGCCGACCTCGTCCGCCGATCTGGCCGCGGGCTTGCTGGACCTGGGCCGGGCGGTGGTGAGCGGGCGTGCGCCCCAGCGGCGGGTGCTGCACTGCACGAACTCCGGGGAGACCACCTGGTACGGCTTCGCGCGGGCGGTCTTCGAGGAACTCGGCGCCGATCCGGAGCGGGTGAAGCCCTGCACGACGGCGGAATTCCCCCGGCCCGCGCCGCGGCCGCCGTACTCCGTGCTGTCCAACGAGGCGTGGCGGCAGGCGGGGCTCACACCGCTGCGCCCGTGGCGCGAGGCGCTGCACGACTACCTCGCCGGGAAGTAGCCGGCCGTCAGCGCGGACGCAGACCGTCGACGATCACCGCGACGATCTTGTGCGCCCGCGCGTCCCACTCCGCCTCCGGCACCCGCGACAGGGCGCCCAGCAGGAGGATGACGTCCGCGGCGTCGACCTCCGCACGCACCTCGCCTGCGGCCTTGCCGCGGTCTAGCACCGTGCCGAGCGCGTCGTCGAGCCGGTGGTGCTGGTCCGCGTAGAGGTCCTGCCACGCCGACGCCTCGATCGCCGCCATCACGCCGCGCTTGACCCGCGCGTACTCGATCAGCCGCTGCATCCAGAGCGTCAGCGCTTCGAGCGGGGCGTGCTCGGCCAGCAGCGGCGCCACGGCGTCCACGAGCTGGGTCAGCTCGTGCCGGTACACCTCGGCCAGCAGGTGCTCGCGGGTCGGGAAGTGCCGGTAGAGGGTGCCCTGGCCGACGCCGGCGGCCTTGGCGACCGCGTGCAGTTTCAGCTCGCCGCTCTCGGAACCGCTCAGTTCGGCCCGCGCGGCCTGGACGATGCGGTCGCGGTTGGCGACCGCGTCCGACCTGCGCTCACGGCTTCCCACGGGACTACCTCCTCAAGCGGACAACTGTCCGGTACAGTTAAACGGACAGTTGTCAGCTTAGTGGGAGTTGTGCGATGAGCGGAGTGGACGGCAAGGTCGTCGCCATCACCGGTGCCAGCAGCGGTATCGGAGCGGCGACGGCCATCGAATTGGCGGACCGCGGGGCGTCGGTCGTGCTGGGAGCGCGGCGGGGCGAGCGGCTCGCATCGCTGGTGGAGCGGATCCGGGACGCCGGCGGTCGGGCGGAGATGCTGGAGGTCGACGTCACCAGGCGGGGCGACCTCGCGGAGCTGGTGGGGCTGGCCGTGGACCGGTTCGGGCGGCTCGACGTGCTGGTGAGCAACGCCGGGATCGCCAGCCTGGCCCCGGTGGCCGACCTGGAGGTGGACGCCTGGGACGCGATGATCGACGTCAACGTGCGGGGCGTCCTGTACGGGATCGCCGCCGCGATGCCGGTCTTCCGCGCTCAGGGGCGGGGGCACTTCGTCACCACGGTGTCGACGTCGGGGCTGAAGATCGTGCCGACACAGGCGGTGTACGCGGGCACCAAGAACGCGGTGCGCACGGTGCTGGAGGCGTTGCGGCAGGAGTCGACCGACGGAGTGGTGCGGACGACCGCGATTTCACCGGGGTACGTGCGGACGGAGCTCGTCGACAACGTCGCCGATCCGGACCAGCGGGAGGCTGCGCGGCAGGCCATGGCCGAGCTGGGGATCGACCCGGAGGCCGTGGCGCGGGCGGTCGCGTTCGCGATCGAGCAGCCGGAGGACGTGGAGATCGGGGAGTTGGTCATTCGGCCTACGCGGCAGGGGTGACGCTTTGGTGGGTGGCGCCTTCAAAGATCAAGGGGGTGGTCATCCCGTCGCCTTCCGGTTTGTGCATATCACCTTGAGCCAGGGCCGCAAGGTTGGCATGTTCGGCTTGCGGTGAGCACGGAGGTTGCGGCCCTGGCTCAAGGTGATCGTTGCGTGTCAGGCGACGGGATGACCACCCAGCTCGGGGTGTGTTCGGCGCTCTGCGCTAGCGCTGGGTGGCTTGGCGGTAGGCCGCCAGCGTGGTCTCCGCCGTGCGGCGCCAGGTGAAGCTCGCCGCGTGGGCGCGTCGCTCCACGGACCTCGACGCCAGCGGGGCCTCCGCCACGGCCTCGCGCAGCGCGGTGATCAGGGCGTCCACGTCGCCGTACGGTGCGAACCGCGCGAAGCCGCCCGAGATCTCCCTCAGCGCGGGGATGTCCGAGCACACCACGGGCACGTCCGAGGCCAGCGCCTCCAGCACGGGCAGGCCGAACCCCTCGTCCCGGGACGGGAGCACCAGCGCGGCCGCCCCGGCCATCACGTTGTGCAGGTCCCGTTCGGACAGGTAGCCGAGGCGGCGGCTGCGGGGTGTGCCGGGCGCGGGACCCGGGCCGGAAAACACCAGCGGCGGCAGGTCTTCGGCCGCGGCGTGGGCCTTCAACAGCCAGTCCATGCCCTTGCGCGGGCCGGCCGCGCCGACGAACAACAGGTACCGCTCCGGCAACCCGAGGCGTTCGCGCATCGGCTCGTCCGGCGGGCGGCCGGTGAACCACGCCGCGTCCACCCCGAGCGGCGTCACCACGACCTTGTCGCGGTCCACGTCGAGCCGGGTCGCCACCGCGTCCGCCACCGCGGCCGTCGGCGTGCAGATCACGTCGGCGCGGGCGGCGCCGCGGCGCACCAGCTCCGGCAGTTCGCGGTCGCTGGGCGGCAACTCGCCGGGCGCGTCCAGGAACGCCAGATCATGAATGGTCAGGACGCCCGCGGCCCGCACCGCTCCGGGCAGCACGAAGTTCGTCCCGTGCACCACGTCCGCGCGTCCGGCGAACAGCTCGATCGGCGGGAACGTCGACCGCAGCCACGCCTTGCGCAGCATCCGCGCGGCGACCGGCATGCCCCGCGCCCGCGCGCCGTGCGGGAGCACGTAACGCAACCGCCGCCAGCCGCGCAAGGTGAACGCCACCGCACGCATGTCCACATCGGACATCGAAGCGAGCTCTTCGGCCAGTGACGCCGTGTAGCGCCCGATGCCGGTCCGGTCACCCAGCAACGGGGTGCCGTCCAGCAGGACCCGGAGCGCTCGCTCAGCCACGACGGCGGGCAACCTTCCGCACCCGGCCAGCGACCCGCCGCGCCAGCTCCTTCGGGCCGCCGTCGGCGAGGTACTCCTTCACCAGAGCCAGATCCCGCCGCACCGCCTCCGCACCACGCGGCGGCACCTCCGCGGTCAGCGGAGCCGAGCCGATCAGGCGGTCCGCCGCCGGGCGCGGGTCGCGGCAGAACTCCACCAGCGGCGCCAGCGCCGTCGGCCACGCGAACCGCTGCGCCACGACCTCGATCCGCGCGCGGCACTCGGCGGCGAAGTCCTCGTCGTACAGCACCCGCTCCAGCGCGTCGGCCAGCGCGTCCACGTCCTCCGCGGGCACCACGACACCGAGCTTCTCGTCGCGGACCAGGTCGGCGAACGCGTCGCCGTCCGTGGTCACGATCGGCAGCCCCGCCCACAGGTAGTCCAGCACGCGGGTGCGGAACGCGAACGTGGTCTCCACGTGCTCGTAGTGCGTCGTCACGCCACAGTTCGCGTCGAGCAGCCAGTTCTGCCGCTCACCGAAGGGCACCCACTGCTCGTTGAAGTAGACGTGCTTGTCGGTCAGCCCGAGCCGGTCGGCCAGGTGGATCGTGCGCGCGCCGATGTCCATCTCGGCGACCTCGGGGTTCGGGTGTTTCATGCCGAGGAACACCAACTTCACGTCCGGCCGCCGCTGCCGCAGCCGGTCGATGGCGTGCACCAGCGTCAGCGGGTCGAACCAGCTGTAGACGCCACCCGCCCACAGCACGACCCGGTCGGCGCCGTCGATGTCCAGCGTCGCCCGCAGACCCGGACCGGTGCGCACCGGCGGCTCCGGCGACAGGCCGAACGGGACGACCGACAACAGCGACTGCGTGGTCGGATCCGCGTCGTACAGCCGCGGCGACAGGCGGCCCAGCGCGGCCAGGTGCCCCAGCCAGAACAGCCGCTGCCGCTCCGACGCGCACAGGAAGAAGTCACCGCGCAGCAGCTGCGCGTCCAGCACCCGCGTCACCCCGGCCAGATCGGCGGCACGACGGTCGTCCGGCGCGCTCTTGCCCTGCTCCAGCAGCTCCAGGTGCATCGGGTCGTACAGGTCACAGACCACGATCTTGCTGGAGTCCTGCGCCTTCAGCGCGGGCGCCATTTCCAGCACGTGACCCTGGAGGATCACGATGTCCGCCCACTCGACGGGCTCGGTCAGGTCCCGCTTCTTCGCCGCGCTCACCGGGAACGGCGCGGGCGGCGGCGCGGCCAGCGGGTTGACCGTGACCAGGCGCACGTCGTGCTCGGCGGACAGCACGGTGGCGATGTTCCAGGCGCGGATCGCCGGGCCCGCCATGCGGTCGGTGATCGCGTCGCCGGTGATCACCAGGACCTTGCGGCGCTGCCCGAACACGGCCTCGATGCCGAAGACGTCGGCCAGGATGTCGTGCGCGTCCAGGTAACGCGGCAGGGGATAGGCCGGCTCCATCGCCTTGCGCATGAGCGGGATCAGGTCGGCGTCGGTGCGCACGCGTGCGGCCTGCTCGGCGGCGCGCGACTCGGCCAGCGACGGCAGCAGCTCGACGAACTGGTCGATGGCCAGCACCCCGGCGAGCGTGGTGCGCGGGATCGCCACCGGCGCGGTCTCGACCTGGCCGGCCTTGGCGAGGTCGAGCTGCGTGGGGTCCAGCTCGCCACGGGCGGTGGCGCGGCGCACGGCCAGCGCCAGCGCGGCCGGCAGCACCTTCGCCAGCGTCTCGTCGGAGAGGTTCTTGTAGAGGGCGGCGAGAGCGTTGCGCTCCAACAAGAACGTCTCCCGGCCGGTGTCCGGGGCGTCCACTTCGGACATCGTGCCGTGGTGGCGGTGGTAGGCCACCGACTCCGGCACATATCGCACGCGCCAGCCGCGCAGGTTGAGCCGCCAGCCCAGGTCGACGTCCTCGTAGAACATGAAGAAGCGCTCGTCGAACCCGCCGAGCGCATGGAACACCTCGGCGCGCACGAACATCGCCGAGCCGGTGGCGAACAACACGTCCTTGGCGACGTCGTGCTCGCCGGGCGCGACGTCGGCCAGCGGACCGCCGGCGTGCCGCTTGTAGCCCATGCCGAACCAGGTCAGGCCGGCGTCCACGAAGTCCACGCCGGTGCCGTCCCAGTCCAGGACCTTGCTGGCCACGGCGGCGACCGTCGGCTCGGCGCGCAGCACGTCGACCGCCGCCTTCGCCCACGCGGCGTCCGGGCGGGCGTCGTTGTTGAGGAACGCGAGCACGGTGCCGCGGGCGTGCCGGGCGCCGAGGTTGCAGCCGCCCGCGAAGCCGGTGTTGGCGCCGGACTCGATCACGCGCGCGTCGCCGGCCGCGGCCTTGATGCGCGCGACGTCGTCACCGCCCGAGGCGTTGTCGACGACCAGCACCTCGAGCTCCGGGTAGTCGAGGTCCTCGCGCAGGGCGCGCAGGCAGGCGATCGTGTGCTCCGCGCCCCGGTAGTTCACCAAGATCACCGAGACCAGCGGCAGTGGTGTGTCCCCCTGGACCAACGCCCGACCTCCGTACTCGCCGTATGTCCGGAGAGACTATCGGGGGGTCCAGGCCGCCCAGACCGCGCCTCGGGCGACGGTCGAGCGGCGCGTGATCGACTTCCGCGCGGCCAGCGCGCCGGGCAGCCGGAGGACCACTTCGGCGAGCACGCGGCACCGCAGGCCCAGGCGGAAATTGGGCGCTTCGGGCACGTTCCGCTTGATCGGCAGCAGGGCGGTGATCGCGGCGAACCGGGCCAGTTCGCGCGCGGCGATCCCGGCGGGGGCGCACCGCAGGAGGGTGAGCAGGCGGTTGCGTTCGTTCCACCGGTGGAAGCTCTCGGATCCCGGGTTCGTGCTGGCGCCGTGCCGGTGTGTGACACGGGCCGTGGTGACCGTCACGATGTCGTGCCCGGCCAGCCGCAGCCGCCACGCGGTGTCGGTGTCCTCGTAGTAGCAGAAGAAGCTCGCCGGCACCCCGCCCACTTCGCGAAGCGTGCGGGTGCGGATCAGCGCGGCGCCGCCGCAGAAGCCGAAGGCCGGGGTCTCCGTGGTGTCGTAGCCGTGGCCGTCCGGGGTGAGGTTCACGCCGAGGGACTGGACCTGTCCGTCGGCGTGTTCCAGGCGCGACCCGGCGGCCGCGGCGTCGCCGACGTGGTCCTCCAGCTCGGCGAGCCAGTCGGGAGCGGGGGCGGCGTCGTCGTTGAGCCACACGGTGAACTCGGTGTCCACTTCGGACAGGGCGTGTGCCGTGGCGCCCGCGTAGCCGACGTTGCGGGGCAGGCGGACGACCTCCGGCGCGGACGGGTGCGTGGCCAGCAGGCGGGCGGTGCCGTCGTCGGAGGCGTTGTCGATCACGAGCAGCCGGTGCGGGCGCGTCTGGGCGGCGAGGGCGTCCAGGCAGGCGGTGACGTGCGCGGCGCCGCGCCAGGTGACCACCACGACGGTGCTGCGGATCGGCACACCGGGAGAATACGGGCCGTGCCGGAACTCGTGGTCATCGCCGAGCAGTTGCTCGCGCCCGTGCCGGGCGGGACGGGCCGCTACACCGCGGAGCTGCTGCGCGCGCTGGCCGAGACCGCGCCGCCCGGGTGGACGGTGTCGGCCGTCACCGCGCGGCACGCGGAAGGGTTGCCGGGCGCGCGGATGCTGTCGTTGCCGCCGCGGGGGCTGGTCGCGGCGTGGCAGACCGGGCTGCCGTACTGGCCGGGCGGGGACGCGGTGCACGCGCCGACCCCGCTGGCCCCGGCGCGGGTGCCGCGCGGCCGGACGTTGTCGGTGACCGTGCACGACACCGTCCCGTGGACGCACCCGGAAACGCTGACGCCGCGCGGGGTGCGCTGGCACCGCGCGGTGATCGCGCGGGCCGCCCGGCGTGCTTCGGGGCTTGTCGTGCCGACGCGGGCGGTGGCGGACGACCTGCGCGCGCGGGTGCCGGTCGCGGTGCCGGTGACCGTGGCCGGGCACGGCGCGGCGGCCGTGTTCACCCGCGAGGACCTGCCCGAAGTGGACGTGCCGGATCGGTACGTGCTGGCGATCGGGACCATCGAGCCGCGCAAGGGGATCGACGTCCTGGTCGAGGCGGTGGCGCGGCTCGGCGTGCCGCTGCTGCTCGCGGGGCAGCCGGGCTGGGGTGGTCTGGACCCGGTCGCGATGGCCGGGAACCGGGCGGACGTGCGGGTTCTGGGGCGGTTGAACGACGTTTCGCTCGCCGCGGTGCTGCGGCGCGCGTCCGTGCTGGCGGCGCCGAGCGTCGCGGAGGGGTTCGGGTTGCCGGTGCTGGAGGCGATGGCCGCCGGGGTGCCGGTGGTGCACTCGGACGCTCCGGCGCTGGTCGAGGTCGCCGGGGGAGCGGGAGTGGAGTTCCCGCGCGGGGACGCGGCGGCGCTGGCAGCGGCGTTGCAGGAGGTGTTGTCCAGTCCGGAACTCGCGGCTGACCTGGTCGCTCGCGGACGGGCGCGGGCGGAGTCGTTCTCCTGGGCGGGCGCGGCGCGGGCTGTGTGGGCGGTTCACGACCGCACCACTTCGTGAGTTCCTGACCACCGCGATCCCGATCAGCCGTACCCTGCACGAGTGGGAAGAGGCGAACCCAGCGTCCTGATCGATGCCACGGCCGTGCCGGCGGACCGGGGCGGGGTCGGGCGCTACGTGGACTCGCTGGTCGCGGCGCTGGACGAAGGCGGCGCGCCGATCACCGTGGTCTGCCAGCCGCGTGACTTCCGGCTCTTCGACCGGCTCGCGCCGCGCTCGCGGGTCGTCCCGGCGGTCCAGTCCACCGCCACGCGCACCGCGCGGCTGATCTGGGAGCAGACGACGCTGCCGTCGCTGGCGCGGCGGCTCGGGGTGGACGTGGTGCACTCGCCGCACTACACGATGCCCCTGGCGGGGCCGTCGGCGTCGGTGGTGACGTTGCACGACGCGACGTTCTTCACCGACGCGGTGCTGCACTCGTCGGTGAAGGCGCGGTTCTTCCGCGGGTGGACGCGGACGGCGTTGCAGCGGGCGACGTTGTGCGTGGTGCCGTCGAAGGCGACCGCGTCGGAGCTGGCGCGGGTGGCCCGTCCGCGGCGGCAGCCGGAGATCATCGAGCACGGGGTCGATGTGGAGCGCTTCCACCCGCCGACGCCGGACGAGGTGCGGGCCGCGCGGGCGGCGATCGGCCTGGAGCGGATGCCGTACGTGGCGTTCCTGGGGGCGCTGGAGCCGCGGAAGAACGTGCCCGCGTTGATCCGGGGTTTCGTGAAGGCGGTGGAGAACCGGCCCGACCCGCCCGCGCTCGTGCTGGCCGGTCAGCCGGGCTGGGACACGCAGGTGGAGAAGGCGCTGGCGGCGGCGCCGTTGCGGCTGCGGGTGATCCGGGCCGGGTACCTGCCGTTCGACTCGCTGGCGGGTTTCCTCGGCGGGGCGGAGCTGGTGGCCTACCCGAGCCTCGGTGAGGGCTTCGGACTGCCGGTCCTGGAGGCGATGGCCTGTGGGGCCTGCGTGCTCACCACCCGGCGCCTGTCGCTACCCGAGGTAGGCGGCGACGCGGTCGCGTACTGCGGCGTCGGCCCCGGCGACGTGGCGGTGGCGCTGGGCGAACTGCTGGACGACCCCGCCCGCAGGGCGTCCCTCGCATCGGCCGCCCAGAGGCGCGCGAAGGAATTCTCGTGGGCCACGAGCGCCGACAAGCACCGCGAGGCGTACGCGAAGGCGTGGCACCTGCACAAGCGGGAGCAGTAGCCGTTGGACGGTGTTCGGCCGGATGGGGTATAGTCATTGACGCGAGGCCCCCGTAGGGCCGAGAAGTGAGCCCGTGGTGCGTCCGGACGGTCGTGTCACGGGCTTTGCGCTGTTCAGAGCTCGATGACCTGGTGCACGACGGGCATCACCCGGCGGCGCCAGTCGATTCCCGCGCCGTAGCACCAGGCGACCGCGTCCGGGATCCACAGCAGGGGCGCGGCAGCCGAGTCGAGGTGCTCGTAGCTGACTCCCGTGTCCGAGGGTCTGCCGCCCAGCGCCCGGTAGATCGTCGTCTGGTCGTGGCGGTCCTGCTCCTCGCGGCTGTCGATCACCACCCGGTGCGCCCGCATCGAAACCAGGTCCCGCACGGCCTCGAAGAGGCAGCGCTGCCGGTCCTGTTCCTCGGTCTTGCGCGTCCTTGCCGTCACGTACACCGAAGTGGCAGCGCTCAGCCCGCCGATGCGGTCGGCGAGCAGGCGGCGGCGCGGCGGCTTCTCCTTCTTGAAGTGCAGCTCCCGTTGACCTGGCAGCAGGAGCGCGGTCAGCTGCTTGCGCGTCTCCGCGAGGCGGGCTGGGTCCAGGACCGCGACGCACAGGTAGTAGCGGCTGTCGCGGACGGACTCGTCGATGAAGGCGTGGACCGGCATCCGGCAATTCTCGCGACCGGTAGCCGCACGACTGCGCGCGGTAGCGGACTGCCGCGGCAGCGAACCGAGGGGTGCCTGCCCCGTCGCGCTCCGTAGTGGGGGCACAATGGCCCGCGTGACCGAGCCGAGCCGTTACGGCGACGGGGTCGCCGTGGTTGTCGTGACGTACTTCCCCGGTGAGGACCTCGACCGCTTCCTCGACAGCCTCGAAAAGGCGACCACCCGCGACGTCCACGTGGTCGTCGCCGACAACGACTCGACCGACGACGCCCTCGACCGGGCCGAGAAGCGCAAGAACACCCACGTCCTGCGCATCGGCGAGAACCTCGGCTACGGCGGAGGCGCCAACCGCGGCGTGGCGACCCTCGACGACAGCTACGGCTGGATCGTCATCGCCAACCCGGACCTCGAGTGGGAGCCCGGCTCGCTGGACACGCTCGTCGAGGCCGCGCAGCGCTGGCCCCGCGGCGGCGCCTTCGGCCCGCTCATCCGCGACCCCGACGGCACCGTCTACCCCTCCGCCCGCCTGCTGCCCTCGCTCGGCCGCGGCGTCGGCCACGCCGTCTTCGGCAAGATCTGGCCGGCGAACCCGTGGACCCGCGCCTACCGCCAGGAACACGCCGCCCCTGCCGAACGCACTTCCGGCTGGCTGTCCGGCTCGTGCCAGCTGATCCGCCGCGAGGCCTGGGACTCGGTCGGCGGCTTCGACACCCGCTACTTCATGTACTTCGAGGACGTCGACCTCGGCGACCGCATCGGCCGCGCCGGCTGGCACAACGTGTACGTGCCCTCCGCGGCGGTCACGCACATCGGCGGCAAGGCCACGTCCCGCGCGCCGAAGAAGATGCTGGCCGCCCACCACGACAGCGCTTACCGCTACCTCGCCGACCGCCACCGCGGCCTGGCCTGGAAGCCGGTGCTCGCCGCGGTGAAGCTCGGTCTCAAGCTGCGCCTGAAGTTCGAGACGCGCGGCAAGTAGTCACAGACCTTCCAGCCGCCGCGCGAAATCGGAGTTCCCGGTCTGCGTCTTGGTCGTCGGCACCAGGCCGTCGACCTCTTCCTCGGGCTGCACCGGCGTCATGTTCACGTGGGTGTCCGGTTTCGACGCGGCGAGGCTGCCCTGCACCGACTCGATCACCGACGACGGCACCACGGCCGTCGTGTCCGGGTCGTCGTTGTCGATCTCGTTGACCACGTTCCGCGGGATCTGCTGGGTGGTCGAAGCGTCCATCGGCGAGGTCGCGGCGTCCGGCGTCACGACGAACGCGCCACGGGACTGTGCCCTGGCCAGCAGAGCATCCGCTCGATCGCGGGGGTCCATCCCCTAGGCCTCCCGACTTCGACGTGGGCCCTCTCCGAACGGGGCCCTCCGTGTGCTGTCTAGGGTAGGCCCTCCGGGCCGTCGCCGTCATTGTTTCCCGCGGCTTGTCGCCCACCGGAGCGTGATAACGGGAAGGATTTTCGAGGTGACATCGGAGCTTGATGTCGATGCCGTGGTGCTCGTCGGCGGTAAGGGAACCCGCCTGCGGCCGTTGACCCTGTCCGCCCCGAAACCGATGCTGCCCACGGCGGGCGTGCCGTTCCTGACCCACCTGCTGTCCCGCATCCGCGCCGCGGGGATCCGGCACGTGGTGCTCGGCACGTCCTATCGCGCCGAGGTGTTCGAGGAGCACTTCGGCGACGGCGCGTCGCTGGGGCTGGAACTGGAGTACGTCGTCGAGGACGAGCCGCTGGACACCGGCGGCGCCATCCGCAACGTGGCGGACCACCTGCGCGCCGACCACGCCGTGATCTTCAACGGCGACATCCTGTCCGGCGCGGACCTGCGCGCGCTGGTCCAGACCCATCTGGACACGAGCGCCGACGTGACGCTCCACCTGCAGCGCGTCGAGGACCCGAGCCGCTTCGGCTCGGTGCCCACCGACGCCGACGGCCGCGTCACCGCCTTCCTGGAGAAGACCCCGAACCCGCCGACCGACCAGATCAACGCGGGTTGCTACGTGTTCCGCCGCCCGGTGCTGGAGTCGATCCCGGCGGGCCGCCGCGTGTCGGTCGAGCGCGAAACCTTCCCCGGTCTGCTGGAGGGCGGCGCGCACCTGCACGGGTTCGTCGACGCCTCCTACTGGCTCGACGTCGGCACGCCGGAGGCGTTCGTGCGTGGCAGCGCGGACCTGGTGCGCGGGCTCGCCCCCACCTCGGCGCTGCCCGGCCCGGCCGGCGAGGCCCTGGTCCTGGACGGCGCGGAGGTCGCCGCGGACGCGACCGTCACCGGCGGCTCGACGGTCGGCGCGGGGGCGCACGTCGCGTCCGGCGCGCGGATCAGCGGGTCGGTGCTGTTCGACCGGGTGTCCGTGGCGGAGAATGCGGTCGTGGAGAACTCCGTGCTGGGTGTGGGCGCGCGCGTCGGCAAGGGCGCGGTGCTCAAGGGCGTCGTCCTCGGAGACGGCGCGGTCGTCGGCGCCGGCTGCGAGCTGCTCGACGGTGCCCGCGTGTGGCCGGACGTGACCCTGCCCGACGGTTCGATCCGGTTCTCCAGCGACGCGTGATGCGTTACCGCCCGCCCTTCACCCTCGACCTCGACGCGGTCCTCCGGCCGTTGCGCCGGGGCAAGGGCGATCCGTGCCTGCGGGCGGACGACTACGGCCGGACGTGGCTGACCGGCAACACCGCCGACGGCCCGGGAACGCTGGCGCTGCGGCGGTTGCCGGACGGCGAGATCGAGGCCGCGGCGTGGGGCCCGGGGGCGGACCGGCTGCTCGACGGCGTGCCCGCGCTGGTCGGCGCCGAGGACGACGACAGCGGGTTCGTCTCGCACCACGACCGCATCGCCGAGGTGCGGCGCCGCATGCCCGGGCTGCGCCTCGGCTCGACCGGCCGGGTGTGGGACGTGCTGGTGCCCGCCGTGCTGGAGCAGAAGGTCACCGGGTTCGAGGCGCGCCGGTCGTGGCGGGAGCTGTGCCGGTGGTTCGGCGAACCGGCGCCCGGCCCGGCCCCGGCGGGGATGCGGGTGCCGCCGACGCCGGCGGCCGTGCTGTCCATTCCGGACTGGACGTGGCACCGCGCCGGGGTGGACCACAGCAGGCGGAAGGCGCTGATCTTCGCGGCGCAGGTGGCGCACCGGCTGGAGAAGGCGGTGGAGCTGCGGGGCGCCGAGGGGCGGGCGTGGCTGCGGAAGGTGCCGGGCATCGGGGTGTGGACCGCGTCGGAGATCGCGCAGCGCGCCTGGGGCGACCCGGACGCGGTCAGCTTCGGCGACTTCCACATCCCGGCCGTGGTCGGGTACGCGCTGGTGGGCGAGCCCCTGGACGACGAGGGCATGGCGGAGGTGCTGGCGCCCTACGCGCCGCAGCGGCAGCGCGCGGTGCGTTACCTGGAGGCGGGTGGTTTCTCGCGGCCGCGTTTTGGGCCGAGGTTTTCGCCGAGGGATTATCGCGCGATGTGACGCGCGGGGTGTGGGCGCTGTTTGGTGCTTCGTGGCGCGGTGATCGCGGCGGGCGGTGCGCTGTCCGGGGGCGGGTGGTTTGTCGCGGCCGCGCGTCGGGCCGAGGTTTCGCTGCGCGATGTGACCCGCGCCCGAGCGCGGAACTCGCGCGCCCCAGCGCGGAACTCGCACACTCCAGCGTCGGACTCGCGAGCTTGGGAGCGTTCCACATTGCTGCGCGCGAGCGCGGCGTGAGGCTGCGTCAGTGGGCGAGCGCGGCGCGGACGATCTTCAGCGCCTCTTCCCCCGACAACCCCAAAGCCCGCGTCACCGCCGCATACGTCTCGGCCGCCTCGCGGGCTCGCGAAAGCGACTCGTCGCCTGAGGAGGCCACGAACGAACCCGCCCGGCCGCGCGTTTCGATCAGGCCGGCCTCCTCCAGCTCGCGGTAGGCGCGGGCGATCGTGTTCGGCGCGATGCCCAGCTCCTCCGCCAGCCCGCGCACCGTCGGCAGCTTCGTGCCCACCGCGAGCGCGCCGGAGTTGATCTGGCGCGCCAGCCCGGACCGCACCTGCTCGTACGGCGGCACCGCGGACGCCGGGTCGACCGAGACGATCATTCGCATGCCGCCGCGATCAGCTCGGTCAGGTCCTCCGAACCGGGCGGCAACGCGGTCAGCGGCCACCACCGCAGGTCGTCCGACTCTTCGCTGCGCACCGGGGACGCACCCTCCGGCGCCACGACCACGAACCGCACGTCGAAGTGCCGCGTCGGCACCCCGAGCGAGCACGTGATCGGGTGCACGTCCAGGTGCACCGGCTCCGCCGAGATCGTCAGCCCGCTCATCCCGGACTCCTCCGACGCCTCCCGCAACGCGGCCGCCGCCAGCGAGGTGTCCGAATCCTCGCAATGCCCGCCCAGCTGCAACCACCGCCCGACCCGCGGGTGCAGCGTCAGCAGCACGTTCGACCGGGAAGCGTCCAGCACCACGGCCGACGCGGTGATGTGCCCGGCCGCGCACGACCGGCGGCACGCGTCCTCCCGCGCGGCGAGGAAACCCAGGAACGCGTGCCGCAGCGCCTCCTGCCCGGCCGTCCCCGGCTGCCACTTCTCCAGCGTCTCGACCACGTCGGTGTGGAGGTTCACAGCTCGACCAGCCCGTCCAGCGCCGGTGAGCGCGGCGCCGCGGGTCCACCGGCGGGGTGCCCGATCGCCACCGCGCCCAGCGGCTGCCACGACGGCTCCAGCCCGAGCACCTCACGCACCACGTCGGCCGCGAAGATCGTCGACCCGATCCAGCACGAGCCGAGGTCCTCCGCCGCCAGCGCCACCAGCAGCCCCTGCACCGCGGCCCCGCCGGCGACGGTGAACATCGTGCGCTCGCAGGCGTTGCGCCGCTCGTCCGGATACGTGTGCGCGCCGTCCGGCACCAGGAACGGGATCACCACCTCCGGCGCCTCGAACAGGATGTCGCCGCGGGAAACCCGCTTCGCGATCTGCTCCTCGGTGAACGCGTCACGGGACAGGTCCGCCCGCCACGCCTCGCGCATCGCCTCCAGCAGCTTCGTCCGCAACCCGCGGTCGCGAAGCCACACGAACCGCACCGGCCGCGTGTGGTGCGGCGCGGGCGCGGTCAGCCCGGCCCCGATCGCGCGGCGCAGCGCGTCGGCGTCGACTGGCTCGTCGGTGAACGACCGCACCGACCGGCGCACCAGCACCGCCTCGCGACGGCCCTGCGCGATCGCCTCACGCGTGCCGAGGGAGAACATGTCCTCCTCCGACGGCCGCACCAGCTTCCGCGCGTCCGACCCGTCGTCGGCGATCTCCAGCCCGCGCACGACCGCGACCGGCGTCGCGGTCAGCTTGCCCTTCACCAGGTCCGCGGCCGCGGCGATCTCGTCGGCCACCGCGATCTCGGTGACCTGCAGCTCGTTGCCCTGCCCGTCGACCTCGCCCTCGTAGGAGTGCAGCACGCGCAACCCGCTGGCGCCGATGGCGTTGTCGGTCTGGCCGACCCGCCACGCCCGGCCCATCGTGTCGGTGATGACCACCGCGACCTCGACACCCAGCCGCTCGCGCAATCCGTTGCGCAGGGCCAACGCCGCCGCGTCCGGGTCGGCGGGCAGCAGCGCGATCTCGTCACCGTTCACATTGGACGCGTCCACGCCCGAGGCGGCCTGCACGATCCCGATCCGGTTCTGCGTGATGAGGGTCCGGTTGAACCGGGCCAGCACCCGCACCGACTCCTGCTCGACCAGCTCGCGCCGGGCCGCGTCCCGTGCCTCCGGGTCGCTGGGGACGCGCACCAGCCGTCCCTCGATCTTCGACACGACCTTGCTGGTGACCACGACGACGTCGCCGGAGCGCAGCCACGGCGCGGCGGTCGCGATCGCGCCGGTCAGGTCGTCGCCCGGCCGGAACTCCGGCAGGCCCTGGACCGGCAGGATCTCCAGTCGTGCGGCGGAGTGGTCACTCAACTTCGGCTCCCGCGAGTTCGAGCGCGGCGCGCGCCATGGCCGCGGTCGCGTCCACATCGGACATCAGCAGCGGCACCGCCCGCACCGCGACGCCCGGCACGTGCACGGTTTCGCCCTCGGCCACCAGCCACCCGTCGAGCAGCCCGTCCTCCGACGTCTGCCGCGACCCGTAGTGGATGCCGACCGCCTCGGCCGACGTCTCCACCCCGATCGCGCTCAGGCACGCGTCGGCCATGCCGCGCACGGGTTTGCCGCTGATGATCGGCGACACGCCGACCACCCCGGCCTCGGTCTTGCGCAGCGCCTCCGTCACGCCCGGCACGGCGAGCACGGTGCCCACCGAGACGACCGGGTTGGACGGTGCGAACAGGACCGCGTCGGCCTCCCCGATCGCGTCCAGCACGCCCGGCGCCGGCTTGGCCTCCTCGACACCGACCGGCACGATCGAATGCGCCTGCGGCTCCGCCCGGTAGCGCACCCACCACTCCTGGAAGTGGATCGCCTTGCGGCTGCCCGGCTCGTCCGGGTCGTCGATGACGACGTGCGTCTCGACCCGGTCGTCGGTCATCGGCAGCAGCCGCACGCCGGGCTGCCACCGGTCGCACAGCGCCTCGGTGACCGCCGACAGCGGGTAGCCCGCGCGCAGCATGCGGGTGCGGATCAGGTGGGTGGCGATGTCCTTGTCGCCGAGGCCGAACCAGGTCGGCTCGGCGCCGTAGGCCGCCAGCTCCTCCTTGACCACCCAGGTCTCGCCCTGGTGCCCCCACCCGCGTTCGGTGTCGATGCCACCGCCGAGCGTGTACATGCAAGTGTCCAGGTCCGGCGCGATCCGCAGGCCGTGCATCCACACGTCGTCGCCGGTGTTCACCACCGCGGTGATCTCGTGCGTCGAGTCCCCAGGGCCGATCGGGGGCAGACCCAGCGCGGCTTTCACTCCGAGCAGGAAGCGGGCGCCGCCCACCCCGCCGACAACTACGACAACCTTCACAGCGAGCGATCCTCGCACGCCCGGGGTCCCGGAACCCAGTACCGGTACCTGTGGTGCTCGGTGAACCCGAGCCGGTCGTAGAACGCCAGCGCCCCGGCGTTGTCCACGGCGACCTGGAGCACGGCGCGCGCCGCCCCGCGCTCGGCCGCCCATGGCCCGCAGGCGGCCATCAACGCCGAGGCCAGGCCGCGACGGCGGTACCCGGGGCGGACGGCGAGCCGGGCGATGTGGAGCACGTCGTCGACCACCGCCGCACGCACCGCACCGGCTGTGACTCCCATCACTTCGGCGACCGCGTAGCCGATTTCGCCGGTGGTCAGCACGTGCCGCTCGGCGTCCGTCGGCTCTTCTCGTCCGACGGTCAGCTCCCACCAGCCCGCTGTCGGCGCGGCGAGGACGGGTACCTCGTCGGCGCCCGTGCCGAGCGGGCCGGTGAGGACGGACACCAGGTGCCCGGCCGCGTGACCGGTGTTCGGCACCCAGCCCGCGGCCGCGATCGCGCGCTCGTTCGCGCTGCCGACGACCGTGTGGGCGACCGGGAGAATGCCGTGGGCGTGGGCGAAGTCACAAACGGCCGTCAGCGCGCTCTCGACCGGCACTCCCGGGTCGCCGACGGCCAGTGCGCTGTTGGCGCGTCCGGTGAACCCGCCCGCGGCGCGAAGCCGCCAGTCACCGATCTTGTCCACGGTCACCGCGGGCCAGGCGTCGGCGCAGCGGAGCTCGAGCGTCTCGGAGGAGTCCACGTCCCCATTGTGCTCGTGGATCCCCGGATTAAGGGTGGCCTTACTTTGGAAGGTCCGCGCATCGGCGCGTAATGTCCAGGATCGGTAGTGGATCCTTGGACCTAGCTGGAGATCGCAGTGACGTACGTGATTGCCGAGCCCTGCGTCGACGTGCTCGACAAGGCGTGCATCGACGAATGCCCCGTCGACTGCATTTACGAAGGCGACCGCATGCTCTACATCCACCCGGACGAGTGCGTGGACTGCGGTGCCTGCGAGCCGGTGTGCCCGGTCGAGGCCATCTACTACGAGGACGACGTCCCGGACGAGTGGGCCGAGTACACCAAGGCCAACGTCGACTTCTTCGACAGCCTCGGCTCGCCCGGCGGCGCCTCGAAGGTCGGCAAGACCAGCAACGATCCGCAGTGGATCAAGGACCTGCCCCCGCAGGGCGAATGAACCGCGGCGGTACCGGCCTGCCCGACTTCCCGTGGGACTCGCTCGCCGAGCCCACGGCGCGGGCGAAGTCCCACCCCGGCGGCCTCGTCGACCTCTCGGTCGGCACCCCGGTCGACCCGGTGCCCGAGTCGATCCGCGCCGCGCTGGCGTCGGTGTCGGAGATCCCCGGGTACCCGACCACCCACGGCACGCCTGAGCTGCGCGCGGCGGCGGTCGAGGCGCTGAGCCGCCGGCACGGGGTCACCGGCGTCGATCCGGCGGCGGTGCTGCCCACGATCGGGTCCAAGGAGCTGGTCGCCTGGCTGCCGCGGCTGCTGGGCGCCGAGCCCGGCGACACCGTGGTGATCCCCGAGCTGGCCTACCCGACCTACGAGGTCGGCGCGCTGCTGGCCGGCGCCGGGATCGTGCGTGCCGACGACCCCCGTGGCCTGGCCGAGCCGCCCGCGATGGTGTGGCTGAACTCGCCGTCCAACCCGACCGGACGCGTGCTGGGCGCCGAGGCGCTGCGCGAGATCGTCGAGTGGGCGCGCGAGCGGGACGTGATCGTGGTCTCCGACGAGTGCTACCTCGCGCTGGGCTGGGACGCCGATCCGGTGTCGATCCTGCACCCGTCGGTGTGCGGCGGCCGCCACGACAACCTGCTGGCCGTGCACTCGCTGTCGAAGTCCGCGAACCTGGCCAGCTACCGCGCCGGGTTCGTCGCCGGTGACCCGGAGCTGGTCGCCGGGCTGCTGGCGGTGCGCAAGCACGCCGGCATGATCGTGCCGCGCCCGGTCCAGGAGGCGATGACGGTCGCCCTGGCCGACGACAGCGCCCTGTCGCTGCAGCGCGATCGCTACGCCCGCCGTCGGGTGGTGCTGCAGAAGGCGTTGCAGGACAACGGTTTCCGCATCGATCACTCGGAGGCCGGGCTCTACCTGTGGGCCACCCGCGGTGAGGACTCCTGGGAGACCCTGCGGTGGCTGTCCGAGCGCGGGATCCTCGTCGCGCCGGGCACGTTCTACGGCCCCGCGGGCGGCGAGCACGTGCGGGTGGCGCTCACCGCGACCGACGAGCGCGTCGAAGCCGCCTCCGAGCGCCTCGCTCAGTAGCCGAGCAACGCCTGCCGTTCCTGCTCGATGACGTCCGGGAAATCGGGCAGGTCGTAGTTCGACAGGATTACGGCCACCCAGTCGGTGTCGAGGTAGATCGACCAGTTCGTGTTGCCCCCGGCGATACCGCCGCCGTGGTTGACGATCCGTTGCCCCTCGACTAAGCCGACCAGCGGGCCGTACGCCTGGAAAGTCTCGCCGCGTGGCGCGCCACCCCGCATCGGCGGACTGCTGATCTTGCCACCCGTGTACAGGTCCCGGTAGGCGTGGCCGAGCAGTCTTCCGTCCCGCAGCGCGAGCGCGAAGCGCACCAGGTCGGGAGCGGTCGAGAAGGCCCCGCCACCGCCGGATCCGACGAAGGCGCGTGCGGCGTTGCTACCGAACCCGCCGTTGACGGTGGAGCCGGCGGAGAGGTCGCGCACGCCATCCACCCGCGAGCCGTCCTGCAGGTAGACGTACGGGTGGGCGATGCGCACGTTCGCCAGCCAGTCCGCCCGTGTGCAGTAGGCGGAGTCGCGCATCCCGGCCGGATTGAAGATGTGCTGCCGGACGTAGTCCTGGAACGGCTGCCCGGACACGGTCGCGACGATCTCGCCGAGGATTTCGTAGCCCTCGCTGCTGTACGCCTTGTCGCTGCCGGGGACGAACCGCAGCGACAGCTCACGGGTGCTCCGGGCCAGGTACTCGGTGCGTTCCTCGACGCTGGTGAAGATCCTGCCTTCGCTGGTCGCGGAGGTCAGCCCGCCGGTGTGGGTGAGCAGGTGGTGCACGGACACCCTGGTCGCGACCTCGGCGGGGAAACCGTCCAAGTGGTCGCCGATCTTGTCGTGGAACCGCAGCTTGCCCTGCTCGGCGAGCTGGACGACGGCCAGCCCGGTGAACGGCTTGGCACCCGATGCCAGGTTGAAGATCGTGTCGTCCCGGTTGGGGACGCCGTGCTCCTGGTCCGCCATCCCGTACGAGCGGACCAGCACCGGCCGGCCCCCGCGGGCCACGAGCACGGTGCCGGAGAACCGGTCCTCGGCTGCGCGCTGTGCCAGGTAGCGGTCGTAGGCGCCGCCCGGCCGCAGTGCCGCGGGCACGGCCGTGGAGCTGCCGGCGGCCGCGGCCGGAGGCGCGGCCAGCAGGCCGGTGGCCAGCGGGACGGCGCTGAGCGCGGCCCGCCGGGAAAACGTCGTCATCTGCGTCTCCCGTCGTGATCGTTCGGGAGAGAGTGAACCGGGGCGCCCGTTTCCCGGGTGTTTCCGCTCAGTAGTCGCGGCCGGTGAGGCCCCGGTAGACGAACCGGGTGAGGGCTTCGAGCGCCTCTTCTTCGGGCAGGTCCAGCAGCCCGTCGTGCCACTGCCGCACGAAGGTCTCGGCCGCCGTGGTCATCATCGTGACGCTCGCGAGCGGAGTGCCGGGCAGGCGGTGGCCCGCCTTGGTCACGTAGTCCACGTGGTCGGTCAGTTCCTCGTTCTGCGCGCGGGTGAACTCCGCGAGCTTGCGGGCGAAGTCCGCGTTGACCATCGCCGCCTGCTGCAGCGCGCGCATTGTCGGCGCGTGCTCGCGGTAGAAGCGCCAGTACGCCTCGACGTGGAAGCGGACCGCCGCGGGGTCGGCGAAGTCCGGGCTGTGACCGGCCTGGTCGGCGCTCTCGTCGCCGGCCACCTCCAGGTCCGCCAGCAGTGATTCGAGCAGCTCTTCCTTGCTGGCGAAGTGGTTGTAGAACGATCCGGCCGCCCGGCCCGCCTCCGCCGTGATGTCGGTGATCTTCGTGTTCAGGTAGCCGCGCGTGGCGAACAGCCGCTGCGCCGCGGCCTTCAGCGCGGCCTCGGTCTCCGCCGCCTTCTCCTTGCGCTTCACGGCACCTCCTTGACGGGAGCACGCTAGCAAGTCCATTATGAATCGAGATTCAGTGAATGGAGATTCATAAAATGGACATTGTGATCGCGGGTGCGGGCCCGGCGGGGCTCACCCTGGCCATCGACCTCGCCCGGCGCGGCGTCGGCGTGCGGATCGTCGACAAAGCGACCGAGTTCTTCCGCGGCTCCCGTGGCGACGGGCTGCAGCCGCGCACCCTGGAGGTGTTCGACGACCTCGGGGTCATCGACGCCGTGCTGACCGCGGGCCGGGAGATGCCGGCCTTCCGGGTGCACCTGGACGGCGAGTACGTCATGGAGCGCCGGATGGGCGAGCGGCGCGAGCCGACGCCCGACGTGCCCTACCCGAACGGCTGGGTGCTTGGGCAGTCGCAGACGGAGGGCATCCTGCGCGACCGGCTGGCCGAGTTCGGGGTGCGGGTCGAGCTGGGTGCGGAGTTGACCGGCTTCACGCAGGACGGCGCCGGGGTCACCGCGGAGCTGTCGACCGGTGAGACGGTGCGCGCGGACTACCTGGTCGGCGCGGACGGCGGGCGCAGTTTCGTGCGGAAGGCGCTGGGGATCGAGTTCGAGGGCGTCACCGACGAGTCGGTGAAGATGCTGCTCGGCGACGTCGAGGCCGATCTGGACCCGGAGTTCGGCTACTGGTTCGCGCGTGCGGCGGACCCGGGCAGCGGGGTCATGATGAGCCCGCTGCCCGGGATCGGCCTGTTCCAGTTCGGCGCGCCGCTGGGGGAGGCCGACGCGGAACCGACCGCGGAGACCCTCCAGTCCATTTTGGATGGTCTGAATGCGGGGGTGCGCCTGGGGGAGCTGGCGTGGTCGACGGTGTGGCGGCCGAACGTGCGCCTGGCGAAGCGGTTCCGGGAGGGCCGGGTGTTCCTGATCGGCGACGCGGCGCACGTCCACCCGCCGACCGGTGGGCAGGGGCTGAACACGGGCGTGCAGGACGCCTACAACCTGGGCTGGAAGCTGGCCGACGGGTCACCGGAGCTGCTGGACAGCTACGAAACCGAGCGGCGGGCGGTGGCCGAGCGGGTGCTGGGGGTCTCCTCGGAGCTGCTGCGCAGGCACCTGGAAGGTGATGAGCGGGCCCACGAACGGGGTGCGGAGACCCAGCAGCTCGACATCAGCTATCGGGTGACGGACGAGCCGGGCCTCGCGGTGGGGGACCGCGCGCCGGACGCGCCGGTCCTGGACGCCGGCGGCGCGAAGGTCCGCCTGTTCGACCTGTTCCGCGGCCCGCACGCCACGAGGCTGATTTTCGACGCCGACGCACCGGAGGAGCCACACACCTACGCGGTGCTGCGCCCGGGGGTGAAGGCGGCGGGGCGGTACGTCGTGGATGCGGAGGGCTTCGCGTTCTCGGCCTACGACGCGAAGGAGGTGGTCGTGCGGCCGGACGGCTATGTGGGCGCGCTGACCCGCTAGCCGCGGGCGTGCGGTCGGCCGGGCGCGATGGTGTCGGGTCGGTGGGGGAGCGGTGCCCGTCGCGCTGGGCCGGGCGCGCTGGTCTCGGGTCGGTGGGGGCGCGGGCGTTGCGTTGGGCAATGTGCGCTGGTCTCGGGTCGGTGGGGGCGCGGGCGTTGCGTTGGGCAATGTGCGCTGGTCTCGGGCCGGTGGGGGAGCGGGCGTTGCGGCGGGTGGCGGTGGCCGCCGGTCGGCGGGGGCGGGCGTTGCGGCGGGTGGCGAGAGGGCGCTCGTTTCGGGCGATGCCCGCCCGGGCAGTGTGCGATCCGCGGCGGCCCGCTGACCTCGCGGCTGTCCCGGTCCGGCAGGCCCCGCCGGGCGGCGGTGGCGAGAGGGTGCTCGTTTCGGGCGATGCCCGCTCGGGCAGTGCGCGATCCGCTGCGGCCCGCTGACCTCGCGGCTGTCCCGACCCGGCAGGTCCGCCGGGCGGCGGGTGGCGAGAGGGCGGTGGTCTCCGCGGGCGGTGCTGCGGGCCTCGCGCGATGGTCTCGCCATGGCGGCGGACTGCGGGCCTTGCGGTTGCCCGTCCGGGCAGTGCGCGAGCTGCGGGGCCCTCCCGTTGCGAGCGGCGCGGCTGGGCATCGTGCGAGCGATCTGGTTCCGCGGCAATGCCCGTCCGGAGTGAGCTAGCCGCAGACCTTCGCCGCCGCGGTGTGCACGTCCGCCAGCACCGCGCCCCAGGTGGCCCGCGCCGCCGCGCGGCGCCTCAGTTCGCGCTCCGCGATGCGGCCCGCGACGAAACCGACGGCCGGCTCGTCCGTCGCGGCGACCAGCGCCCGCATCCGCTCGGCGGCCACCACCGCGTCCTGGTGGTCGCCCAGCACGTCCTGCAGCCGCTTCGTCGCCTTGATCAGCTCGCGCACCCGCGTGACCTGCTTCTTCCGCGCCGCCGACTTCGCCGTCTCCGCCGCGTACCGCAGGCGCTTCCCGTGGATCCGCAGCTCGTGCAGCTCGTCGTCCGGCGGGTCGGCCGGCAGCGCGGCCACCGCCTTCGTCAGCTTCCGGTACGGCTTCCGCACCACGGCGGCGACGTCGACCGGTCCGGGCTGAGCACCGGGGGTGAGCTGCAGCTCCGTCAGCACCAGTCGCGCCGTCGACCGCAACAGCGCGGCATACCGGGCGCTGCCGAGGCACCGGTTCAGGCGGCGCTTCGCCTTCGACCGCTCCGCGACGAAGATCCGCACCAGCCGCGCGCCCGCCTGCTGGTCGGACTCGTCGAACGACGCGACCGTGGCCCGCAGGTGGTCGATCAGCACGTCGTGATCACGCACCTCGCCGAGCCCGGCGCCCAGCCACTTCAGCTCGGCCCGCACGTCGTCGCCCGCCGGCCCCAGCAGCTTCAACGCGCTGCGGAGCCGGCGGACGGCGACGCGCATCTGGTGCAGGTCCTCGGGATCGGCCCCGGACCGCGTGCCCGGCTCGTACTTGAGCATCGCGCGCAGCTGACCGTCGATCCGCGCCCGCAGCAGGGCCTCGGGGGTGTCCCGCGGCCCCGCGACCAGCGGTTCGCCGGGCAGACCCAGGTCACCGGCGGTCACGACACGGGATGGCAACGTAGCGGTGCTCACCGGATGAATGATAGGTGAACGAAAATCGCACCCAGGTCAGTTCGCGTGCAGCATCTCGTTCAGCTCGATGCCCGCCCCGGTCCGCGGAACGGCTTCGACCGCGCCGGTCTCGGAGTTGCGGCGGAACAACGCGCCGGAGATGCCGGACAGCTCACGAGCCTTGACGGTCTTGCCCTCGACCACGACCTTCGTCCCGGCCGTGACGTAGAGCCCGGCCTCGACCACCGAGTCGTCGCCGAGGGAGATGCCGACCCCGCCGTTCGCGCCGATCAGGCAGCGCTCACCCAGCGAGATGACCTCCTTGCCGCCGCCGGACAGTGTGCCCATGATCGACGCGCCGCCGCCGACGTCGGTACCGTCGCCGACGACCACACCGGCCGAGATGCGGCCCTCGACCATCGACGCGCCGAGCGTGCCCGCGTTGAAGTTGACGAAGCCCTCGTGCATGACGGTGGTGCCGTTGGCCAGGTGCGCGCCGAGGCGCACGCGGTCGGCGTCGCCGATCCGCACCCCGGTGGGCATCACGTAGTCGACCATGCGCGGGAACTTGTCGACGCTGTAGACGGTGACCGGGCCGCGCGCCCGCAGCCGCAGCCGGGTCTGCTCGAAGCCCTCGACCGGGCACGGGCCGTGGTTGGTCCACACGACGTTGGCCAGCAGGCCGAAGATGCCGTCCAGGTTCTGCCCGTGCGGCTGCACCAGGCGGTGCGACAGCAGGTGCAGGCGCAGGTAGATGTCGTGCGCGTCGGCCGGGGCCTGCGCGAGCGTGCCGATGGTGGTGCGGACGGCGACCACCTCGACGCCACGGGCCTCGTCCGGGCCGAGCAGCGCGGCGGCGGCCTCGCCGAGGACCTCGGCGGCCTGCTCGCGGGTCAGCCGCTCGGTTCCGCTGGTGCCGGGCTCACCCAGCTTGGGCTGCGGGAACCAGGTGTCCAGCACGGTCCCGTCGGTGGTGACGGTGGCCAGGCCGACGCCGTGCGCACCGGTGGTCTCGGGGTTGGGGCTCTGCTCGCTCACGGCCCCAACCGTAACTCAGCCGGTCATGAGCTGGGTGTCCACCAGTTGCTTGACCGACCGGAGGCTGTCGGCGATCGCGGTGAGCGCCGTGGTGCACGCGCCGCCCGGCTCGGCGACGGCGTCGCAGTGGCCGCCGCGGTAGTCGCCGATGGCCTTTTCCAGGCCGTTCGCCGCCGCGACCACGTCCGGGTGCTTGGGGCCGGCCTGCTCGCGCACCAGGCCCGGGGTGCTGCCCAGCTCGGTGACGTACTTGCCGCAGCCGCGCGGGGTCTGGCCGGCCGGGTCGCGGAAGCAGGTGTCCGCGGTGAGGGCGTTGAGCTTGACCGACAGGGCGTACGGCGTTTCCGCCTGGCCCCCGCCGCCCTTCGGGGTCGGGCCCGCCTCGTTCGAACAGCCGGCCAGCACGAGTGCCAGCGCACCGAGCGTGATCAGGGCCTTCCACGTGCGCATCCGCCCACCGTACGACACCCCCTAGAGTCGGGACATGACGACTCTCGACCTGCACGCTGACCCCGTCGACCTGACCGCCGCGCTGGTGGACGTCCAGAGCGTGTCCGGGCAGGAGGCGGCGCTGGCCGACGCGGTGCAGGCCGCGTTGCTCGCGCAGGCCGGGCACCTGGAGGTGGTGCGCAACGGCGACGCCGTGCTGGCCAGGACGAACCTCGGCAGGCCCGCCCGCGTGGTGCTGGCCGGGCACCTGGACACGGTGCCGGTCAACGAGAACCTGCCGGTGCGCCGCGAGGGTTCCGGCGACGACGAGGTGCTGCACGGGCTCGGCACGGTCGACATGAAGGGCGGCGACGCGGTGTTCCTGCACCTCGCCGCCACCGTCACCGAACCGCGCCACGACGTGACGTTCGTCTTCTACGACAACGAGGAGGTCGAGGCCGTGCGCAACGGTCTCGGCCGGATCGAGCGGGAGATGCCGGAGTGGCTGGCCGGTGACCTGGCGATCGTCGGGGAGCCGTCGAACGCGGTCATCGAGGCAGGCTGCCAGGGCACGATGCGGGTCGAGCTGCGCCAGACCGGCAAGCGCGCGCACACCGCGCGGGCCTGGATGGGCGTCAACGCGATCCACGCGCTCGGCGAGCCGCTGCGGCGGCTGGAGGCCTACGAGGCGCGGGTGGTCGACATCGACGGCCTGACCTACCGCGAGGGTCTGCAGGCCGTGCGGATCTCCGGCGGCGTCGCCGGCAACGTCGTGCCGGACGAGGCCGTGCTCGCCGTGAACTTCCGGTTCGCCCCGGACCGCAGCCCGGAACAGGCCGAAAAGCACCTGCGCGAGGTGTTCGACGGCTACGAACTGTCCGTTGTGGACCTCTCGCCGGGTGCGCTGCCCGGGCTGACGGCCCCGGCGACGGCCGAGCTGGTCCAAGCCGCCGGCGGCGCGGTGGCGGCGAAGCTGGGGTGGACGGACGTCGCCCGGTTCGCCGCGCTCGGCATGGCCGCGGTGAACTTCGGTCCCGGGAACCCGACCCTCGCGCACACCCGCGAGGAGCACGTCGCGGCGCGGGAGATCCGGCAGGTCACGCGCGTGCTGCGGGACTTCCTGGGCCAGTAAGCTCGGCGGCGTGACAGGGCCAGAAGTGGACGGAACGTCCGAGTATCCCGAGCACCCGCGGGAGAAGCAGCGGGGGCCGGTCGTGCTGCGCCGCGAGCGCCGCATCGAGCCGACCACCACCGACCAGCGCCTGCTCGACTCGCGCGGGCCCAGCGACTGGGTGCACACCGACCCGTGGCGGGTCATGCGCATCCAGGCCGAGTTCGTCGAGGGCTTCGGCGCGCTGGCCGAGGTGCCGCGCGCGGTCACCGTGTTCGGTTCGGCCCGCACGCCGCGTGACCACCCCGAGTACGAGCTGGGCCGCAAGATCGGCGCGGGCCTGGCGAACGCCGGGTTCGCGGTCATCACCGGTGGCGGGCCGGGCGCGATGGAGGCGGTCAACCGCGGCGCGTCCGAGGCGGGCGGGCTGTCCATCGGGCTGGGCATCGAGCTGCCGTTCGAGCAGGGCCTGAACCCGTGGGTCGATCTCGGGGTGAACTTCCGGTATTTCTTCACCCGCAAGACGATGTTCATCAAGTACGCGCAGGCGTTCATCTGCCTGCCCGGTGGGTTCGGCACACTGGACGAGCTGTTCGAGGCGCTCACCCTGGTCCAGACCAAGAAGGTGACGAAGTTCCCGGTGGTCCTGTTCGGACGGTCCTACTGGGGCGGGCTCTACGACTGGGTCCGGGACTCGGTGCACGCCCAGGGCAAGATCAGTGACAAGGACCTGGCGCTGCTGCACCTCACCGACGACGTCGACGAGGCGGTGGCGATGGTCGAGGAGGCCTACAAGGCCTGGGAGGACACCCACTAAGTGAAGCGAATCTGTGTGTTCTGCGGTTCTTCCGGCGGCGGCGACCCGGTGTACGTGGACGCCGCCACGGCGCTCGGCAAGCTGCTCGCCGAACGCGGCATCGGCCTGGTCTACGGCGGCGCGAGCGTCGGCCTGATGGGCGCGGTGGCCGACGGCGCGCTCGCGGCGGGCGGCGAGGTGATCGGCGTGATCCCGGAGCACCTCAAGCGGGTGGAGATCGCCCACGCGGGCCTGTCGGAGCTCGTGGTGACCGCCGACATGCACGAACGCAAGGCGAAGATGGCCGAGTACGCCGACGCGTTCCTGGCCCTGCCCGGCGGCGCCGGGACGTTGGAGGAGCTGGCCGAGGTCTGGACCTGGGCGCAGCTGGGCCTGCACGAAAAGCCGATCGGCCTGGTCGACGTGCGCGGGTACTACCGCCCGTTCCAGGAGTTCATCGACCACATGGTCACCGAGAAGTTCCTGCGCCCGGAACACCGGGACCTGGTCTTCGTCGACGAGGACCCCGCCGCGCTGCTGGACGCCTTCGCGAAGTACGAGGCTCCCGACATCGCCAAGTGGCAGTGACGCACCCCGGTCGCACATCGTCGAGAATGTGCGACCGGGGTGAGGGTCGCTAGGCGGCCTCCCCAGGCCGCTTGTGGTACTTGTCCACGTACTCCTGCCCCGACAACTCGGCGATCGCGTACATCACCTCATCGGTCACGGCCCGCCGGATCGCCGGTGACGCGTCCAGCCCGTCGTAGCGCGAGAAGTCCAAGGGCTCCCCGAACTCGACGGTGACCTTCGCGAACCGCGGGAACAGCTTGCCGTTGGGCAGCAGCTTCTCCGTCCCGGTCATGGCCACCGGCACGACCTTCGCCCCGGTCGCCAGGGCCAGCGAGCCGACTCCGGTGTGCCCGCGGTGCAGGCGGCCGTCGAGCGAGCGCGTGCCCTCCGGGTAGATGCCGAACACGCCGCCCTCGTCGAGGACCTTGCGGCCGGACTCCAGCGCCGCCAGCCCGGCCTTCGCGTTGCCGCGCTCCACCGGCACGAACCCCACCGCGTCCAGGAACGCGGCCATCAGCCGGCCCTTCAGGCCCTTGCCGGTGAAGTACTCCGCCTTGCCGAGGAACCGCACCCGCCGCGGGCTGACCAGCGCCAGCAGCGTCGTGTCCACGGCCGCGCGGTGGTTGGGCGCGAGGATCACCGGGCCGTACGCGGGAACCCTGTCGACGCCGCGCACCTCCGGCCGGTAGATCAGCTTGACCATCGGTACGGCCAGGAGACGGATCAGCTGGTAAAGCACGGGTTCCTCCAGTTCGTCGTCAATCCCAGCATGGCACGATCGGCGGTCATGGACACCGGCTGGTTCGCCCTGCGCACGTGGCAGGAGCCCGATTTCGACCCCGCTGACCTGGTACGGGCGAAAGCGGGCCGCACCGTGTCGGTGGTGCTGCCCGCGCTCGACGAGGAGAAGACGGTCGGCGAGGTGGTCGCGTCGGTGCGGCCGCTGGTCGGCACCCTCGTCGACGAGCTGGTGGTCGTCGACTCCGGTTCCACCGACGCGACGATCGAGGTCGCGGCGGAGGCGGGCGCGCGGGTCGTGCGCCGCGAGGACGTGCTGCCGGACCTCGAACCGCTGCCCGGCAAGGGCGAGGTGCTGTGGCGGTCACTGGCGGCGACCACCGGTGACCTCGTCGTGTTCCTCGACTCCGACCTCGTCGACCCCGACCCCGGGTTCGTGCCCGCGCTGCTCGGCCCGTTGCTGCTGGCCGAGGGCGTGCACCTGGTCAAGGGGTTCTACCGGCGGCCGCTGCGGGTCGAGTCCGCCGAGGCCGGGCACGGCGGCGGGCGGGTGACCGAGCTGCTCGCGCGCCCGGTGCTGTCCGCGCTGCGGCCCGCGTTGTCGGCGGTGGTCCAGCCGCTCGGCGGCGAGTACGCGGCCACGCGCGAGTTCCTCGAGTCGGTGCCGTTCGCGGCCGGGTACGGGGTGGAGATCGGGTTGCTGCTCGACGCCGAGGCCCGCTACGGCATGGCCGGGCTCGCGCAGGTCAACCTGGGTGTCCGGAAGCACCGGAACCGGTCGCTGCTGCAGCTGGGCGTCATGGCGCGGCAGATCCTCGGCACGGCGCTGGCTCGCTGCGGGGTCGACGCGGGCGGCTCGGGGACGCTGACGCAGTTCGTGGCCGAGGCCGGGGCGTGGGTGCCGCGGGAGTCGGACGTCCTGGTCGCCGATCGGCCGCCGATGCGCGAGGTGCGCTCGGGGGACGAACCCCGCCCGGGTGTGTCACGATTCTGACGTGACGACCGCCCTGATCTACCTCGTGATCATGCTGCTCGTGGCGGCTGTGGTGTTCCTGCTGGCCGCCGTCGTGTTCGGTCGCGGCGAGGAGCTGGCCCCGCTGCCGCCGGGCAGCTCGCCGACGCGCCTGCCGGTGCGGGACATCACCGGCGAGGACGTGCAGAAGGTGCGCTTCCAGCTCGTGCTGCGCGGGTACAAGATGTCCGAAGTGGACTGGGTGGTGCGGCGGCTGGGCGCCGAGATCGACGAGCTCCGCGCCAGGGTGGCCGAGCTCGAGGCGGAACGGCAGACCTCGGGATGATCGACCTGGTCCTGTCCGTGGACGTGCACGCGAGCGCGGGCACGACGTGGCTCGCGCTGACCGACTGGGAGCGGCAGCACGAGTGGATGCTCGGCACGCACGTCGAAGTCGTCGAGGGCGACGGCCGCAGCGTCGGGTCGAAGCTGAGCGCGTTCACCGGGGTGCGCGGGGTCGGCGTCACCGACCCGATGGTGATCACCAGCTGGGAGCCGCCGGTGCGGTGCACGGTCCGGCACCTGGGCAGCGTCGTCAAGGGCACCGGCGCCTTCCACGTGCACGCGAAGGGCGCGCACTCCTCGACGTTCGTGTGGTCGGAGAGCCTGGTGCCGCCGCTCGGGCCCGCGGGGCAGCTGGGCTGGCCGGTGGTGAAGCCCGCGTTCGTGATCGGGCTGCGGTACTCGTTGAAACGGTTCGCGAAGTTCGCGGAGAGCTATTCGGTGGGGCAGGTATGACGGAGTCGATCGGCGCCGACGGGGTGTCGCGGTGCCCGTGGGGGAACTCGGCCCCGGACTACGCCGAGTACCACGACACGGAGTGGGGCGTGCCGCTGCGCGGGCAGGACGCCCTGTACGAGCGGCTGTGCCTGGAGGCGTTCCAGTCCGGGCTGTCGTGGATCACGATCCTGCGCAAGCGGGAGGGCTTCCGGAACGCGTTCGCCGGTTTCGTGCCGGAGAAGGTGGCCGAGTTCGGTGACGACGACGTCGAGCGCCTGATGGCGGACGCGTCGATCGTGCGGAACCGGGCGAAGATACTGGCCGCGATCACGAACGCCCGCGCGATCACCATGCTGGACCAGCCGCTGGACGACCTGCTGTGGTCGTTCGCGCCGACGGGGGAGCGGCCCCGCCCGCGCACGATGGCGGACGTCCCGGCCATCACGCCCGAGTCGACGGCGATGGCGAAGGCGCTGAAGAAGCGCGGGTTCGCGTTCGTCGGCCCGACGACGTGCTACGCGCTGATGCAGGCCACCGGCATGGTCGACGACCACCTGGTGACTTGCTTCCGCGCGTCCTGACCTACTTGCCCTGGAAGTCCGGCTTGCGCTTGGCGACGAACGCCTCCACCGCCTCGCGGTGGTCGGCCGTAGAGCCGAGCACCGTCTGCGCCGCGTCCTCGGCGGCCAGCGCGTCCTCCAGCGAGCCCTCCGCGGCCACGGTCAGCACCTGCTTGATCTTCGCGTAGCTGACCGTCGGCCCGGCGGCGAGCTTCGCGGCGAGCGCCTGCGCCCGGCCGGCCAGCTCCTCGTCCGGCACGACCTCGGTGACCAGGCCCAGCGACAGCGCCTCCTCGGCGCCGACCGTGCGCGCGAGCAGCATCAGCTCGGCCGCCCGGCCGTAGCCGACCAGCCGCTGCAGCGTCCACGACGCGCCCGAGTCCGGGCCGAGCCCGACGTTGGCGAACGCCATCAGGAAGTTCGCCGACGACGCGGCGATGCGCAGGTCCGCGGCGTAGGCGAAAGCCGCTCCCGCGCCCGCGGCGGGCCCGTTCACCGCGGCGATCACCGGCTTCGGCATCTCCACGATGGCCCGGACGATCGGGTTGTAGTGGTCCTGCACGGTCCGCAGCGGCGCCGGGTCGCCCGCCTGCAGCAGCCCGACGTGCTCCTTGAGGTCCTGGCCCGCGCAGAACGCCTTGCCTGCGCCGGTCAGCACGACCGCGCGCACCGCCGGGTCCGCCGAAGCCTCGCGCAACGCGGCCAGCAGGCGCTCCTTCAGCTCGACGGTGAGCGAGTTGTAGGCCTTGGGGCGGTTCAACGTCACGGTGCGCACGCCGTCGGCGTCGGCGGTGAGCAGCACGTCCTCGGTGGTCACCGGAGGGCCTCCTGAAATCTCGGGTGAGGGGCGATACCAGCACCTAAGCAAACACGAAAAGATCGGTCCGCGTTCGCGCGCCCATCCTGATGAGGGAGAATGGGGCCTGACCCGGTTGGCTTGAAGAGCGCGACCCGGGCGCGCCGGTTGATACGGAGGGAGCACGCTATGGCGGCCATGAAGCCCCGGACCGGAGATGGTCCCCTCGAGGTGACTAAGGAGGGGCGGGGCCTCGTGATGCGCGTTCCGCTCGAGGGCGGTGGGCGACTTGTCGTCGAGCTGTCGGCCGAAGAGGCCAAGGACCTGGGGGTTGCCCTGCAGGAGGCCACCAGCTGACCCGCTCCCGTTCCGTCGTCACCGGCTGACGTCACGCGCGGCCGCAGTCCCTTGAGTTCCAGGAGGTCGCCAGATGGCGCGGTTCCCCCTGCCGTCCGTTCCCACCCGGCTGATCGACGTCGAGGTCGCCGACGGCCGCCGTCGAGGCGCCGACCTGGCCGTCCTGGTCCCCGCTGGTGCGGACGCGCCGGTCGCCGGAGTCGAGCACACCGGCAAGGCCGGTGAGGTCCGCCGGCTCCCCGGCGGGGACGTGCGCTGGCTGGTGGGGATCGGCGAGGGCGGGCCCGCGCACTGGCGCGCCGCGGGCGCGGCCCTCGCCAGGGAGGCCGCGGACGTCAAGGCGGTGCAGGTCGAACTGGGTGCCGACGTCACCGGCGAGCAGGTCGCGGAGCTGACCCTGGGGGCGCTGCTCGGCGGGTACCGGTTCAAGGTCAGCGGCGACGCGGAGCAGCCCGCGCTGCGCACGCTGCGCCTGGTCACGGCGGACGCCGGTCACCAGCGGGTCGTCGAGCGCGCGCGGGTGCTGGCCGGCGCGTCGGCGCTGGCCAGGGACCTGGCGAACACGCCGTCCAACGTCAAGAACCCGGAGTGGCTGGCCGACACCGCCGCGCGACTGGCCGGCGAGGTGCCCGGCCTGAGCGCCACGATCCGGGACGAGCAGTGGCTGGCCGCGCAGGGCTTCGGCGGGGTGCTCGCGGTCGGCGGGGGCTCGGCGAGCCCGCCGCGGCTGATCGAGCTGACGTACCGGCCGCGTGGCGCGGTCCGTCACCTGCTGCTGGTCGGCAAGGGCATCACGTTCGACACCGGTGGCCTGTCGATCAAACCGGCCGACGGGATGCACCTGATGCGCACCGACATGGCCGGCGGTGGCGCCGTCATCGCGGCCACGCTGGCGATCGCCTCGCTGCGGCTGCCGGTGCGGGTCACGGCGCTGGTCCCGGCGGCGGAGAACCACGTGTCCGGCTCGTCGTACCGGCCGGGCGACGTGGTGCGGCACTACGGCGGGCGGACCACCGAGGTGTCCAACACCGACGCCGAGGGTCGCATGGTCATGGCGGACGCGCTGGCCTACGGGATCCGGCGGTTCAGCCCGGACGCGGTGGTGGACGTGGCGACCCTGACCGGCGCGATGAAGGTCGCGCTGGGCCTGCGGACCGGCGGGCTGTTCGCCACGGACGACAAGCTGGCCGACGAGATCCGCGAGGCGGGCGCGAGCGTCGGGGAGGCGTGGTGGCGGATGCCGCTGCTGGACGCCCACGCCGACGCGGTGCGCGGCGAGCTCGCCGACGTGAAGCAGGCGCCCGGCGGGCCGGGCGGCATCACGGCGGCGCTGTTCCTGCGCGAGTTCACCGAGGGCCTGCCGTGGGCGCACCTGGACATCGCGGGTCCGGCCAGGGCCGAGAAGCCCTACGCGGAGGTCGTCCCGGGTGCGACGGGTTTCGCGGCGCGGACGCTGGTGGCGTTCGCGGAGGCGTTCGGTACGGACCAGGCGTAGTTCCAGGCGCGATGGTGTGGCTGCCCTGCGGGGACAGTGGCTCCACCACCCCGGCGGGCGGCGCGGGTCTGAAGCGCGGCGGCACTACTCCCAGGCCCGGCTCGGATCGGGCGTAGTTCCGGGCGCCGCCACCGTGGGTGGGGGCCGAGCCGTGTCGGTCGTCAGGCGTAGCGGGTGCCGTTGGTGCGCACGTAGTCGCGGAAGGCGGCTACCGCCGGGGTCGGTTCTTCGCCTGCCCGCCAGGTCAGCCCGATCGTGCGGCTGACCCGCGGCGACAGCGGCACCTCCACCACCCCGGCCGGCGGCGCTGGCCCGAACCGCGGCAGCAGCGCCACCCCCAGTCCCGCGGCGACCAGGCCGCGCGCGGTGTCCGACTCCTGGCTCTCGAACGCGATCTTCGGCTCGAACCCGGCCGCCGCGCACAGGTCGTCGATGATCTGCCGCAGCCCATAGCCGTGTTCGAGCGTCACGAACGGCTCGTCGGCCAGCTCCTCGACCCGGATGCGGCGCCGCCGGGCCAGCGGGTGCGCCTCCGGCACCGACAGCAGCAGGTCCTGCTCCGACAACGCGAAGCTGTCCAGCGCCGCGGTGTCCGGCAGCGGAGCCACCAGCGCCAGGTCCAGCTCACCGTCCGCGAGCCGGTCCAGCACGTGCTGTCGCGAGCCCTGGACCAGCGAAAACCGCACGCCGGGGTGGTCGGCGCGGAAGTCGCGCAGCAGCGAGGGGACCAGCCACCGGCCTAGCAGGTGCAGGAACCCGAGCACGACGTGCCCGCTGTCCGGCGAGATCTCCTCCCGCGTCTGCCGCACACCCGTCTCGACTGCAGCGAGCGCGCGGGCCGCCGTCGCCGCGAGGATTTCGCCCGCTCGCGTGAGCCGGACGCCGCGCCCGTCCGGCCGGGTCAGCGGCGCGCCGACGACCTCGGACAACCCGGCCAGGCGGCGGCTCACCGTCGGCTGCGGGATGCCCAGCCGCTCCGCCGCGCGGGTGATGTTGCGCGTTTCACGCAGGGCCGCCAGCAGGGCCAGGCTGGGCGCGAGCTTCGCAGCCAGCCGCTGGTCAGACGCTTCCGCCGGGCTTTCATACGTCACGGTATGAATTGTGCCAGTTCCACGCATTGGAAGTATTTTTTAGCGCGGCTTACTTTCGAGGCGTGTCAGTCGATGTGCTCGCCCCGGCCCGCCCGGCAACGCGCCGGGTGAAGCTCGCGGTCGCCGCTGCCGGGATTTCGTCGTTCGCCCTGCTCTACGCGCCGCAGCCGGTCCTGCCGCAGCTCGCCGCGCAGTACCAGCTCGACCCCGGTTCGGCGTCGCTGGCGGTGTCGGTGGCGACCGGGGCGCTGGCGATCGCGGTGCTGCCGATCGCGGCGTTGTCGGAGATCGTCGGGCGGCGGCCGATCATCGTCGCGTCGGTGACGTTGTCGGTCGTGCTCGGCCTGCTAATGCCGTTCGCGCCCTCGTACCCGGTGCTGCTCGCGATGCGGGCGTTGCAGGGGATCGCGATCGCCGGGTTCCCCGGGGTGGCCTCGGCGTACCTGGTGGAGCAGCTGGGCAAGACCGGGGTGGCCGCGGCGGTCGGGGCGATGATCGCGGGCAACACGGTCGGCGGCATGGTCGGCCGGCTGTCGGCCGGGTTCAGCGCGGAGGCCCTCGGCTGGCACGGCGCGCTGGCCGTGGTCGCGGGGGTGGCGCTGGTGTGCAGCGCGATCACGGTGTTGTCGTTGCCTGCGGGCGCGCGGCCGAGCGGTTCGGGGTTGCGGTTGCGGGACGTGCTGACCGGCGTCGGGACCGCGTTGCGGCGGCCGGTGCTGCTGGCCCAGTACGGGGTGGCGCTGCTCGCGATGGGCGCCTTCGTGGCGATGTACAACGCGGCGGGGTTCCGGCTGACCGGGGAGCTCGGGTTGTCGCCGGCGGTCGCTTCGCTGGTGTTCCTGGCCTACGCGGTGGGCTCGGTGTCGTCGTCGAACGCGGGCAGGCTGGTCGCCCGGTTCGGCCGGCCGCGCGCGGTGCTCGGCGGGCTGGCCGTGATGGCGACCGGGATCCTGCTCACCCTGCCCGACTCGCTGCCGCTGGTGGTGCTCGGTTTCGTGGTGCTCACCGGCGGTTTCTTCGCCGCGCACGCGGTCGCCAACGGCTGGGCCGCGGCGGAGGCCCCGGAGGGGGCGCGGGGGCAGGCGTCCGGGATGTACACGCTGGCCTACTACTTGGGCAGCAGCGTCGGCGGCACGGCCGGGAGCGTGGTCTTCGGACGGTTCGGCTGGAGCTGGCTGGTCGGGGCCGCGGTGGTGTGGCTGGCACTGGCCGGCGCCGCGGTGGTCGGGCGGCGGGCGCGGACCGCGCGGGTGGCTGCGGCCTAGAAGCCGGGTGGCCGCCATGATCAGCCTCCGCGCAGCCAGTACCCGCCGGGCGGTGATCCGGGCCTGACGGCAGCCCCCTCAGCCCTCCAGCAGGAAGTACTCGTTCCCGAACGGGTCGGTGAACCACGTCGCCTTCGTGCCCCATGGCATGGCTTGCGGTTGCCCCGCGAAGCGCACACCCCGGGCAGACATCTCGGCCTGCGTGGCGGCCACGTCAGGCGTCATCACCGTGATCCCGGTGCCGCCCGGGACCAGCTCCCGCGCGTAGACCTCCGGCTGCCCCAGCACGATCGACGTCACCGCGCCCGGCGGCGCCACGCTCAGGAACCGGTGCACCGGCCCGAACCGCAGGTCCTCCCGCTTCTCCCACCCCAGCGTGCCCACGTAGAAGCGCAGCGCCTCTTCCTGGTCGCCGACCAGGACCGTGGCCGAGTGCAGGTGCGTGATCACCCTCCGGACGCTACGGCGGCGCTCTCACCGGTGTCTTCTCCGTTCTTGCGCATCGGCCGAGGCGAGCGCGGGCAGGGCGATCAGCACCGGCGGCGACCAGTCCTGCCCCAGGTCCAGGTGCACGTCCCGCTGGTGCACCGGCGCCTCCGCCGACACCCGCACGGCCCGCGGACACGCGCCGGCCACGGTGCGGCCCGGGAGTAGCTGCGCCGTCGCGCCGCCGCCGCTGGGCAGCGCCGACGACATCACCCAGTACGTGCCCGCCGGGACCCCGGTGAGCAGGAAGTCACCGGGTTCGGCCAGCAGGGTGCCGCTGACCGGGAACCCGCGCGCGGCGCGCTTGGGGAACAGCCCGACGTACACGGCCGGGTCCGGCCCCAGCGCCACCTGCGCGGCCGGGCTCAGCCGGACCGTGCCCATCACCGTGCCGCCGCCCGCGCCCGGGGACGACATCGGCCGCGGCGGCGAGTCGGCGAGCACGTCCGGCAGCCGCCGGAACTCGACCGGCGTGGTGCCCACCGCGGCGGTGAACCGGGAGGTGAACGTGCCGACCGCGGAGAACCCGACCGCGTTGCAGATGTCGATGATCCGCTCGTCGGTCTGCAGGAGCAGCCTTTTGGTCCGCTCGAACCGGCGCGCCGTCAGGTACTGGCACGGCGGCATGCCGAGCTCCCGCGTGAACGTGCGGGCCAGGTGGAACGGGCTGTAGCCGACGTGGTCGGCGACGTCCCCCAGCCCCAACGGCTCCTCGGCGTGCGTGGTGATGAACCGCGCGGCGCTCAGGACTGCCTCGCGCATGACGACCCCCTCGTCGATCCGGACATTTCCCGCGTGAGGAGATCCTGCACCAGGGGTACGACGATTTCGAGGGGCGTCACACCGCGCCAGCGGCCCGCGACACAGCGCTGACCAGCGATGATCACTGCACCGCGGCGACCAGCAATCCCCCGCCGACCGGCAGCAGCGCCGGCACCAGCCGCTCGTCCTCACGGATGGCCCGCGCCAGCTCGCGCGCCGCGAGCACTCCGGGCTCCCGCCGCTCGCCGCGGGCCGCGTCGGTCACGCCGTGGAACGCGATCACCCCGCCGGGCCGCAGCAGCTGGACGCCGTGCTCGTAGTAACGCGGGTACTCGGCACGCGCCGCGTCGACGAACACCAGGTCGTAGCCGCCGCTGGTGAGGCGCGGCAGCACGTCCAGCGCCCGGCCCATGATCAGCCGCGTGCGGCCGGGCGGGTACCCGGCCTCGCGGAAGGTGCGGCGCGCGGCCTGGTGGTGCTCCGGCTCGATGTCGATCGAGGTGAGGACCCCGTCCGGGGCCATTCCGCGCAGCAGGTAGAGCCCGCTGACCCCGATGCCGGTGCCGATCTCGACCACCGCGCGCGCCCGCAGGCTCGTCGCCAGGAAGCACAGCGCCGCGCCGGTGGCCGGTCCGAGCGCCGCGCAGCCCAGTTCCGCCGAGCGCGCCCGCGCGGCGAGCAGCGCGGCGTCCGCCGGGTGGTCGGGCAGGTAGCCCTCGGCGTGGTCGCCGCCACTCGCCGCGAGCGTCTCGGAGGTCACGCGGCAAAGGTTAGCGCTGGTCGTCGCCAAACCCGTGGAAGACGTGCACACTTCTCTCAGGCGGCTCTCAGTCTCGTCTCACTACCCACATAAGGAGAGGGGCCAAGCTGGGTCTCAACGGGCGCCAGGGGGTTCCCGGGAACACAGTGCGGATGGCCCGCGTTGGACAGATCAGTTGGGAGAACAGCCTGATGGAGGTGCCGTCCCCCACGATGCAGAACAGCCTGGAGAACGAGCAGGTCGAGGGCCGCCCGGTCACCGTCGACGAGTCCGCGTGGACTCCGCCGTCGTGGGACGAGGTCGTCCGCGAGCACGGCGACCGCGTCTACCGGCTGGCGTACCGGTTGACCGGCAACACCCACGACGCCGAGGACCTCACCCAGGAGACGTTCATCCGGGTGTTCCGCTCGCTGGCCTCCTACAAGCCGGGCACTTTCGAGGGCTGGCTGCACCGCATCACCACGAACCTGTTCCTGGACATGGCGCGCCGCCGCTCGCGGGTGCGCATGGAGGGGCTGCCCGAGGACACCGACAGAATCGTCGGTGACGACCCGAGCCCCGAGCAGGTGTACAGCGACACGCACCTGGACCCGGACCTGCAGGCCGCGCTCGACGAGCTGCCGCCGGAGTTCCGCGCCGCCGTGGTGCTGTGCGACGTCGAAGGACTTTCCTACGAGGAGATCGGTGCGACGCTCGGCGTGAAGCTGGGCACCGTGCGCAGCCGGATCCACCGCGGCCGGCAGGCGTTGCGTGCCTCGCTCGAACGGCGCCGGGCGGCCAAGGAGGAATCCGTGGGGGTTTCCGCATGAGCGAACTGCGAGGCTGGGGCCTGCCCGAGTCTCACCTGCTTCCCGACGCCGTCGTCGCCTTCGTGGACGGCGAGATGAGCCTTGGCGCCCACGAGCGTGCCGCGTCGCACGTCGCCCGGTGCCCGATCTGCGCCGCCGAGGTGACGTCGCAGCGCCAGGTGCGCGCGGCGGTCCGGCGCGCGGAAGCACCCTCGATGCCGGCCAGCCTGCTGGCGAGCCTGCGCAACATCCCGCAGGACACCGACCTGCCGACCAGTCCCGACAACCTCGCCGTCACCGAGGACGGCCAGCTGGTCGCCATCCAGCGGCCCGACCGCGTCGCCGGTCTCCGGTCGTCCCCTTTTGGTTCGTCGGCGCCGCTCGGGTCGAGCGCGCCCCTCGGTAGTGGTTCCGCCGTTCTGGGCGGTCAGCGTCACCCCTCGGTGCGGCGCCGCGTCGCGCAGGGCGCCGGGGTGGCCGTGTCCGGCCTGGTCCTGAGCGCGCTCGCGCTGGTCGTGACCTCGTCGACCGGCGATCCCACGCAGGCCAACCCGGAGCCCGGCCAGGCGCCCGCGCCCGGTGTGCTGCGTGCGCAGCTCGGTGGCGAGCCGAGCGTGCCCGCCACCACCACGACGACCACGACTCCCGCCCCCGTGGCCAGTCGCTGACGCGCCCTTCACCGTCCGCGGGGGAGAATCGGTGGCGTAGGGTCGCGCCGACAGCACGACGAGCCATCCACCCGGGGAACGATGAGTCAGCCGAATCCACCACAGGACAGCGCAGGCGCGGAACCGCGGCTGGCGCCCCGCCCGCTGGACCGGCCGCCGGTGGATCCCGCGGAAGCCGGCGCGTTCGGCCGCCCGCACGGCGTGGACGGTGCCTTCGACAAGCTCTACACCCCCGGCACACGCAACGGCGACAAGATCGTCGCCGCGCCGCCCGCGCCGGAGTCGCTGGCCGAGGCCTTCGGCCGCCCGCCCGGCGCGGAGGACGTGCGGCTGCAGCGCCCCGCCGGGGACAACGGCAGGCAGCCGGGCGGTGATCCGGAGCCGCCGCTGTGGTCCCGCATGACCGACCCGTGGCGTGACCCGGGTTCGGCCGCGGTGCTGTCCCGCCCGGCGCTCGATCCCGACGACGAGGACGACGAGGACGCCGACCGTCCGCGCAGCGCCCAGCTGTCGCTGCCCGAGCTGCTGTTCGGCCGCCGCGTGAAGCCGGTCGCGCTGGGTCTGCTCGGGGTGGTGTGCCTGCTCATCGGCGCCGTCGGCGGCCTGATCGGCTGGTGGCTCGGCGGTGCGGGCGACTCGCTCACCGGGTCGGCGACGATCTCCGAGGCCGAGGCGGGCAAGGAACGCGCGCCCGGTTCGATCGCCGACATCGCGCAGCGGGTGGCGCCCGCGGTCATTTCGATCGAGGTGAAGTCCGGTCAGTCCGGCAGCGTCGGCTCGGGCGTGATGATCGACCCGCAGGGTTATGCGATCACCAACAACCACGTCATCTCGCTGGCCACCAGCGACCCGCAGGCGAAGATCACCGCGGTGTTCACGGACGGCACCCGCACCGAGGCGCGGGTGGTCGGGACGGATCCGAAGACGGACCTGGCCGTGATCAAGGTGGCGGTGTCGAACCCGACGGTGCTGCAGATCGGCGACCCGGCCGGCCTCGAACCGGGTGATTCGGTGATCGCCGTGGGGTCGCCGCTGGGCCTGGAGAACACCGTGACCTCGGGCATCGTGAGCGCGCTGCACCGGCCGGTGACGGCGGCCGGTGAGAACGGCGAGCCGCCGGTCACGTACGACGCGATCCAGACCGACGCGCCCATCAACCGCGGCAACTCGGGCGGCGCGCTGGTCGACTCGACGGGCGCACTGGTGGGCATCAACTCGTCGATCCGCACGGACGGCGGGGCGGACGGTTCGGGCGGCAGCATCGGCATCGGATTCGCCATCCCGGCCGACGACGCGATCAAGATCGCGCGGACGCTCATCAGCAGTGGCCAGGTCAAGCACGCCGACATCGGGGTGAACGCGGCGTCGGTCGCGGCGGAGACGTCGGAGGGCGCGCAGGTGCTGAACGTCGCCGACGGCGGTCCGGCCGCGCGGGCGGGCATCGCGGAGGGCGACGTCATCACCAAGCTCGGCGACCGCCTGGTCCGCAACGCGGCGGAGCTGACGGTGGCGGTGCGGCAGCACGAGGTCGGCGAGACGGTGCCCGTGCAGCTGGTCCGGCAGGGGCGGACGCTGATGGTCGACGTGACGCTCGGCTCGGACTGACCGCCGGATGGACGAGACGTGAACTCCGCGCGCGGGATCCGAACAGGCCGGTCGGCGGGGTAATCTGAGGTAGCTGGAGCCGTGTGAGGCGGAGGTTCGCGAATGTTCGAAAGCGTTGGCTGGGGCGAGATCCTCGTCCTGATCGTCGCGGGCCTGTTCATCCTCGGCCCGGAGCGCCTGCCCGAGGCGGCGGCCTGGCTGGGCCGGAGCGTGCGGAAGGTGCGCGATTTCGCGACCGGCGCCCGGCAGCAGCTCAAGGACGAGATGGGCTCGGACTTCGAGCAGTTCCAGAAGCCGCTGGAGGACCTGCGGCAGCTGCGGAACTTCGACCCGCGCCGGGCGGTCACCCAGCACCTCTTCGACGGTGACCCGGACCCGCTCGGGATCAACGGCCTGTCCGGCGGCAGCGTGAAACCGAACGGCTACCCCGCCACGACGACCACCCCGGCCGCGAAGCCGGACCCAGAACCACTCAAACCAGGCGAAAAGCCCCCAACAGACCCAGACGCCACCTGAGAAGAGGGCCACCCCAGGAGGGGTGGCCCATTTTTTTTCTGGCACAACCGCGAAACCGGCAACGCAACGGCACTGGCCACCCCGGCAGGGGCGGCCCTTCTCACTTCGAATCCGCAAGCCGGCAACGCAAAGCAAGCGACTACCCCAACCAGACCTCCCCCGCCCCCGATCCACAGCCTGCTTTTAGTCGCCGATCAGGCGTGTCAAGGCACGCTTTCCCGCCTTGACACGGCTGCTCGGCGACTGAAACACAATCAGGGAGAGGGGGCGGGGGTGGTCGGAAGGTGACCTTCCGGCGCCGTAAGGCGCACCCGCCCGCAGGGCGGAAAAGATCAAAAGAGTCCTCGCCGGACGGGCAGGCTCCGGGATGACCAGGGGACCGTTGTCGTCTCACCTCGGGTGGGTGGTCGCCGGGTGGTCATCCCGTCGCCTCCGGTTTGTGCATATCACCTTGAGCCAGGGCCGCAAGGTTGGCATCTCAACTCACGCGAGCACGGATGTTGCGGCCCTGGCTCAAGGTGATCGTCACGTGTCAGGCGACGGGATGACCACCCAGCTCGGGGTGTGTGCGGCCTAGCGTCCGCTGGGGCTGAGGTTCAGCATCTTCCCGGCCAGCCCACGGGCCCGCACCGAGAGCTTCTTCGCCACGTCCCGCAGCACGAGCGACGCCGGAGCCTCGGGTTCGGCGAGCACCAGCGGCGTTCCGGCGTCACCCTGCTCCCGCAGGCGCGGGTCGAGCGGCACCTGGCCCAGCAGCGGCACCTCGGAGCCCACCGACTTCGACAGCGAATCGGCCACGGTCTTGCCGCCGCCGGAGCCGAAGATCTCCATCCGCTCGCCAGAGGGCGTCTCCAGCCAGGACATGTTCTCGATGACCCCGGCGACCCGCTGCCGCGTCTGCATCGCGATCGCGCCGGCCCGTTCGGCGACCTCCGCCGCGGCCTGCTGCGGCGTGGTCACCACCAGGATCTCCGCGTTCGGGATCAGCTGGGCCACCGAAATGGCGATGTCACCGGTGCCCGGCGGCAGGTCCAGCAGCAGGATGTCCAGGTCGCCCCAGAACACGTCGGCCAGGAACTGCTGCAGCGCGCGGTGCAGCATCGGGCCGCGCCACACCACCGGCGTGTTGCCCGGGGTGAACATGCCGATGGAAATGACCTTCACGCCGTGCGCCTGCGGCGGCATGATCATCTGCTCGACCTTCGTCGGCTTCTCGCGCGCGCCCAGCATGCGCGGCACCGAGTGGCCGTAGATGTCGGCGTCGACCACGCCGACCGACAGCCCGCGCTCGGCCATCGCCACCGCGAGGTTGACCGTCACGCTCGACTTGCCGACCCCGCCCTTGCCGGACGCGACGCAGTACACCCGCGTCATCGAGCCCGGCTGGGCGAACGGGATGACCGGCTCCGCCGCATCGCCACGCAGCTGTTTCCGCAGCTCAGTGCGTTGCTCGTCGCTCATCACGTCGAGCTCCACCCGGACGTCGCGCACCCCGGGGAGCTTGCCGACCGCGGCCTTGGTGTCCTTGGTGATGGTGTCCTTGAGCGGACAGCCGGCCACCGTCAGGTACACCGCGACCGTGACGACGCCGTCCTCGCCGACCGTGACGTCCTTGACCATGCCGAGCTCGGTGATGGGCTTGCGGATCTCGGGGTCGTGAACGTCCTTCAGCGCCGCCCGGACGTCCTCGACACTGGGGATCTGCTGCGTACTGGTCACCCCACCATGCTACGGACCGGTAATGGCCTCTGCCTGGGCCCTATTGCTTTTGCCACGTCGCGGCTTGGTGTTGAGGTCCTCACGCAGCTTGTCCAGCTCCCCGCGCAGGTAGTCGCGGGTGGCGACCTCGCCGACCGCGAGGCGCAGCGCGGCCAGCTCGCGCGCCAGGTACTCGGTGTCGGCCTTGGTCTGCGCCGCCCGGTGCCGGTCCTCCTCCAGCGACACCCGGTCCCGGTCGTCCTGCCGGTTCTGCGCGAGCAGGATCAGCGGCGCCGCGTACGCCGCCTGCGTGGAGAACGCCAGGTTGAGCAGGATGAACGGGTACGGGTCCCAGCGCAGGGCGGCCGCGCTCAGGTTGACGATGATCCACACGACGACGATGAGGGTCTGCCAGAACAGGTACTTCCCGGTGCCGAGGAACCGGGCCAGCCGCTCGGACAGCCGTCCGAAGCTGTCCGGGTCGATGCTGACCAGTGGGCCCCGTCCGGAGCGGGGCTGGTCGAGGCGGCGCCGCGCGGTCAACTCAGGCACTGTCGATCTCCTGTCCCTCGGTGATGTCGTGCAGCCCGGTCTCGCGCCAGCGGTCGGGCAGCAGGTGGTCGAGCAGGTCGTCGACCGTGACGGCGCCCAGCAGGTGGTCCTGGTCGTCCACCACCGGACCGCACGCCAGGTTGTAGGCCGCGAAGTAGCGGGTGATCTCCGGCAGGTCGGCGTCCGGGCCGAGTGCGGGCAGGTCGGTGTCCACGGCGCTGGCGACCAGCTCGGCAGGCGGTTCCCGGAGCAGGCGCTGGAAGTGCACGCACCCCACGTAGCGGCCGGTCGGGGTCTCGGTCGGCGGGCGGCACACGAAAACCAGGCTGGCCAGCGCGGCGGGCAGGTCGGGGTTGCGGATGTGCGCCAGCGCCTCGGCGATCGTGGCGTCCGGGGTGAGGATGACCGGCTCCGGCGTCATCAGGCCGCCCGCGGTGTCGGAGGAGTAGGTGAGCAGGCGCTTCAGCGGCTCGGACTCGTCCGGGTGCATCAGCTCCAGCAGCCGGCTCTGGTCGGCCGGCGCCAGCTCGGCGAGCAGGTCGGCCGCGTCGTCCGGGTTCATCGCCTCCAGGATGTCCGCGGCGCGCTCCTCGGCGAGGTGCGCGAGCAGTTCCTTCTGGTCCTCCTCGGGCAGTTCCTCCAGCACGTCGGCGAGCCGCTCGTCGTCCATCGAGTCGACCACCTCGTGCCGCCGCTTGGTCGGCAGGTCGCGCATGGTCGCGGCGATGTCGACCGCGCGCATGGTGTCGAACAGCATGAGCAGCTGCCCGGCGCCCTGCGGCTGCCCGGTGAGGTCGGTCAGGCCCAGCCCGCGCACCTCCGACCAGGGCAGGACCTGCAGCGACGACCGCCGCCTGCCGATGCCGAGCCGTCCGGAGCGCTCGCGGACGGCGAGCTTGGCCAGCACCCAGTCGCGGGTGCGGACCGGTTCCATCGCCGCGTCGGCCACCGTGACGCGCGCGTCGGTGGAGGCCAGCCGGGCCTGCGCGTCGATCAGCTGCCCGAGCACGAGGACCTCGTTGGGGCGGCGGTGGAAGCGGCGCATGTTGACCGAGCCGGTCGCGAGCGTGACGGCGTTCGGCTCGATCGCGGTGACCCGGAGCATCGGCACGAACACCCGGCGACGGGTGGCCAGCTCGACGACGAGCCCCAGCACCCGCGGCGGCTGCTGGTCGAGCCGCAGGCCGGCGACCAGGTCGCGCACCTTGCCGATGGACTCGCCGTCCGGTCCGAAGACCGGAAGGCCGGCCAGCTGGGCGGCGAAGACCCTGTTCACCATGCCGCCAACCCTATTCGAGCGCCGCCCACTCGGCGATCGCACTGACGATCGGCACGCTGGGGAAACCACCGTGCTCGGCGGCCCACAACCAGTTGTCCACGGCCCGCACGAGCGTCCAGGCGCGGGCGCGGTCCGGGTCCAGCCCGGCGGCCAGCACACGCACCCGTTCTTCCACTGTGGACTCTCCGAACCGGTTCCACAGCAGGGGGATCAGGCCGAACTCCGCGTCCCCGGCGATCGGCTGCGGGTCGATCACCAGCCACGGTTCCCGTGTGCCTGCGAGGATGTTTTCGTAGTGCAGGTCCTGATTGACCAGTGATGTCCCGGCTCCCGGCCCGAGGTCCCGGCACACGGCGACCGCGGCGTCCACCAACCGCTTCGGCACCGGACCGCCCAGCCGCGCCCAGTCGGCGGGCATCTCCTCGGCGAACCGGACCGCCTCGTCCCGCAGCGTGCGGCCGAGCGCGGGAGCGGGCACGGTCAGCCGGTGCAGCAGGCCGTGCGTGATCTCCAGCGCCTTGTCCAGCGGCTCGGTGAGCAGCGAGCGGGACGCGTCGAGCCGCTCCAGCAGCAGCGCGCCGCGGGCGCTTTCCAGCAGCCGCACGGCTCCCCGGCCATCCCAGGCGGACAACGCCACCGGCTCGTCGCGGGTGCCGTCGTCCTGCCAGGCCAGCTTCAGCACGAGCGGTTCGCCGTCGCGGCGCACCGGGAACACCAGCGCGGTGTACCCGTGCCACGGCGGGCCCTCGATCACCAGCCCCCACTGCCGGCAGCACCAGTCCGCCAGTTCCGGCAGCGCGGCCAGCCACGGCCGCACCACGTCGCCCTCGTTGTCGATCAGCCGTCGTGAGAACTCCCCAGGTATCCGCACCTCACCCAGACTGCCAGTGATCGGGCACTTCCCAACCGGTGTGACGGGGGTAACATCGCGTCAAGGGACACGCACCCCTGGGAGCCGCCATGCTGGCCGAAATCATCTCCGTCGTCGCGGCCGTGGGGATCACCGGACTCGCCGCCAGTGTCCGCGTGGTCCGCCAGTACGAGCGCGGCCTGGTCTACCGCTTCGGCCGGGTGTCCTCGGCCGTCCGGGAGCCCGGCCTGACCCTGCTGTTGCCGATCGCCGACCGGCTGCAGAAGGTGAACATGCAGATCGTCACCCTCCCGGTGCCCGCGCAGGAGGGCATCACGCGGGACAACGTGACGGTCCGCGTCGACGCCGTCGTGTACTTCAAGGTCATCGACCCCGTGGTCGCCGCCGTCAACGTGCAGGACTACCGGTTCGCCGTCGGGCAGGTGGCCCAGACCTCGCTGCGCTCCATCATCGGCAAGAGCGACCTGGACGACCTGCTGTCCAACCGGGAGCGGCTCAACCAGGGCCTGGAGCTGATGATCGACAGCCCCGCGCTGGACTGGGGCGTGCACATCGACCGCGTGGAGATCAAGGACGTCGCGCTGCCCGAGTCGATGAAGCGGTCGATGTCGCGCCAGGCCGAGGCCGAACGCGAGCGCCGGGCGCGGGTCATTTCCGCCGACGGTGAGCTGCAGGCCTCGCACAAGCTGTCCGAGGCCGCGGGCATCATGGCCGACACCCCGGCGGCGCTGCAGCTGCGCCTGCTGGAGACGGTGGTGCAGGTGGCGGCGGAGAAGAACTCCACCCTGGTGCTGCCGTTCCCCGTGGAGCTGCTCCGCTTTCTCGAACGGCACACCGCCGACAAGCCCGCCGAGCAGCAGGTGAACGGTCAAGCGCCGGCGCCGCGGCAGTCGGAGGAGTCCGCCCCCGGGTGAGGCGCGCCATATGCGGGACGGCATGGCGGGGCTCATACTCGCCGGTAATACCGCCCGCTGACACAGGAGTCGCCCCATGGCCCGTCTGGCCCAGACCGCCGGTCTCACCGACGTGCAGCAAGAGATCCTGTCCACGGTCCGCTCGTTCGTGGACAAGGAGATCATCCCGCACGCCCAGGAGCTGGAGCACGCGGACGCCTACCCGGCGGACATCGTCGAGGGCATGAAGGAGATGGGCCTGTTCGGGATCACGATCCCGGAGGAGTACGGCGGGCTCGGCGAGTCGCTGCTGACCTACGCGCTCGTGGTCGAGGAGATCGCGCGCGGCTGGATGAGCGTCTCCGGTGTCATCAACACGCACTTCATCGTGGCGCACATGATCTCCCGGCACGGCACGCCGGAGCAGAAGCAGAAGTACCTGCCGAAGATGGCGGCCGGCGAGGTCCGTGGTTCGTTCTCGATGTCCGAGCCCGACCTGGGCTCGGACGTCGCGGCCATCAAGACCCGCGCGCGGCGCGACGGGGACGACTACGTCATCGACGGGTCGAAGATGTGGCTGACCAACGGCGGCTCGTCGAACCTGATCGCATTGCTGGTGCGCACTGATGAGGGCGCGGAGAAGGCCCACCAGAACCTGACGACGTTCCTGGTGGAGAAGCCGGAGGGCTTCGGCGAGGTGGCGCCCGGGCTCACCATCCCCGGCAAGATCGACAAGATGGGCTACAAGGGCGTCGACACCACCGAGGCGGTGTTCGACGGCTTCCGCATCCCCGCCTCGCAGGTCCTCGGTGAGGCGCCGGGCAGGGGCTTTTCGTTCATGATGGACGGCATCGAGGTCGGCCGGGTGAACGTGGCGGCGCGGGCGTGCGGCATCGCGATCCGGGCGTTCGAGCTGGCCGTGGAGTACGCGCAGCAGCGCAAGACGTTCGGCAAGCCGATCGCCCAGCACCAGGCCATCGCGTTCAAGCTCGCGGAGATGGCCACCAAGGTCGAGGCGGCGCACCTGATGATGGTCAACGCGGCGCGGCTGAAGGACACCGGCGAGCGCAACGACGTGGCGGCGGGCATGGCGAAGCTCATCGCGAGCGAGTACTGCGCCGAGGTGACGCAGGAGGCGTTCCGCATCCACGGCGGCTACGGGTACAGCAAGGAGTACGAGATCGAGCGCCTGATGCGGGAGGCGCCGTTCCTGCTCATCGGCGAGGGCACCAGCGAGATCCAGAAGACGATCATCAGCCGCGGCCTGCTGCGCGAGTACCAGTCCCGCTCCTAACCCCGGCGCGGCCCGCCCATCGTCCGTGGGCGGGCCGCTACGCCTTCGCGACCATCGACAGCCCGCCCGTCGCGAGGGTGAACACCCGGACCAGCGCCCCGCGGACCGCGGAGTCGCGGTCGAGCCGCTCGAGCGAGGCGAACCGCTCGGGAGCGAGGTCGATCGTGACGATCGCACCGGCCCCAGCGCGATCCGCGGCCGCGAACAGCGCCAGGCACCGGTAGGCCCGCACGCTCCCGCCGCGCTCTTCGCGCATCAGCGACTGCAGGAGCACGGCTCCCGGCCGGACCTGGCCGCGGAGCGCCTCCACGGAGCTCCACCGACTCGCGAAACCGCGGGACTCCGCCTCCGCCTGGATTTCGAGCAGTGTTCGGAAGCTGACCTCGCACACGCGGAAGTCGGCGTCGGCCGAGTCGATCAAGGGCACCGGTGCATCATCCCCGCTGAAGGCACTTGGAGTGTCGGGTTCGCGTGGTTTCATAGGGGTTGGCAGGATGAAGTCACTCGATCACTACGACAGCACAGGTGATGACCGTGACCAGCCCGTTCTCCTCCGGCGGCCGTCAAGCACAGGGCCTGCCGCGCTTGCCGACGCCGCCCACGGGGTGGCCGATCGGCTCCTACGCCACCTACCAGGAGGCGCAGCGGGCGGTCGACTACCTCGCTGACAACCAGTTCGCAGTCGAGGACGTGACCATCGTCGGCGTGGATCTGATGCTCGTCGAGCGGGTGCTTGGCCGCCTGTCGTGGGGCCGCGTCCTCATGACCGGCGCGATCTCCGGCGCCTGGTTCGGCTTGTTCGTGGGTTTCCTGCTGGCCATGTTCGCCTCCGGCGCGGAGGTCACCTACCAGCCGATCCTGGTCGGCCTGGTCTCCGGTGTGCTGTTCGGCCTGGTGTTCGCGGCCATCAGCTACGCCTCCTCGCGCGGCCGCCGCGACTTCGCCTCGGCCAGCCAGCTCGTCGCCGGCCGCTACGACGTCCTGTGCCAGCCGCGCAACGCGGAGCAGGGCCGTGACCTGCTGGCGAAGCTCGCGATGCGGCCATCCGGGTCATCGAGCTGAATCGTGACCTCCACCGCTTGCGGTGCGTGATCGCCGGGCATAGTTTCAGTTCCCACCGATCGTGCGACCCGGGTTGACACCCTCGGGTTGCTTGATTGCATGCACGACGGCGTGCGGGGTGGGTCTCCCGCCGGCCGCGTGCCGAGGAGGAGGCCTGATGGGGAACGGTAAGAGCCGGGGCAGGCCGCCCGGCAGGATCGCGGCGGTGGCCGGGGCGGCCATGCTGACGGCCGGCCTGGTGACCGCGTGCGGATCCGAACAGGGGATCACACTCAACCTGTACTACGCGCCGGAGGACACGTTCCAGACGGTCGTGGACAACTGCAACGCCCAGGCGGCGGGGCGGTACCGGATCGTCTACAACAAGCTGCAGCGCGGCGCCGACGACCAGCGGCTGCAGATGGCGCGCCGGCTCGCCGCCGGTGACGACGGCCTGGACATCCTGGGCCTGGACGTCACCTGGGTGCCGGAGTTCGCCGAGGCCGGCTGGGCCGAGGAGTGGACGGGGTCGAACAAGGCGCGGGCGGAGGCGGGCGTGCTGCCCGGCCCGCTGGCCACCGCGACCTGGAACGGCAAGCTCTACGCGGCGACGAAGAACACCAACGTCCAGCTGCTCTGGTACGACGACCGGATCACGCCGCAGCCGCCCGCGACCTGGGACGAGATGATCGCCGAGGCCGAGCAGCTCAAGGCGGCGGGCAAGCCGCACAACATCCTGTTCACCGGCGCCCAGTACGAGGGCCTGGTGGTCGTCTACAACACCCTGGTCGCCTCCGCGGGCGGGCACATCCTCTCCGACGACGGCAAGTCCGTGGTCATGGACGAGGGCGCGGTGCAGGCCCTGGAGATCCTCAAGCGGGTCACCTCCAGTGGCATCACCGACCCGTCGCTGACGAACCAGAAGGAGGACGACGTCCGGCAGGCGTTCCAGCGCGGCAACGGCGCGTTCGAGCTGAACTGGCCGTTCGTCTACGCCTCGTTCGCCGACGAGCAGCCGCAGGACCTGCAGCACTTCAAGTGGTCCACCTACCCGGCGGTCGACCCGGGCATCCCGGCGAAGACCACGATCGGTGGCTACGACCTCGCGGTCAGCACCACGTCCAAGCACAAGCCGGAGGCGTTCGAGGCGGCGCTGTGCCTGCGCAGCCCGGAGAACCAGAAGTTCTCCGCGCTCAACGACGGTGTCCCGCCGAGCATCGAGTCGCTCTACACCGACGACACCCCGCTCGACCCGACCAAGCCGGTCGACGCGGACAACAACCCGAGCATGGCCACCGCGTACCCGATGCGGGACGCGATCTTCGCCGCGCTCAAGGATCCCGCGGTGCGCCCGCTGACCCCGGCGTACCAGAGCCTGTCGACCGTGATCTCCAAGGTGCTGTCGCCGCCGTCGGAGATCGATCCGCAGCGGACGGCCGAAGAGCTGCGCACCAAGCTGACCGACGCGCTGAACTCGAAAGGGGTGATCCCGTGAGCACGGTCGAGGACGTTTCGGCGCCGCAGCGGACCACGGCGAGACCGGGCAAACCGGCGCTGAGCGAAGGGAAGAGGGCCGAGCGGCGGCTGGGCTGGCTGCTGTGCGCGCCCGCGGCGTTCGTGATGGTCGCGGTCACCGGCTACCCGATCGTCTACTCGATCTGGTTGTCCCTGCAGCGGTACGACCTGCGGTTCCCGCAGCAGACCGAGTTCGTCGGGTTCGCCAACTACGCGGCGGTGCTGTCGGACTCCTACTGGTGGACGGCGTTCGGCACCACGATGGCGCTCACGGTCATCTCGGTGGCGATCGAGCTGGTGCTGGGCATGCTGCTCGCGTTGATCATGCACCGCACGCTCGTCGGCCGCGGCCTGGTGCGCACGGTTTCGCTGATCCCGTACGGGATCGTGACCGTGGTGGCCGCGTTCTCCTGGTACTACGCGTGGACCCCGGACACCGGGTACCTGGCCAACACCCTGGCCGGTGACTCGGCGCCGCTGACGCAGTACATCCCGTCGATGGCGATCATCATCCTCGCCGAGGTGTGGAAGACGACGCCGTTCATGGCGCTGCTGCTGATGGCCGGGCTCGCGCTGGTGCCGGACGACCTGCTCAAGGCCGCGGCGATGGACGGCGCGAACGCGTGGCAGCGGTTCATCAAGGTGATCGTGCCGGTGATGAAGCCTGCGATCCTGGTGGCGCTGCTGTTCCGCACCCTGGACGCGTTCCGCATCTTCGACAACATCTACGTGCTCACCGGCGGCCAGAACGACACGTCGTCGGTGTCCATGCAGACCTACAACAACCTGATCAAGGGCCTGAACCTGGGCATCGGCTCGACGATGTCGGTGCTCATCTTCATCACGGTCGCGATCATCGCGTTCATCTTCATCAAGCTGTTCGGCACCGCGGCGCCCGGCAGCGACAAGGGGGGCAAGCGCTGATGGTGATGGGCGGAGCGGTCACCACCGGCCGCAAGACGAAGTGGACGCTGATCGACATCGTGGTGGTGGTCTACGCGCTGGTTCCGGTGCTGTGGATCCTGTCGCTGTCGCTGAAGACGAAGGACACCATCGACGACGGGAAGTTCATCCCGCGGTCGTGGACGCTGCAGAACTACGCGGACATCTTCCAGACCCTGGACTTCGTGCGGGCGCTGATCAACTCGATCGGCATCTCGCTCATCGCGACGCTGATCGCGGTGATCCTGGGGACGATGGCCGCGTACGCGATCGCGCGGCTGGACTTCCCCGGCAAGCAGCTGCTGGTCGGGGTCTCGCTGCTGATCGCGATGTTCCCGCAGGTGTCGCTGGTGAGCCCGCTGTTCAACATCGAGCGCACGCTTGGGCTGTTCGACACCTGGCCGGGCCTGATCCTGCCGTACATCACGTTCGCACTGCCGCTGGCGATCTACACGCTGTCCGCGTTCTTCCGGGAGATCCCGTGGGAGCTGGAGAAGGCGGCCAAGATGGACGGCGCCACGCCGGGCCAGGCGTTCCGGCGGGTCATCGCCCCGCTGGCCGCGCCGGGGGTGTTCACCACCGCGATCCTGGTGTTCATTTTCTGCTGGAACGACTTCCTGTTCGCCATCTCGCTGACCTCGACCAACGCGTCGCGGACGGTGCCGGCGGCGTTGTCGTTCTTCACCGGGGCCTCGCAGTTCGAGGACCCGACCGGGACGATCTGCGCCGCCGCGGTCGTGATCACCGTCCCGATCATCCTGTTCGTGTTGTTCTTCCAGCGCCGCATCGTCGCGGGGCTGACCTCCGGTGCGGTGAAGGGGTAGCGCCAATGGCTGAGATCGTGCTGGACAAGGTGAGCAAGCGCTATCCGGACGGTGCGCTCGCCGTGTCCGAAGTGGACCTGCAGGTGGCCGACGGTGAGTTCATCATCCTGGTCGGTCCGTCCGGGTGCGGGAAGTCGACCACGTTGAACATGGTGGCGGGGCTGGAGGACATCTCCTCCGGCGAGCTGCGCATCGACGGCGAGCGGATGAACGAGAAGGCGCCGAAGGACCGGGACATCGCGATGGTGTTCCAGTCCTACGCGCTGTACCCGCACATGAGCGTGCGGGAGAACATGGCCTTCCCGCTGCGACTGGCCAAGATCGACGACGCGACGGTCAAGGCGAAGGTCGAGGAGGCCGCGGAGATCCTGGACCTGACCCAGCACCTGGACCGCAAACCGTCCAACCTGTCCGGTGGCCAGCGGCAGCGCGTCGCGATGGGACGCGCGATCGTGCGCAGCCCCAAGGCGTTCCTGATGGACGAGCCGTTGTCCAACCTGGACGCGAAGCTGCGCGGGCAGATGCGGACGTCGGTGTCGAAGCTGCAGCGCCAGCTCGGCACGACCACGCTGTACGTCACGCACGACCAGACGGAGGCCATGACGCTGGGCGACCGGGTCGTGGTGCTGCGGGCCGGGTACGTGCAGCAGATCGGTTCGCCGCAGTTCCTCTACGACCACCCGACCAACCTGTTCGTGGCCGGGTTCATCGGCTCGCCGTCGATGAACTTCGTGCCGGCGACGCTGGAGGACGGGAGCCTGAAGAGCGCGCTGGGCACGGTCCAGCTGCCGGACCGGTTGCGGCGGCTGGCGGAGGAGGCGAACGCGCCGCGGGAGGTGATCGCCGGCATCCGGCCCGAGCACTTCGAGGACGCCGGGCTGCTGGAGGAGTCCGCCCGCGCCGGCGGTTGCGTGTTCAGCGCCCACGTCGACGTGCTGGAGTCGATGGGGTCGGAGAAGTACGCGTACTTCACGGTCGAGGGCGCGACGGCGACGTCGTCGGAGCTGGCCGAGCTGGCGGCGGACGCCGGAGCGGACGACGTGCCGGGCGGCGGAGCCTCCATCACGGCCCGGCTGTCCCCCGCGTCGAGCGCCCGGGAAGGCGGAACGCTCGACGTGTGGTTCGACGTGCAGAAGATCCAGCTGTTCGACCCGGCGTCGGGTAAGAACCTGACCTTCGAGGGCTGAGTACTCGTTCGGGCCGGAGCGCCGCTGTCACCCGCAAGTGGTGCTCCGGCCCGTTCTCGGCTTGGCCTGACAGCATCCTTGCTAGCATGCTGTCATGAGTCAGGTCAGCTGGCGCGCCGCCGACGAACTGGTGCATCGGGTCCGGCAGGCCGCGGCTCAACGGGGGGAGAGCATGAACGAGTTCATCACGCGCGTCCTCGACGCGGCGACGGATCCGGACCTGGCGGGCGACGAGAACGCGCGGCTGCGTGAACGCCTCCGCCGGGCCGGCCTGCTGTGGGAACCCGAAACGCCGGCCACACGTCCCGACCCGGCCGCGGTGGCCGCCGCCGCGCGCCGCGCCGCTGCGACGGGCCCCCTGGCCGCCGACCTGATCAGCGAAGAACGCGGCCCGCGGTGAGGGGTTGTCCGGCGGCCGGGGACGTTCGGCGAGTTGGTGGTGCGCGATTGGCGGCGAGGTCCGCGCCGGTGGTGCCCGTCCGGGTCCGGGCCGCGTGCCTGTGCGTGCCTGCACGCGGGGTGGGCATTCGGCGGCGGAGATCGGAGCTGTTCGCTCGAGCGGTTGTGCCGCCCGGGCTGTCGGGCTCGCAACCGCGCAGGGTGAGACCGCGGTGACCGGCTTGCCCACGGGCGGCCGACGGGCGGGTTGTGCCGTCCGGACCGACGGAGCACCGACCCGGCGGCCGCCGGGCATTCGCGTCAGCGTGCTCCTCCGGAAGCGCAGCGCGTCATGAGCGTCTTCGCCGACTCTTCCGCGCTCGTCAAGCTCTACGTCGCCGAGCCGGGCAGCGAGCAGGTTCAGGCGCTGTCCGGGCTGGTCGTCTCCCAGATCGCGCGCGTCGAGATCCCGGCCGCGCTCTGGCGCAAGCACCGCATGGGCGCCATCTCCGCGGCCGACGCCCGCCTGCTGGTGTCCGCCTTCGAGGCCGACTACCACGGCACCCCGGACGAGCCGCCCCGGTTCGCGGTCGTCCCGGTGACCCCGATCGTCCTCGACGTGGCCGCCCGGCTCACCGGGGTGCACGGCCTGCGGGCCTACGACGCCATCCAGCTCGCCACCGCCCAGCTGGTCGCATCGGCCGACCGCGAGTGCCGGACCTTCGCGGCGTTCGACAAAGCGCTGTCCGAAGCCGCCGCGGGGGAGGGCTTCCACCCGCTGGGTGGCTGACCGCCGCCGGCGACGGGAGAGGGTCTCGCCCGCTGGGGTGGCTGCCCCGATACCGGAGGAGCGCCACCACTGGGTGGCTGAATCCTCAACAGCGAGGGGGAGGGTTTCGCCCGTCGACCGCCGGTCACCTCGCCGCGCCGACGGAGCCGCCACCAGCTACCTGCCAGGGGAGGGCTTCCCCCATCGCGGCCCTGAAGAATCTCTCAGCCGCGGGCGGGCATTCTCACCTCAGCGACGGGAGGTGGCGGATGGCCAGGTCGGCGGTGCCGCGATGATCTTCCTCGGCGTGGCCTGCGCGGTCCTCGGGGCGGTCGCCGCCGCGTTGGGGGCCTGGTTGCAGCACCGCGGTGTCACCACGACAGGCCGCACGAGCCCGGCGGCCCTCCTGCGCAACCCGGCCTGGCGGTTCGGCGTCCTGGTGCTCACTGCCTGCACCGTCCTGCAGGCGCTCGCCCTCGCGTTCGCCCCTGTAACCGTCGTGACCCCGGTCGTCGTGCTGGCGCTGCCCATCCTGACCGTCCTCAACGGACCCCGCGATCACGTCACCCGCGCCGCCGTCGCCGCCGTCACCCTCGCCGTCGCGGTGTTCGTCACCCTGACCGCGCGCGACGCGCAGCCCACCACGATCCCGCCGGACACCGTCGTCGACGCCGGTCAGCTCGTCGGCGTCCTCGTCATCGCCCTCGTCGCCGTCGCCACGCTCGCCCAGGGCATCGCCCGCAGCGCGGCCCTCGCCGTCGCCGCCGGGGCGGGCTACGGCCTGGTCGCCGTGCTCATCCGGGACGTCCTGCACTCCGACGGCCTGCCCTGGCTCTCCCTGCTCGCCGCGGTCCTCGCGTTCGCCACCGCCGCCTGGCTCGTCCAGCACGCCTACGCCAGCGGGCCGCCGGACATCGTCGTCGGGTGCCAGACCGCCGCCAACCCGGTGGTCGCCACCGCGCTCGGCATGACCGTCCTCGGCGAGGCGCCCGAACTCGACCTGCCGGTCCTCGCCGCGTGCGGGGCCACCGCGATCGCCGGCGTCGCGGTGCTCGCGGTCCGGCGCCACCACCTCAACGCCGCGAGTGCCACGCCTTCATCGCGCAATCCAGCATCTCGTGGTCCAGCGGCGGCACCGGCAGTTCCTGCCGCTGCCCGCCGTCCGCGCGCAGGCCGTCCAGCAGCATGGTCAGGTACCGCTGCCACAGGTCCGGGGCCACGTCGTGCGAGTACTCCACGACCGACGCGACCATCTTGAACAGCACCGGGCAGTCCGTCTCGACGAAGTCCGCGCGCAACGCGCCGCTGTCCTTCGCCCGCTGCACCAGCTCGGTCACCACCGGGATCATCCTGTCCTTGACCCGCGCCACCTCGACCTGGCCGAACGCGTTGCTGAGCAAGGTGTCCCGCATCCCGCGGTCGTCCGCCATCATCCGGACCGCGTCCCACACGAACTTCCGGAAACCCTCCCACGGATCCGGGTCGGCCAGCGCCGCGCGGGCGCCCTCCTCGATCTCCTCCAGCCGGCGGGCGAACATCGCGTCGATCAGGTGTTCCTTGTTCGGGAACCGCCGGTAGACCGTGCCGACGCCCAGTCCCGCCGCGTGCGCCACGTCGTCCAGCGTCGCGTCGAAACCCCGCTCCCGGAACACGTCCCGGGCCGCCGACAGGATCCGCAGCCGGTTCCGTTCGGCGTCGCGCCGCAGCGGCCGCGGCGATGCGGCGCGCAGTGTGTCCCGCGTCATGAAACCCATTCTACCAAACCTGAGATAGCTCCTCCGGTTTTTGGGTACGGTGGAAAGCGAAGGGGAGGTCCCCACTCCACATACGTCTGCGAGGACCGGAATGACGCAAACCACCTACGTCGAGCCCGCCGGGGGGAGACCAGCCGGCTCGACGGCCGACCCGCACCACGCGCGGCGCTGGCTGATCCTGGTGATGATCGGGCTGGCCCAGCTGATGGTCGTGCTCGACGCGACCATCGTGAACATCGCGCTGCCCACCGCCCAGCACGAACTGGGCTTCTCCAGCGACGCCCGCCAGTGGGTCGTCACCGCCTACGCGCTCGCCTTCGGCAGCCTGCTGCTGCTCGGCGGCCGCGTGAACGACCTGTTCGGCCGCAAGCGCGCCTTCCTCATCGGCCTCGCCGGCTTCGCGCTCGCCTCGGCGGTCGGCGGCGCCGCGAACGGCATCGAAATGCTGATCGTCGCCCGCGCCGCGCAGGGTGTGTTCGGCGCGCTGCTGGCGCCCGCCGCGTTGTCGCTGCTGACCACCACGTTCACCGACCCGAAGGAACGCGGCCGCGCGTTCGGCATCTTCGGTGCGATCGCAGGCGGGGGTGCCGCGGTCGGACTGCTGCTCGGCGGGGTGCTCACCGAGTACCTCGACTGGCGCTGGTGCATGTTCGTCAACATCGTCTTCGCGGTGATCGCCTTCGTCGGCGGCTCCAGCCTGCTCCGGCACCGGCCGTCCGAGGACCGGCCGAAACTGGACATCCCGGGCGCGGTCGTCTCGACCCTGGGCCTGTTCGCCGTCGTCTACGGCTTCGCCAACGCCGAGACCCATGACTGGTCCTCGCCGCTGGTGTGGGGTTTCCTGGCCGCCGGTGTGGTGCTGCTCGGCGTGTTCGTCCGCATCGAGACGCGGGTGGCGCACCCGCTGCTGCCGATGCGCGTGCTGCTCGACCGCAACCGCGGCGGCGCGTACCTCGCGGTGTTCCTGCTGGGCATCGGGATGTTCGGCATCTTCCTGTTCCTGACCTACTACCTGCAGCAGAACCTCGGGTTCACGCCGATCACGTCCGGCCTGGCGTTCCTGCCGATGGTCGGCACGCTGATGGTGAGCGCGACGCTGTCCACGAGCGTGCTGCTGCCGCGCGTCGGGCCGAAGGTCCTCGTCGGCGCGGGCATGGTGATCGCCGCGGCCGGGCTGTTCTGGCTCAGCGGCATCGACTCGGCCAGCACCTACGCCAGCGGTGTGCTGTTCCCGCTCATGGTGGCCGGGGTCGGCATCGGCCTGTCGATGGCGCCGTCGATGAACGTCGCCATCTCGGGCGTCGACCCGCACGACGCCGGGGTCGCCTCGGCGACGGTCAACACCGGCCAGCAGATCGGCGGTTCGATCGGCACCGCGCTGCTCAGCTCGGTCGCCGCCGACGCCGCGGCCTCGTTCGCCGTGGGCAAGACGCCGACGCCGCAGCTGCTGGCGGACGCCGCGATCCACAGCTACACCACGGCGTTCACCTGGGCGGCGGGCATCTTCCTGCTCGGCGCGGTCGTCTGCGGACTGCTGATCAAGCCGGGCGTGCCCGAGGAGATCGAAACGGACATGCCGGTCGTCCACGCCTGAGCGACCAAGGGCCCGCCGGCGTCAGCGCCGGCGGGCTCGCAGCGCTTCGATGACCTCGTCGTCCCAGCGGTGCTGGCGGATCAGGCGGTAGCGCTCCCCGGCGACCCACATGTAGGCCTCGGCCTCGGTGCGGTCGCCGATCAGCTCCGCCTGCCGCATCATTTCCACCACCGGCAGGTACTCCTCCTCGTACCAGCGCCGCGCGATCGTGGCGCGGTCGAGGAACTTCCCCTCGGACTGCATCAGCCGGAAACCCCACGCCTCGACGTGCTCGCCGAGGTGCGCGTAGTCCCACGGGTCGCTCACCACGATCGCCGCCCGCGCCTCGCCCGCCAGCGGCACCCGCGACAGGAACAGCCGCCGGTAGTCCTTCACGATCAGGTCGCCCCGGTAGCGGATGCCCTTCGGGTTGAGCTTGGTGTGCACCTCGGTCACCGCGGCCTCGATGGTCTCCAGCCCCAGCGCGTAGGCCACCGACACGCGGTGGTGCCCGTCGATCACGAAGTGCAGGTCGCCGACCCGGTACACCTCGATCGGCGGGATGTGCTCGCCGCGGCGGGCGGCCAGCGCGAGCCGTTCCCACCGTTCCCGCACCCGGCCGGAAGTCGGCCGGAACCGGCGGTCGAAGTCGCGGCCGCGGTCGACGCTGCCGACGATCGAGTTCAGCGGGATCACCCGCAACCCGATTCGCCGCTCGCTCACGTAGCCGAGCGCGTCCACGACCTCGTCGAACGGCAGCATGATGTTGACGTCGTCGGGCTCCCGGCGCAGCCAGTTCGCCAGCCGCGACAGCACCTGCCGCCGCCGGGCGCGCAGGAAGTCGTGCTCGGCGTCGGCGCGGGGGAAACCGGTGTCCCGCGCGGCGTTCACGTCCGCACCTCGTGCGGGGTGAACGCGATCAGGTGCCTGCCGACGACGTTGCGGACGCGCGTGTCGCCCATCCGGTGCTCCCTGGGTTGTTCGCCGTAGGGGTGGATGTGCCCGTGCAGCAACCAGTCCGGCCGCATCTTCTCGACCGTCCGGTGCAGGCAGTCGAAGCCCTGGTGCGCCGGGTCTTCGCGGTCGCCGACGCCGCGGGGCGGGGCGTGCGTGAGCAGGACGTCGACACCGCGCCCGTCGCGGCGCTGCCTGCGCGCAGCCTGCCGGACCAGCCGCCGGGCGCGCCGGGCCTGCTGCGCCTGCGTCCACTGGTTGGGGCCCTCGTTGTAGCGGACCGAGCCGCCGAGGCCGGCGATCCGCAGGCCGCACACGTCGACGACCCGGCCGTCGGCGTTGACCGCGCCGGCGGGCCCGGGCCAGGCCTGCGGGAAACCTGCCCGCATGAACAGGCCGCCGTGGCGGGTGAACCCGGACAGGTCCGGGTCGTGGTTGCCGGGCACGAACACGCACGGCACGCCGCCCAGCGAGTCGGTCAGGAACTCCAGGTAGTCGAACGGCAGGTCACCGGCGGCCAGGACGAGGCCGACCTCGCAGCCGGGGCCGACACCGGCCCACAGCTGCTCGTCGACCTCGTCGGAGACCACCAGCGCGCGCATGCCTCCACGATAGGTACTCGTCAGTGGGCCTGCGCGAGTTCCGGGTGGTCGGCGATCAGCACCGCCACCACCGCGATCCACACCAGGGTCAGCGCGAGGGCCCAGAACTTGAGGCTCGTGAGCAGTCTGGTCATCGGAGAACTCCTTCCAGCGAACAGGTCAGGAAAGGGTCAGAGCCACTTGTTCTTCCTGAATATTCGGTAGAGAAGCAGGCAGATCCCGAGAATCAGCACGAGAACCGCCGGATACCCGAACTTCCAGCGCAACTCCGGCATGTAGTCGAAATTCATGCCGTAAATACCCGCGATCATCGTGGGGACCGTGATCATGGCCGCCCACGAGGTGATCTTGCGCATGTCGGTGTTCTGCTGGAGCGTGATCTTGGCGACCGTGGCGTTCACCAGGGTCGTCAGCAGCTCGTCGAAGTTGCCCACCCGCTCCGACACGGTGGTCAGGTGGTCGTCCACGTCGCGGAAGTACGACCGGACCTCGTCGGGGACCAGCCGGGTGAAGCCCTCCGCGAGCCTGCGCACCGGCGTGACCAGCGGCAGCACCGCGCGGCGCAGCTCCAGCACCTCGCGTTTCATGAGGTAGATCTGCTCGGCGCTGACCGACGAGCGGGGCGCGAACACCCGCGCCTCCATCTCGTCGATGTCCTCCTCGATCGAGGAGGTGACGTCGAGGTACTGGTCGACGATGAGGTCGGTGATGGCGTGCAGCACCGCGGCCGGGCCGTTGGTCAGCCGCTCCGGGTCCTCGTCGAGGTCGCGGCGCAGCCGGGCCAGCCCGGAGTGCGCCCCGTGCCGGACGGTGATGATGAAGTCCAGCCCGAGGAACGCCATCAGCTCGCCGGTCTCCACGATCTCGTTGGCCGTGGTCGGCGACTCGTGCTCGACGTAGCGGACCGTCTTGAGCACCATGAACAGCGTGTCGTCGTAGCGCTCCAGCTTGGGCCGCTGGTGCGCCTGGACGGCGTCCTCCACGGCCAGCTCGTGCAGGCCGTAGACCTCCGCGATGCCCTGGATCTGCTGCTGGTCGGGCTCGTGCAGGCCGATCCAGACGAACCCGTCGCGACGGCGCCGGACCTCCTTGATGGCCTCGGCGTGCGTCCAGCGCCCTGGCAGCCGTTCGCCGTCGACGTACACGGCGCAGTCGACGATGTAGGCCGAGACGGGAACCGGCACGGGCGGCTCGACCCGGCCGGCTCGGCCGTTGCCCCGGCCGCGCAGGCCGCCGAGGGAGGGAATCGCAGGCATGGGATCTCCTGGCTTTCGCAGTGCGTACCACGACCGCCGGGCGGGCAGGAATGCGTCCGCTCGGCTCTACCAGCGTTTCCCGGGCGAACTGCGCCTAAAGCACGGAAATGGTTCCGGCCACGTGGAGGGAAACGCTGGGTTTACTAGGGAGCGGACTATCGCCACTACTCATCTTGCGTTCCTCACCTCCTCCAGCCGGACCGGCAACGTGGCGGCTGTCGCGTTGACGCACCGCCGCCATTGGTCGAGGGTACTCCTCAACATCAGTTGACGTCGCTCCAGGTCGGTGTGGCGTTACCCGCAGGGAGGTCGACCAGTGCAGTTCGGGCGGTACTTCGAGGAGTTCGAGGTGGGTGCGGTGTACAAGCACTGGCCAGGCAAGACGGTGACCGAGTACGACGACCACCTCTTCTGCCTGCTCACCATGAACCACCACCCGCTGCACATGGACGCGCACTACGCGGCGGAGACCACAGACTTCGGCAAGAACGTCGTGGTGGGCAACTACATCTACTCGCTGCTGCTGGGCATGTCGGTGCCGGACGTGTCGGGCAAGGCGATCGCGAACCTGGAGATCGAGTCGCTGCGGCACGTCAAGCCGACCTTCCACGGTGACACCATCTACGGTGAGACCGAGGTGCTGGACAAGACCCCGTCCAAGTCCAAGGACGACCGGGGCGTGGTGTACGTGGAGACCCGGGGCTACAAGCAGGACGGCACGATCGTGTGCATCTTCCGGCGCAAGGTCCTGGTGCCGAAGCAGAACTACGGTGAGGCGCGTGGGGGCGAGCAGCCGGGCCGTCCCGTTCCGCACGAGTGAGGGAGACCGCGTGACGATCGGGTTGGCCGAAGCCAAGCGGCGGTTGGACGAGTTCGCCGGGAGCGCGGCGGGCGAGTCACCGCTGTACGAGCACCTGGCGTCGAAGGCAGCCGAGGACGACGCGGTGGCCGGCCTGCTGGCCGCCGCGCCCGAGGAGGCGAGCCCCGCGCTGTTGTTCGCGGTCGCCCACCGGCTGGTCCAGGCCGACCCGATCCACCCGCTGTACCGGTACTACCCCGCGCTGGGCGGGTCCTACGGCGTTGACGACGAGACGTGGCCGCTGTTCCGCGAGTTCCTGCTCGCGCACGCCGGCGAGGCGGCGGGCATGCTCGCGTCGCGGTCGCTGGCGAACAACGAGGTGCGGCGCGCCGCGTCGGTGTTCCCCGCGGTCGCGATGGCGGCCAAGCAGGCCGGCGGCAAGATCGCGCTGCTCGAGGTCGGCACCGCGGGCGGGCTGCTGCTCGGGATGGACAAGTTCGCCTACCGGTACCAGTGCGACGGCGGCGAGCAGCTGGTCGCCGGGCCTGCCAAGGCGGCGGTCGGGCTCCACTGCGCGCTCGACCTGGCGCCCGGCGCGGTGCTGCCGAAACTGCCGAAGAAGCTGACCGTCGTGGCGCGCGCCGGGCTCGACCCGCGGCCGCTGGATCTGTCCGATGAGGACGAGCTGGCGTGGCTGGAGGCCTGCGTGTGGGGCGACCAGCCGGACCGGGTGCGGCTGCTGCGGGCGGCCGCGCTGGCGCAGCGCAAGTCGCCGCCGCAGATCGTCGCCGGGGACGCGGTCGGCGCGTTCGACGAGGCTCTCGCCCTGCTGCCCGCGGACGTGCCGCTGGTGGTGCTCACCTGCCGGACGATGGGGCACATGCCGGATGCCGACCGCGGCGAGTTCCTGTCGCGGCTGGCCGCGCTGGGCGAGTCGCGTCCACTGTGGTGGGTCATGGACGAGACGTACGAGCACGGGTTGTCCGCGGTGCTGCCGGGGCGGGACGAGCTGGCCTTCGCCGTCGACGGCCAGACGACGCTCGGCCTGGCGCGGCGCACGGCCGGCGGCTGGGACGCGGTCGCGCTGGCCCGCACCACCCGCTACGGCGCCCGGATGACCTGGCTGGCCGCCTAGCTGTTGTGTGCCGGCGGCCACTGCGGTGAGGATGTGGTCATGGCTGACACGTGGTTCACCCCGCTGACCCCGCTGGCCTTCCTGGAGCGCTCCGCCGAGGTCTTCCCGGACAAGGACGCGATCGTCTACGGCGAGCGCCGCGTGACCTACCGCGAGTTCGCCGCGGAGGCCACCCGCGTGGCGCACGCGTTGCGGGCGAGCGGGGTCGGGCCGGGGGACCGCGTGGCCTACCTGCTGCCGAACATCCCGGAGATGCTGGTCGCGCACTTCGCGGTGCCGCTCGCGGGCGCGGTGCTGGTGGCGATCAACACCCGGCTCGCGCCGGCCGAGATCCGCTACATCCTGGAGCACTCCGGGGCGAAGGTGCTGGTGGTGGACGCCGCGCTGCACGCGTCGGTGCCGCCCGGCACCGGTGTGGACGTCGTGACGGTGGTGGACGGCGCGGAGCCGGACCCGGCCGTCGGCGGCATCACCTACGACGAGCTGCTGGCGCGGGGCAGCGACGAGCCGCTGCCGTGGAGCGTCGCGGACGAGCGGTCGACGATCTCGATCAACTACACGTCCGGGACCACCGGCAGGCCGAAGGGCGTCCAGTACCACCACCGCGGCGCGTACCTGAACTCGCTGGCCGAGATCATCCACTCGGGGCACACGCCGGAGTCGAAGTACCTGTGGACGTTGCCGATGTTCCACTGCAACGGCTGGTGCACGACCTGGGCGGTCACCGCCATCGGCGGCACGCACGTGTGCCTGCGGGCGGTTGACGCGGCCGAGATCTGGCGACTGCTGGACGGCGAGGGGATCACCCACCTCAACGGCGCGCCGACGGTGCTGAACACGATCGCCGCGTACTCGGGGGCGCACCCGCTGCCGCGGGAGGTCGTGGTGACCACCGCGGGGGCGCCGCCGTCGCCGACCGTGATCCGGCGGATGACGGACCTGGGCGCGCGGCTGGTGCACGTGTACGGGCTGACCGAGACGTACGGGCCGTACACGGTGTGCGAGGCGCAGGAGGGGTGGGTCAAGCTCGACATCGCCGAGCGGAGCCGGCTGATGGCGCGGCAGGGCGTCGGGATGCTGGTGACCGACGGGATCCGGGTGGTGGACGAGCAGATGCGCGACGTGCCCCGCGACGGTGTCACGATGGGCGAGGTCGTGATGCGCGGGAACAACGTGATGTCCGGTTACTTCGCCGACCCCGAGGCGACGGAGAAAGCGTTTCGCGGCGGGTGGTTCCACTCGGGTGACCTGGGCGTGTGGCACCCGGACGGCTACATCCAGCTGCGTGACCGGGCGAAGGACATCATCGTCTCCGGTGGCGAGAACATCTCCACGATCGAGGTGGAGGCGGCGCTGGACTCGCACGAGGCCGTCGCGGAGGTCGCGGTGGTCGGCGTGCCGGACGAGAAGTGGGGCGAGCGGCCGAAGGCGTACGTCGTGCTGCGGCCAGGCGCGACGGCCACGGCGGATGACTTGCGGGCGCACGTGCGGGAGCAGATCGCGCGGTTCAAGGTGCCCGACCAGGTCGAATTCGTGGACGCGCTGCCCAAGACTTCGACGGGGAAGATCCAGAAGTTCCAGCTGCGCGAACGCGAGTGGGGTGGTTCGGAGTCCCGGATCCAGGGCTGATCACGGCGGATTGCTCTCAGCGGCGGGTCCGCGCCCTGCCCGCCTGCCGTGAGGGCTGCGCCGCTAAGGGATTGTGGCGCCGCTGCCGCCGGATCGGGCTGCGCCGCTGCCGCATCGGGTCGCGGCACCGCCGCGAGTGGCCACCCCACTGCCGCAACGGGCCGCGGCACCGTCGCGACCGACCAAACCACCGCCGCAAGCGGCCAGCTAGGCCCCGTGACCGGCCAACTCGACACCGATGCGCGCCGGCTTCACTGCCGCGACCGGCCGCGCCACTGCCGCAAACCGGCCGGCTCGCCGCCGCAACAGGCCGGCTCGCCGCCGCAGCCGGCTAACTGGGCCCCGTGACCGGCCAACTCGGCACCGCTGCGCGCCGGCTCACGGCCGCGACGAGCCGCGTCACCACCGCGACGAGCCGCGGCACCGGCGCATTGGGCCGCGCCACCGCCGCGACTGGCCGGCGCACCACTTCCGACCCGCCAACCCGCTGCCGCGACCCGCCACTGCCGCGCCGGGGCGCGTCGGCCCCCCGGACAGCGTGCTTCCCCCGGGCCACATGCCGACAGTTCCGGCCGCCGAGCCGACCGTTCCGAGCCCCGGACGCACCGGCACCGAGCGGCGGAAAGCGCCCTCAGCAGCGCGGCAGCATCTCCCAGCCACGCAGCGTGTCGGCCAAGCCGTCCGTCAGCGCGAGCGCCGCGAAGGCCGCCTCGTCGACCCAGCGCACCTCGGCCGCGTCGTCGCCGGCTCGCAGCGAACCGCCTGCCACCGCGCAGGTGTAGTCGTGGATCTCGTAGCGGCCGCGGATCACGTGGCCCACCAGCGCGCCGGGGCGCACGACGAGCCCGGTTTCCTCGCGCATCTCCCGGATCAGCGCCTCGCTGTCCGTTTCGCCTGGTTCGACGCGTCCGCCGGGGATCGACCACAGTCCGCGTCCGGGGTCGTTCGCGCGCCGGACGAGCAGCAGGCGGCCCGCTTGATCGTGCAAGATCCCGCCTACGCAGCGCACGGGAATCGGGCCGGTCGCGCTCATGAGGGCAGCCTAACCCGGGCGTGGTGGAAGCGGAGAGTAACCAACCGATTAGATCACAGCCGGACACTGACCCAAGCGCGGGACTTACCTCCCGTAACCCTGCGGAGTGCGGTACAACGTTACTGGTGAGCTTGCCAGTCCGATGCCGGAGTAAGAGACGGGATTGATCGTTGTGAACGCGAAGAAGATTGCCGGGCTCGTGGGTATCGCGTTGGTGCTGTTCTTCGTGATCGCCCAGCCGGGCAACGCGGCCAACCTGGTCAGCAACATCGTCGACTTCCTGCGTGAATCGGCCGAGGCCGTCATCACCTTCGTCAGCAACGTGTTCACTTCGTAGGCGGCCGGATAGGCTGGCTTGATGTTCGCCCCACGGGATCCCGACGAGTACCTGCTCGACACCGAGCGGCGCGTGGTGCGGGTCCGCAGGCACTGGGCATTCCTGGCCTGGGACACCTTCGAGACGATCGCCCTGCTCGCGATCTGCGTGATGGTGTCCTACCTGCTGCCACCGTCCCTGTGGGTCGTCCAGAACATCCTCTGGTACGCGGCGCTGCTCGTGGTCGTCGTGTACGCGTTCAAGGTCATCGAATGGTGGGTCGAGCGCCTGGTGGTCACGGACAAACGGTTCGTGCTCACCAGCGGCGTCATCACCACCAAGGTTGCGATGATGCCGATCTCGAAGGTCACCGACCTGACCTACGAGCGCTCCGCGTGGGGCCGGATGTTCGGCTACGGCACGGTCGTCGTCGAGTCGGCCGGTCAGATCCAGGCGCTGAACCGGATCGAGTTCCTGCCGAGCCCGGAGGATTTCTACGACACCATCTCCGAACTCGTCTTCGGCGACAAGCACAAGCAGAGCGAGCGCTTCTCCATGATCAAGGCCCAGCGCCTCGCGCGCGGCAAGAAGATCGTCGGTTGACACGTCGTTGTGCCTGGTCGGCCGTGTGCCGACCGGGTAGGCGACAATGATTCCGATGCGCATCGACCTGCACACCCATTCCACCGTGTCGGACGGCACCGACACGCCCGCCGAACTCGTGGCGACGGCCGCCGCCGCGGGGCTCGACGTGGTCGCGCTGACCGACCACGACACCACGGCAGGCTGGGCCGCCGCGGCCGCGGCGCTCCCGTCCGGCCTCACGCTCGTGCCCGGCGCCGAGCTGTCGTGCGTGAGCAGCCTCGGCATCAGCATCCACCTGCTGGCCTACCTGTTCGACCCGGCGTCCCCGGCGATCGTCGAAGAGCAGACGCGGCTGCGGCAGGAGCGCCGCACCCGGCTGCGCGCGATGGCGGTGCGGATGGCCGCCGACGGCCTGCCGATCGACGCCGACGAGCTCCTCGAATCCCTCGGCCCGGACTCCCCGGCGGGCCGGCCGCACCTCGCGCAGGCCCTGGTGCGCGCCGGGCTGGTGACGAGCGTGGACCAGGCGTTCGCCGAGTACCTGGGCGCCGGCCGCGGCTACTACCTGCCGCGGCAGGACACGCCGGTGGAGCGGGCGATCGAGATGATCGCCGAGGCCGGCGGCGTCACCGTGTTCGCGCACCCGTTCGCGCGCAGCCGCGGGCGGATCGTGTCCGCCGACTACATCGCCGGGCTGGCGGAGCTCGGGCTGACCGGGCTGGAGGTCGACCACCCCAACCACGACGAGCCGACGCGCGCCGAGCTGCGCGGGCTGGCCGGTGAGCTGGGGCTGGTGCAGACCGGGTCGAGCGACTACCACGGCACGAACAAGACCATCCCGATCGGCGCGGAGAACACCGACCCCGAGCAGTTCGAGGCGCTCATCGACAAGGCGTCCGGCGCGCAGATCGTGGTGGGCTGACCTTGGCGGTCGCCGACCTCTTCGACGCGAAGCTGTTCCTGGAAGCGTCGATCACGCTGGTCGTGATCATGGACCCGCCGGGGACCGTGCCGGTGTTCCTCAGCCTGGTCGGCCGGAAGCCACCGGCGGTGCGGGCGCGGGCGGCGCGGCAGGCGGTGCTGGTGTCGCTGCTGGTGATCTCGCTGTTCGCGATCGCGGGGCAGGCGATCCTGGCGTACCTCGGGATCGGGGTGCCCGCCCTGCAGGGCGCCGGCGGGCTGCTCCTGCTGCTCATCGCGCTGGACCTGCTGACCGGCCGCGGCGCGACGAGCGAGCCGAACGTGGTGGAGGACGTCAACGTCGCGCTGGTGCCGCTGGGCACCCCGCTGCTGGCCGGACCGGGCGCGATCGCCGCGACGATCGTCTTCGTGCGGCAGGCGTCCGGGCACGTGGGCGCGTACGTCGCGCTGGCCTGCGCGATCGTCGCCGTGCACATCGTCATCTACGCGTGCATGCGGTTCTCCGGCGTGGTCATCCGGCTGATCAAGGAAAGCGGTATCACGCTGCTCGCGAAGATCGCGGGCCTGCTGCTGGCCGCGATCGCCGTGGAGCTGGTCGCGAACTCCGTGAGAGGCTTCATCGAGGGCGGCTGACGTGCCACCTCCGCGGGCAGGTGCTGCTTCCGCGGATGCGGATGCCCGCGATGCCAGGCCTCGTGCCCCACTGCACCGGGCCGGCCTCCGCCGTGAACCTCCGTCTGGGCGCCGGTTGCCGCGCGAGCGAGTCGCGGGTTGCTGGGGGAGCTGCCCGTGCCAGCCGCAGTCGGCTTCGTTGGGGCGGAGTCTTTCCCATCGCGGGCCAACGGTGCCTGTGGGCGCCGGCCGCGCGGGGCCGGACCGGCTGGTCATCGGTCCCGGCTGGCGAGGGGGTCTGGGCTGCCGAGGCGCCGGTTGCCGTTCCCCTGGGGCGGTCACCTGGCGATGCCGCCATCGGCGCCGGCCCCGAGGGCATGCCTGCTGGGTCAGCTCCCGGCACACGGCAGCCACGAACGAGTCGCGGGCTGCCGCCGTGCCGGCTCCGTCAGCCGCCGATCACGGGTGGGCTGATGCGGTTCCCGTTCTCGTCCGTGCCGCCCTCGTGGCCGAAGATGCTGTCCGGGTCGTCCTCGAGCAGGTACGCGGGCCGCTCGTGGTCCTTGTCCTCGTCCTTCTTCGAGTTGCCCGCCGGGCCGGCCAGGTGCGAGCCGGACGCGCCCGCCTTGCCCGCGGCGCCGGCGCGTCCGCTGTTCGCGCTCTCC
>NZ_AFWY03000036.1:0-85647 GCF_000231075.2 Amycolatopsis sp. ATCC 39116 | reverse complement strand
GTGAGCGCCCGGTTGGGCGCCCCGCGTGCCGCCGGCTGAACGGGCGGCTGGGGCACCCCACGCCGCCGGGTGGGCGCGTGGCCGGGTGCGCGCATGGCGCCGCGTGAGCGTGCAGTCGGGCGCCCGTACGGCGCGGGGTGAGCGCGGCCGGGCATCCGCGCGCCGCCGGGTGAGCGCGTAACCGGGCATCCGAACGCCGCCGGATGAACGGGCATCCGGGCATCCGTACGCCGCCGGCTGAGCGCGCAGCCGGGCACCCGCACGCCGCAGGACGAACGCAGCCGGGCACCCTGACGCTGCCGGATGAGCTCCCAACTCGCCCCATCCGGAAATACCTGAGGCCGCATCCGGTCCCGCCCGTTGAGCGAGCACCCCCGGAACCGGAGAGTCGCCGCCGTGACGACAACCGCTACCCGGGGCAGCCTTCTCGGCGTCTCCCTCGCCTACTTCCTCGTCCTGCTGGACACCACCGTGCTCACCGTCGCGCTGCCCGGCATCCGCGCCGACCTCGGCGGCTCGGTCGCCGGGCAGCAGTGGGTGGTCAACGGCTACACCGTCTCGTTCGCCGCGTTCCTCCTCGGCGGCGGCGCCCTCGCCGACCGGTTCGGCCCGCTGCGCGTGTTCCGCTGGGGCGTCGCGAGCTTCGGCGTCCTCTCGCTGGTCTCGGCGTTCGCACCGAACCTGACCGTCCTCGTCGTGCTGCGCGTCCTGCTCGGCGTCGCCGGCGCGGCGTGCCTGCCCAGCTCCCTCGCGCTCATCAGCCGAATGCACCCGGACCCGGCGGCGCGGGCGAAGGCGCTCGGCGCGTGGGCGGCCATCACCGGCGTCGCGCTCGCCGCCGGGCCGATCGCCGGCGGTCTGCTGGTCGACCTCGCGGACTGGCGGGCGGTGTTCCTCGTCAACGTCCCGCTCGCGGCCCTCGGGCTGGCCCTTGTCCGTGGCCGCGAGACGGCGCCCGCCCGCCGCGGGTTCGACGTCCGGAGCCAGCTCGCCGCATGCGTGTTCCTCGGCCTGCTGACCGAGGCGATCGTCGACGCCCAGCCCGTCGCGGCCGTCCTCGCGCTCGTGGTGCTCGCGTTGTTCGTCCACCGGGAGCGCCGCTCGGCGGCCCCGTCCGTGCCACCGGTCCTGGTGCGCAGCCGGGGCGTCGCGGTGAACCTGTTCGCCGGCGCGGCGGTGAACTTCGTGCTCTCCGGCGCGTTGTTCGCGGTGACCCTGCTGCTGCAGGACGAGCGCCACCTCACTCCGGTCGAGACCGGGCTGGCGTTCCTGCCGCTCACGTTGCCGACCGCGTTCAACCCGCCGCTGACCAGCCGGATCGTCGCCGCCCGCGGCCCGCGCCTCCCGGTCGTCGGCGGGCTGACCCTGCTGACCGCGGGCGCCGCTGTCCTGGCCGCGACCGTCCACGCGCCCTACCCGCTGCTGGCGTGCGGGCTCCTGCTGCTCGGCTTCGGTGTCTCCCTCGCCCTGCCCGCGCTCGTCACCGGCGTGGTGACCGCCGCACCCGACGGGTACGCCGGAACCGCCGGTGGCCTGCTCAACGCCGTCCGCCAGGTCGGGGCGACCGTCGGCGTCGCGGCGATGGGCGCGGTGGTGGCCACCGGCGCGTTCGGCTGGGCGTTCGTGCTCGCCGCCGCGGTGGCGGCGAGCGGTCAGCTGCTGAGCTTCTGCCAGAGGAACTCGAACAGCAGGGCCCACTTGTAGGCCAGCTGCTCGTTGTCCGCCGCGGCGCCGTGCCCGCCCTCGATGTTCTCGTAGTACCGCACGTCGTGCCCCTGTTCGAGCATGCGCGCCATCATCTTGCGCGCGTGCGCCGGGTGCACCCGGTCGTCGCGGGTGGACGTCATGAACAGCGTGGGCGGGTACTTCCGTCCCTTGTGGACGTTCTGGTAGGGCGAGTACTTCGAGATGTACTCCCATTCCGCCGGATCGTCCGGGTCGCCGTACTCGGCCACCCACGACGCGCCCGCCAGCAGCAGGTGGTAGCGCTTCATGTCCAGCAGCGGAACCTGGCTCACGATCGCGCCGAACAGCTCGGGGTAGCGGGTGAGCATGACGCCCATCAGCAGGCCGCCGTTGCTGCCGCCGTGGATGCCCAGCCGCTCCGGCGTCGTGATGCCGCGCTCGACGAGGTCCGCGGCGACCGCGGCGAAGTCCTCGTAGACCAGGTAGCGGTTCTCCTTGATCGCGCCGGTGTGCCAGCCCGGCCCGTACTCGCCGCCGCCGCGGATGTTCGCGAGCACGTAGGTGCCGCCGCGCGCGAGCCAGCCGCGGCCGGTCACGCCGCTGTACGCGGGCAGGCGGGACACCTCGAACCCGCCGTAGCCGGTGAGCATCGTCGGGCCGTCCCCGTTTCGCGGCCGCACCACGAAGTACGGGATCCGCGTGCCGTCCTTCGAGGTGGCGAAGTGCTGCTCGACGGTGATGTCCGAGGCGTCGAAACGGGCCGGGGCCTGCTTCAGGATCTCGGTCTCGCCGCCGACGTGCCCGTAGGAGAGCGTCGCGGGCTGGGTGAAGCCGCTGGTGTTGAGCAGGTACTCGTCGCTGTGGTCGGGATCGGTGTCGACGATCTCCGCGGTGCCCAGCTCCGGCGCCCCGGCCAGCGGCTCGCGGCGCCAGCCGCCCTCGCCGGGAGTGAGCACGTGCAGCTCCGTGTGCACGTCGGCGAGGGTGGTGAGCAGCAGGTGGTGCTTCGTCCAGTCCCAGGCCTCCAGCGACGTGCGCCCGTCCGGCTCGAACAGGACGGTGAGGTCGCGCTCGCCTGCCAGGTAGTCGTCGAACCGCGCGGCGAGCAGCGTGCCGGGCGCGTACTCGCGGCCGGCGACCGTCCAGGCCGTGCGGGTCCGGATCAGCAGCCACTCCTTGTGGGTGCTGGTCTGCGCGTCCTCCGGCACGTCGAGCTTGACCAGGCCGTCGGGCGTGCGCAGGAACTTCTCCGTGCGGTAGAAGTCGATGGCGCGGCCGACGAAGTCGCGTTCGAACCCGGGCGTGGGGTCGTGGTAGGCGAACACCGCGACGTCGTCCGGTTTGCCTTCGAAGACCGTGACGGCCTCGGCGAGCGGGGTCCCGCGGCGCCACTCCTTCATGATCCGCGGGTACCCGGACGCGGTCATCGAGCCGGGGCCGAAGTCGGTGCCGACGTAGATGCGGTCCTCGTCGATCCAGCCGACGCGGCTCTTGGCCTCGGGCAGCTCGAACCCGCCCGCGACGAACTCACGCGCCTCCAGGTCGAACTCGCGCACGACGGCCGCGTCCGCGCCACCGCGGGACAGCTCGGCCAGGCCGCGCCGGTACGACGGCCGCAGCACCGCCGCGCCCTGCCAGACCCAGTTCTCGCCCTCGGCCTCGGCCAGCGCGTCGACGTCGAGCAGGACCTCCCAGTCGGGCCGCTCGGTGCGGTAGGAGTCGAGAGTGGTGCGCCGCCACAGGCCGCGCGGGTGCGCCGCGTCCTGCCAGAAGTTGTAGAAGTACTCGCCGCGCCGGCGGATGTAGGGGATCCGGTCGTCGGCGTCGAGCACCTCGCGGGCCTCGTCGCGCAGCTGCTCGAACCGCGTGCCGCCGGTGAGCTCGGCGACCGATTCGGCGTTGCGCTGCCGGACCCAGTCGAGCGCCCGCTCGCCGGTCACGTCCTCGAGCCAGAGGTACGGGTCTTCGTCAGCCATGTCCCCATCCTGCCAGGTGGGGATGATTTTCAACGCCAGGCGGGGTCGCGGCCGGTCAGCGCGAGGAACCGGTCCAGTTCGCCGGCGTCCGGAGCGATCTCGACGACGGGCGCGAAGACGTCGTCGTCGGGGCGCGGCCGGGTGCGCATCCGCTCGGCGAACCGCAGCGCGACGTGCACGGCCTCCGGGTCGGGTTCGTAGGGCGCGTCGAGGGCGCGGGCGAGGTCCCAGCCGTGCGCGACCGAGTCGACCAGGTGCATGGTGAGCGCGACCGGAGCGGGGAAGGTGCCGAACTCGCGGACCGTCACCTCGCGGTCCAGCACCGCGTCGTCGGCGGCAGCGGCGAGGAAGGCGTCGACCGACTCCGCGTAGGCGCGGTACGGGTCGTCACCGAGCGTTCCGGTCGCCCAGTCCGGCGCGGCGCCCTCGCGCAGCGCCACCGCGAAGGCGTGGTTTTCGCTCACCTGGTGGGTGAGCAGATCACCGAGCGTCCAGCCCGCGCACGGTGTCCGCAGGCCGAGGTCGGTGACGCCGGAAACGATCTTGTCCAGGTCGGCGAGAACTCGCCGGTCGAGATCACGGATGTCCATGGGGTCAACCTAGGCCGACAAGTGGCCCTGCCGAAGGTCCAAAGCTGGGCCATCGGAGTTGGGCCAATTAGGCTGGCGAGGTGGACATCCAGATCGAGCTGGGGGCCGGCCGTGGCCGGCGGGATGCCATCTACCGCCAGATCCGCGAGGCGATCCTCGACGGCCGCCTGCGCGACGGGGACGCCCTGCCACCCACCCGTGAGCTGGCACAACGGCTCGCGGTGTCGCGCAACACGGTCAGCGCCGCGTACGACCGCCTGGTCGCCGAGGGGTTCCTGGAGTCACGGGTCGGCGCGGGCACGTTCGTCGGCGCGGGCGCCCGGCGGGACGGCCGTCCGCCGGACAGCGGGCCGGCGTCGCTCACCCCGGTCCCGGTGTGGGACGACGTGCCCCGTCCGCCGGACCGGTTCCGCGAGCAGCCGTCGTTCGACTTCCGCTCCGGCGCGCCGGACGTCTCGCTGTTCCCGTTCGACACCTGGCGCCGCCTGGTCACGCAGCAGCTGCGGCGGTCGCGGCACGACGTGCTCACCTACGGCGATCCGCAGGGGCACCCCGCTCTGCGGGAGGCGATCGCGCGGCACATCGGCGTGTCGCGGGCGGTCCGGGTCACCGCGGACGACGTGCTGGTCACGAACGGATCGCAGCAAGCGGTGGATCTCGCCGCCCGGGTGCTGGTCGAACCGGGCGCCCGGGTCGCGGTCGAGGATCCCGGCTACCCGCCGCCGCGGCAGCTGTTCGCCACACTGGGTGCGCGGCCGGTCGGGGTGCCGGTGGACGACGAGGGCATCGTCGTCGACGCCATCCCCGGCGACTGCCGCCTGGTGTACGTGACGCCGTCGCACCAGTTCCCGCTCGGGGTGTCGATGTCGATGGCGCGGCGGGTGGCCCTGATCGACTGGGCCTGCCGGCACGACGCGGCGATACTGGAGGACGACTACGACACCGAGTTCCGCTACACGGGACGGCCGCTGGAACCGTTGCGCAGCTTGGATTCCAGTGGCCGGGTGCTCTACATCGGATCGTTCTCCAAGGTGCTGCTTCCCGGGCTGCGACTCGGGTTCCTCGTCGCGCCGCCGGGCTTGCGGCCTGCACTGGCGAAGGCGAAGTACCTGACGGACTGGCATTCGGCGAGCCTCACGCAGGCGGCGCTGGCGGAGTTCATGGACAGCGGCGAGTTCGCGCGGCACATCCGCCGCACGCGCCGCGAGTACGCCGCCCGGCGCGAGGTGGTGTGCCGCGTGGTCGCGCGGGAGTTCCCGGACCTGCGATTGATCCCGTCGTCGGCCGGACTCCATGTGAGTGCATTCAGCGCGACGCCGGTACGTCCGATGGTGCGAGCCGCGCGGCAGGCGGGCGTGCGGATCTACACGCTCGGTGACTTCACGGGCGTGCGGGATGCCCTGGATGGACTCGTTTTCGGCTTCGGCGCGATCCCGCGTGACCGCATCGAGCCGGGGCTGCGGGAGTTGCGGGCTTTCGCGGACAGCGACCGGGCTCTAACCTGATGTGAGCCGGGTCACGAGCAGCTTGGAGGCTGTCGATGCGGATCGCCGACTTACTGCGGAGCAAGGGGAACTGGGTGGCCACGGTGCGGCCCGAGTCGTCCATCACCGATCTGCTCGCCGGGCTGGCCGAGCACAACGTGGGCGCGATGGTCGTGGCCGGGGAGGACGGCATCGCGGGCATCGTGTCGGAACGCGATGTGGTGCGGAAGCTCAACGAGCACGGGCCTGCCCTGCTGGAACACCCGGTGTCGGAGATCATGACGACGGTGGTGGCGACGTGCACCCCGCGTGATTCGGTGGACGACTTGAGCGTGCTGATGACCCAGCGCCGGGTGCGGCACGTGCCCGTCATGGAGGGCGGGCGCCTGGTCGGGATCGTCAGCATCGGCGACGTGGTGAAGAGCCGGATGGAGGAACTGGAGGCGACGCAGCAGCAACTGGCGGCCTACATCGCGCAGGGCTGAGCTCGCCGGACCGCCTTTCCCACCATCGCGGTTCACCCGGCTGAAGGCTGGGTCCACCCCTCCAGCACCCGGTCCAGATCCGCCCGGATCCGCTCCCGGGCGTCCGCGCGCGGCACGCCGTCCATGAGCAACCGGTCATAGGCGGTGTCGAGGTGCCGCACCGAGGCGATCACCGCGAGCCGCACGGCTTCCTCGTCGAGCGCCCGCCCGGCCGCGGACCGCCCGACGCGCCCGCTGCCCCGGGTCCCCGCGTGCTCGGCGATCGACTGAGCCCGCTCGGCCGGGCAGCCCGGGTACAACCGGCGGACGACCTCGGCGAAGGCGGCCTGGAACTCGACGTCCTGCGCGACCCGGCGGTGCGCGTCCCGTTCCCGCCGCCGGGCGCGGACGTCCTCGTCGGCGAGGCACTGCTGTTCGGCGCGTTCGAGCGCGGCTTCTTCGACGAGGATCCCTTGCCGCTCATGGCGTTTGCGCCGCCGGTTGAAGCGCAGGACCAGCACGGCGAGGGTGCTCTCCTGCTTCGCGCGGCGGGACAGCGCGGCGTTGCCCGCCGGCAGGAAAACGAGGTGGTCGAAGTCCGCGCAGGCGAGGCACAGGTGGCCGTCGCCCTCGGGCAGGTGCAGGTCCCCGGCCGCGCCACGGGTCGCGCAGCAAGCGCAGGTCCAGACGTTGCCTGCGGTGGTCACGGCGAGGTCCGGCGCCTTGTTCTGCCGTTCGGTGAGGCGGGCGCGTTGCTTGTCCGTCAGTCCCGGGGCCAGCCAATGCGTGCGGCACAGGCGATCGAGCGCGTCGTCGTCGGTGAACCGCAGGTCGCGGCGATCCCGGGTGCCCGCGACGTAAGCGCTGTCGGACGGGCTCAGCCCGTTGGCTCTGGCCCAGCTGCCCAGGCACTCCAGGGCTTCGGCGATGCGCGTGTCGTCGACGGGAAGTTCCTTGGCGAGGGGGCTGAACCGCCCGCGGCGCCACTCTTCGACGCGGGCGGGATGCACCCAGCCGAGTGCGGTGAACACCTCGACGGGAGCGACGTACTTGCGCTGGGCGAGCGCGGCACCCGCCACGGAGGCGACGCGGTTGTGCAGTTTGCCGGCCATCGGCCCGGGAGTCTAATCGCGGCACCTGCGGCCACGGCGGTGGCAGCTCGGTCCCGGGTCAGGGCAACTCGCTCACCGTCGGCCGCAGGGCGCTGATCCCGGCCGTCAGCGCGGCGCGTCCCTCGCCGAAGCTCGTTCCCAGCGGAAGTTCGGTCAGCAGCACCGCGACGTAGCGGTAGCCCGGCCCGACGAGCCCGGTCGTGTTCAGCACGACGGCCCGGCTGATCTCCATCCAGCCCTGCTTGACCGCGCGCGGCAGTCCCGGCAGGCCGTCCGGGATGCCGAAGTACTGCGGGAACCCGTCCGCGGCCGGGGTCCGGATCGCCGCCAGCCCGTCGAGGATCGGCTGCCGCGCCTCGGGCGGCACCTCGGTGGCCAGGTAGCGGTAGATCGCCACCAGGTCGTTCGGGGTCGTCCTGGTCATCTCCCACTGGTCGGAAATCCGTGGCGGCTGCGTGTTCTCCAGATTCATCAGATCAGCCATCCGCGTGATGATCGATCCGCGTCCGCCCGAGTTCCAGAACGATTCGGCGGCGCCGTCGTCGCTGAGCGACAGCATCTCGACGATGCGCTCCCGCTGCGCGTCGCTCGGGGCGTGCCAGCCGCCGGTGTGCAGGACGTCGAGCGCCATCAGGAGCTTGACCACCGATGCCGTGTAGAACTGCCGGTCGCCGTTCGCGGAGGCCAGCAGTTCGCCGGTGGCCGTGTCGTACAGGGCGAGGCCGACGGTGGTCCCGGACACCTCGTGGGTGACCGCGCCGGTCGCGGCGGCGGCGAGACGCGTGCGCTCGTCGGCGGCCAGCGTCGAGTGCGTGGTGCTGACCGATGTGGCCGACGGTGCCGTGCTGGTCGACGGCAGCGCGCTGGGCGCCGCGACGGGCACCGAAGCGGTGTCCGCCTTGCCGATGGTCAGCGAGGTGACGACCACGGCCGTGGCCACTCCCGCGCCCACCCCGGCGAACACGACGCGCCATTTCATGCCCCGCATAACGTCCACCTAATCGGAATCGTGCCCCGCGGAGGTAACCGTACGGTAAAACCACGCGACCTCATGTCGATCTTCGTCAGGTCGGGTGGAATCTACTGTGGACCAAAAGAACCGGGCCGTGCACCCTACTCCACACCCCTGACAGGAATGCGCCACCGGCCCGCGCGGGCGGGAAGTTGTCCACATCGTCCTGAACCATCCACAGAATCCCGTTCTGTTTCGGGAACACTGGTTTTCTGCCCCATAGTGGTTCCATGACTTCCACGACCACCAACACCGGCACGGACGGCCGGATCACCGTCCGCATCTCCGACCCCGGCGAGCTGATCGCCGCGGTGCCGCACCTGCTGACGTACCGGCCCGGCCCGTCCGTCGTGCTGCTCAACCACGGCGGCCGGGAACGCATGATCACGCCGGTGATCCGCGCGGATCTGCCCGACGAGACGTGCGAGCCGGACATGGCCGGTGATCTCGTGCGCGCCGTGCTCCGACATCCCGGCGCCGGGGTGACGGTCGTGATCATCGGCCGCCACCCCGGCCACCGGGCGCCGCCGGGCCGGTTGCCGCACCACGGCTTGGCCCTCCGGTTGACGTCCGCGTTCAGGAACGCCGGACGCCCGGTCGATCACGCCCTGTGGGTCCCGGAGATCCGCGGCGGAGCACGGTGGCGGTGCTACCACGAGAGGTGCCTGCGGGGCGTGCTGCCGGACGACCGGGAAACCGTGCTGGCCGCCACGATGGCGACGAGTGGCCAAGTGACGTACGGCAGCCGCGAGGAGATGGCACGCCTGCTCGACCCCGACGACCCAGCCGCCATCACCCGACGGCAACACATGCTGGACGAAGCGATCGACAACGGACTGACGAGACCGAGCCCCACTGGGCCGGCGAGCAAGGCACAGCAGCCCACGGCGGCCAATCCCAACAAGGCAACGCACGGCGCCGCACTGGGTGCGTTCACCGAGGCAAAGTCGGCTGCGCCGACCGCCAAGGGCGGCGCCGCACCGGGCCGGTGCGGCGAAGCGGAGTCAGCCGAGCCCGCCGCGGGCGGCCCAGCTGGTTGGCACGCCGCGATGGGCGGTGCCGAACCGGGCTGGTGCGGCGAAGCGGAGTCGGCCGAGCCCGCCGCGGGCGGCCCAGCGGGTTGGCAGGCCGCGATGGGCGGTGCTGCACCGGGCCGGTGCGGCGAAGCGGAGTCGGCCGAGCCCGCCGCGGGCGGCCCAGCGGGTTGGCACGCCGCGATGGGCGGTGCCGCACCGGGCTGGTTCGGCGAGGCGCAGTCGGCCGAGCACCTCGCCGTCGTCCGCGCCGCCCTGGCACGGGCCGTCGCGGGCGACTTCGACCTGAGCGACGACGACGTGGTGTCCCTGGCGATGGCCCTGTCCGACCTGACCGTGCGCGACCGTTGCCTCACGACGGCCGACCCGCCCGGCGAACCCCCGTCCACCGCCGCCGAACGGCTGTGGCTCGAACTCGTGCGCCGCACCCCGATGCCGGAACGCGCCGAGCCGGCCGTGCTGCTCGGCTACTCGGCCTACCGCCGCGGGGACGGCGTCCTGGCTGCCCTGGCGTTCGACAACGCACTGGCCGCCCACCCCGGCCACCGCCTCGCGGAGCTCCTCCGGATCTGCCTGAGCCACCAACTCCCGCCCGACACACTCCGCCGCCTGAGCGACTGCCAGGAAGGAGGCCTCATGCCCAGCTGACCCGGCCCGCGCGCCACCGGAGGCCCAGCGGGCGCATGAGGGTGGAGGGAGCGGCTCCCGCAGGCGTCCGTCGCGGCAGGACCAGCCGGTGCGAGGCACCTCAACGGCCGCGCGGACTCCCGGTCGGCACCGGCCGCAGACCGAGCCTCGACCGGCGCGGGCCGCGCCGACCACGCTCGATCGGGACCGGCCGCGCCGACCACGCCTGGATCGGCACCGGCCGCGCCGACCACGCCCCGATCGGCACGGGCCGCACCGACCACGCCTCGACCGGCGCCGGCCCACCCACCGAGAGGACCAGCCCCCGAGAGGACCAGCCCCCGAGGGGGTCAGCCTCCGAGTGCCTTGCGCTCCTGCGTGAAGCGCCAGGCGTCGCGGACGATGCCTTCCAGGTCGGCGCGCTCGGGCTTCCAGCCGAGCTCCTCGCGGGCCCGGTCGCTGGCCGCCACCAGGATCGCGGGGTCGCCGGCGCGGCGCGGCGCCACCTCGGCCGGGATCGGGTGCCCGGTCACGGCGCGGCACGCCTCGATGACCTGGCGCACGGAGAACCCGGTGCCGTTGCCCAGGTTGTAGATCCGGTGTTCACCGGCCCGCGCGTGCGTCAGCGCGAGCAGGTGGGCGTCGGCGAGGTCGGCCACGTGGATGTAGTCGCGAACGGCCGTGCCGTCGTCGGTGGGGTAGTCCTCGCCGAAGATGCCGATGTGCGGGCGGTCCCCGGTGGCCACCTGCAGCACCAGCGGGATCAGGTGCGTCTCGGTGGTGTGCCGCTCCCCGTAGCGGCCGTACGCGCCGGCGACGTTGAAGTACCGCAGGCTCACGGCAGCCAGCCCGTGCGCCCGCGCGTAGCTGGTGATCGCGTGGTCGATGGCCAGCTTCGACGCACCGTAGGTGTTGGTCGGCATCGTGGGCGCGGTCTCCGGGATCGGGCTGCGCTCCGGCTCACCGTAGGTGGCCGCCGTGGAGGAGAAGACCAGGCGGGGCGTGCCGTGCGCGCGCATCGCGTCCAGCAGACGAATGGAGGTGATCACGTTCCCGTGCCAGTACTTGGCCGGGTCCTGCATCGACTCGCCGACGAGGGACTTCGCCGCGAAGTGCAGCACGCCGTCGAAGCCCTCGCCGAGCAGGGACGCCGTCGCGTCGGCGGCGTCGCCCTCGACGAAGCGCGCGCCGTCGGGGACGGCGTCCGCGTGGCCGGTGGACAGGTCGTCCACGACGACGACCTCGTGCCCGGCCTCCAGCAGACGGGCCGTGCAGACGCTGCCGACGTAACCGGCACCGCCCGTGACGATCAGCTTGAGGCGCGAGGAGTCGGAAGCCATGGTCTCGTCGGAAGCCTTTCTCGAGAACGAAAAGGAGGTGTCGCCAGTGTGGACCAGCAACCTGTGAGCCACGCACAGGTCCGGCCCCGCCGAATCACAGCTCGTCGCGTCCCGCACCGGGGGACGGGACCGCCACGAAGGCACGCGGCGCGCGGTAGCCCGCGCGGTCGAAGGCCTCCGTGACCGCCGCCTCCACGGTGTCCACAGCGGACTCGGGCACGAGGGCGATCGCGGTGCCGCCGAACCCGCCGCCGGTCATCCGCGCGCCGAGGGCGCCGTTGGCTTCGGCGACCTCCACGGCGAGGTCCAGTTCCGGGCAGGAGATCCGGTAGTCGTCACGCATGCTGGCGTGCGAAGCGGTCAGCAGCGGGCCGATGTCGCCGATCCGCCCGTCCCGGAGCAGCGCGACGACGTCGAGCACGCGCTGGTTCTCCGTCACGACGTGGCGGACGAGCGGGCCGAGCTCGGCGGGCAGCTGCGCGAGCGCGCCGTCCAGGTCGCCGGGGTCCACGTCCCGCAACGCCTTGACGCCGAGCAGGTCGGCCGCGCGTTCGGTGCCCTTGCGGCGCTCGCCGTAGCCGCCCTCGCTGTGGGCGTGCTTGACGCGTGTGTCGATGGCCAGGATGCGCAGGCCCGCGGCCGCGGCGTCGAACGGCACCTGTTCCATCTCGCCGGAGCGGACGTCGAGGAACAGCACGTGACCGTCCACGCAGCACAGCGACGCGGTCTGGTCGAGCACGCCGGTCGGGGCGCCGACGAAGTCGTTCTCCGCGCGCTGGGCCCAGCGGGCGATCTCGGCGCGCCGCTCCAGGCCCGGGTCGTCTTCACCGGCCAGCCCGAGCAGGGCCAGCGCCACCGCGCACTCCAGCGCGGCGGAGGAGGACAGCCCGGCGCCGGTGGGGACGTCACCGGCCAGCACGACGTCGGCGCCGCGCTCGACACCGTGGTCGCGCAGCACCCACGCCACCCCGGCCGGGTACGCGGCCCAGCCGTCGACACCACCGGGACGCAGATCGGGGATCGCGACGGGCTCGGCTTGCTGGATGCGCCCGTCGGAGCCGAGCGTGGACACGGTGAGGACCTGGTCGGCGCGCGGGGACGCGGCGGCGGCCAGCCGGTGCGGCAGGGCGAACGGCAGCACGAAACCGTCGTTGTAGTCGGTGTGCTCGCCGATCAGGTTGACCCGGCCCGGCGCGGACCACACCCCGGCCGGGGACCGCCCGTGCACGGACCGGAACGCCTCCGCGGCCTCGCTCGCGGAGCTCACTTGGCCTGCGCCAGAACCGCGTGCAGCACCGACATGGGCACCTGGACCGCGCCGAGCTCGCCGGTCAGCTCCGCGGTGCCGCCGCCGTCCGCGCGGCGCACCGAAACGACGCTGCCGGGGGCGACTCCCGCCTTCTTCAGGTCGACCATCAGCTTCTCGTCGAGCTGGATGTGCTCGGCGAGGCGCCGGATCTCCGCCTTGCCGCCGCCGGAGCGCGCGAAGTCGTCCAGCCGCACCAGGTCGGCCTCGGCGGGCGGCGCGGGCAGCCCGCCCTCCCCGAGCTTGTCCAGACCAGGGATCGGGTTGCCGTAGGGCGAGGTGGTCGGGTGGTCGAGCAGCCGGACCAGCTTGCGCTCCACCGCCTCGCTCATGACGTGCTCCCAGTGGCAGGCCTCGGTGTGCACGTGCTCCCACTCCAGCCCGATCACGTCGAGCAGCAGCCGCTCCGCGAGGCGGTGCTTGCGCATGACGGCGATGGCGAGTTCCCGGCCGTGGTCGGTGAGCTGCAGGTGGCGGTCGTCGGCGACGCGCACCAGCCCGTCGCGTTCCATGCGGGCCACCGTCTGGCTGACTGTCGGACCGCTCTGCTGCAGCCGCTCGGCGATGCGGGCGCGCAGCGGTACGACACCTTCCTCTTCGAGCTCGAAGATGGTCTTCAAGTACATCTCTGTGGTGTCGATGAGATCGTTCACGATGTCCCCTTCGTCCGCGACAATCCATGGTAGTCGTTCCGGGCGACGGTCACCCCAGGTGACCGGGAGGATAATCCCGCTCCTCACGGCTACCATCGGACGTCATGCAGCCCGCCGTCGTCTGGGATCCCGCCCTCCTCGGTTACGACCTCGGCGGTGAGCACCCGTTCAACCCGGTCCGGCTCGACCTCACCGTGCGGCTCGCCACTGAGCTGGGGGTCCTCGACGGCGTGGAACTGCTCGTGCCCGAGCCCGCCACCGATACCGAGTTGTACCGCATCCACGCTGAGGAGTACCTGGCGGCGGTCAAGCTCGCGCCGACCGCGGGCTGGGACGTCGGCCACGGCCTCGGCACCGCCGACAACCCGGTGTTCAGCGACATGCACGACGCCTCCGCGCTGGTGGTCGGCTCGACCCTGCTCGGGGCGCGCAAGATCGCCGACGGCGAGGCGCGGCGCGCGGTGAACATCGCAGGTGGCCTCCACCACGCGATGCGCGACCACGCCGCCGGGTTCTGCGTCTACAACGACTGCGCGGTGGCCATCTCCTGGCTGCTCGACCACGGTTTCGACCGCATCGCCTACGTCGACACCGACGTCCACCACGGCGACGGCGTGCAGGCCGCCTTCTACGGCGACCCCCGTGTGCTCACGGTCTCGCTGCACCAGCACCCGTTCACGCTGTGGCCGGGCACCGGGTACAGCGCCGAGACCGGATCCGGCGAGGCCGAGGGCACGTCGGTGAACGTGCCGCTGCCGCCGGGCACCCGCGACGCCGGCTGGCTGCGTGCCTTCCACGCGGTCGTGCCGTCCCTGCTGGAGGTGTTCCGGCCGCAGATCCTGGTCACCCAGTGTGGTGTCGACTCCCACGAGGAGGACCCGCTCGCGGACCTCGCGCTCTCGGTCGACGGCCACCGGACCATCTACGCTACTCTCCGTGACCTCGCTGAGCGTCACGCCGAGGGCCGGTGGCTGGCCGTCGGCGGCGGCGGGTACCAGCTGATCCGGGTCGTGCCGCGCTCGTGGACGCACCTCATGGCGACGGTCCTCGACCGCGACGTGAAGCCCGAGACGCCGCTGCCGCCGAACTGGGTCAACACGGTCCTGCGGGCCGCGCCGAGCGCCGAACTGCCCCCGGAGATGACCGACGGCCGGGACACCACGTTCCGCTCCTGGGGGGACGGGGCGGACGACCCGGTCGACGTCGCGATCCGGGACACGCGCCGCGCGTTGTTCCCGCTGCACGGCCTGGACCCGGACGACCCGAGGGACTGACCCGACCGATCCGAGGAATCGACGTGAGATGAGCAGGACCGACAAGCCCGGCGGACCACACGAGGACGAGCCCCGCGGAGCCGCACCGGCCGGCAGGCCCGTTCAGGGGGTTGGCGCGCCGGGAGCGGAGAGCCCGGAGGGCGGCCTCGGCGCGGCGGCGGGTGCCGGCGGACAGGCCGCTGCCGGCCAGGATCGGGGCGGCAGCGCGGGTGGCGAGCACGCCGCTCGTGGCGGCTCGGGGTCGGGCGGCGGTGTGGGCAGTGTCGGTCGTGGCGAGGCCGCCGGTGGTGAGCGAGCGGCCGGTGGCGAGGCCCCCGGTGGTGGGCAGGCCGAAGGTGGCGGCTCGGGGCTGGGCGGCGGTGTAGATCAGGAGCAGGTGGGTGGCGCTGGCGTGGGCAGTGATCAGGGCAGTGCGGGCGGCAGCGGGCAGCAGGAGCAGCTGACCGGTGCCGGTGAGCGTGGGGGCGCGGGGCAGGCGCAGGTGGGCGGTGCTGGTGAGCGTGGGGGCGCGGGGCGGGCGCAGGTGGGCGGTGCCGGCGAAAGCGGCAGTACTGGCCGCGGTGGTGCTGGTGAGCGAAGCGGCGCCGGCGAGCGCGGCGGTGCCGGCGAGCGCGGTGCTGCCGGCGCGTCCAGCGATGCCGGCCAGGAGCCGGCCAGCACCGGCGCCGGTCCCGGGCAGGCGGCCGGCGCGGGTGACGGGGCGAACCGGGAGAAGCACGGGCCCCGCGATCCCTTCGACTATCCCCGCCACTGGGAGGCCGACGTTCTGCTCAGCGACGGCGGCACCGTCCACTTGCGACCCATCGTCCCCAGTGACGCCGACGCCCTCGTCACCTTTCACGGCAAGCTTTCCGAGCGCACCCGGTACCTCCGCTACTTCGGCGCCTACCCGCGCATCCCGCAGCGGGACCTCGAACGGTTCTCCGTCGTCGACCACCACGACCGCGTGGCGTTCGTCGCCCTGCTCGGGGACGACATCATCGCCGTGGGGCGGTATGAGCGGCTCGGCGACGGGCCCTCGGCCGAGGTGGCGTTCGTCGTGGACGACGCGCACCAGGGGCGCGGCGTCGGGTCGATCCTGCTGGAGCACCTGGCCGCCGCCGCGTCCGAGAGCGGCCTGCGCCGGTTCGTCGCCGAGGTCCTCGCCGAGAACGCGGCCATGGTGCGCGTCTTCCGCGACGCCGGCTACCAGGTGAGCCGCGCCATCGAGGAGGGCGTGCTGCACCTGGAGTTCGACATCGACCCCACCGAGGAGTCCCTCGCCGTCGCCCGCGCACGCGAACAGGCCGCCGAGGCGCGCAGCGTCTACAACCTCCTCCACCCGCGCTCCGTCGCGGTCATCGGCGCCTCGGCCGACCCCACGAAGGTCGGCTACTCGGTCCTGTCCAACCTGCTCGCCGCGGACTTCGCGGGCACCGTCTACCCGGTCAACCCGGAGCACCGCTCGGTGCGCGGCGTGCGTGCGTATCCGTCCGTTGTGGACATCCCGGACCCGGTGGACCTCGCCGTCGTCGCGGTGCCCGCGGACCAGGTCGAGTCCGTGTTGGACGGTGCGCTCGCCAAGGGCGTCAAGACCTTGCTGATCGTCACCGCCGGTTTCGGCGAAGCCGGCCCGCACGGGCTGCACGCCGAGCTGCGCCTCGTCGGCGAAGCACGCGCGCACGGCATGCGCGTGGTCGGCCCCAACGCCCTCGGTGTGCTCAACACCGATCCGGCGGTCCGGCTCAACGCCACCCTCGCCCCGCGCCTGCCCAAGCGTGGCCGCGCCGGCTTCTTCTGCCAGTCCGGCGCCCTGGGCACCGCGATCCTCGCCGACGCCGAAGCACGCGGCCTCGGCCTGTCGACGTTCGTCTCCGCGGGCAACCGCGCCGACGTCTCCGGCAACGACCTGCTGCAGTACTGGGAGACCGACACCAGCACCGACCTCGTCCTGCTCTACCTCGAATCGTTCGGCAACCCGCGCAAGTTCGCCCGCCTCGCGCGGCGACTCGGGCGCAGCAAGCCGATCGTCGCGGTGAAATCCGGGCGGCACGCCGTCCGTCCGCAGCTGGCCGCGACGTCCGCCGAGGTCGACGAGTCGAGCGTGCAGGCCCTGTTCGAGCAGGCCGGTGTGGTGCGGGTGGAGACGCTGGCGCAGCTGTTCGACACCGCGCTCGTGTTCGCCCACCAGCCGCTGCCCGCCGGTCCGCGGATCGGGATCGTCGGTAACTCCAGCGCGATCGGCCTGCTCGCCGCCGACACGGCCCGCGCGCAGGGGCTGCGCCTGGCGTTCGACCCCGTGGACGTCGGGCCGCAGGCCGGTCCGGACGACTTCGCCGCGGCGGTGCGGGAGGCGCTGAACAACCCGGAGACCGACGCGCTGGTCGCGGTGTTCGTGCCGCCGCTGTCGATCCCGGGCAGCACGTACGCGCGGGCCCTGCGCGAGGCGGCTCAGGAGCTGGACCAGGGCAAACCGATCGTGTCGACGTTCCTCGCCGCCGAGGGCGTGCCGGACGAGCTGGCCGTGCCCGGCCCGGACGGCGCACCGGGACGCGGGTCGATCCCGTCGTACCCCAGCCCGGAGCGCGCGGTGAACGCGCTGGCGAAGGTCGTGCGGTACGCGGCGTGGCGGCAGCGGCCGCAGGGCACGCTGATCCGCCCCGACGGCCTGCACGTCGAGCAGGCCGAGCAGGTCGTGCGGGAGATCCTGGCAGGCGGCGACAAGAACGTGGTGCTCGAGGACGCCGACATCGTGCGGCTGCTCGGGTGCTACGGCATCGACGTGGTGCCGTTCCGGATGGTGTCGAGCGCCGAGGCCGCGGTCCAAGCCGCGGAGGAGCTCGGCTACCCGGTGACGGTGAAGGCAGTGGACGAACGCCTGCGCGGACGGCCGGACCTCGCGGGCGTGCGGCTGGACCTGGCGTCGCCCGACGCGGTGCGGCGCGGGTACGAGGACCTGAGCGAGGTGTCCGGCGAGCGGGACGTCTACGTGCAGAAGATGGCGCCGAAGGGCATCTCGTGCCTGATCGGGCTGCAGGACGACCCGTCGTTCGGCAGCCTGGTGTCGTTCGGGTTGTCCGGGCTGGTGAGCACGCTGCTGGGGGACCGGGCGTACCGGGCGGTGCCGCTGACCGACGTGGACGCCGCCACGCTCATCCGCGAGCCGAAGAGCGCCCCGCTGCTGACCGGCTACCGCGGCGACGAACCCGCGGACCTCGCGGCGCTGCAGGACATGGTGCTGAGGGTGGCGGCGCTGGCGGAGGACCACCCGGAGGTGCGGGCGCTGACGCTGGACCCGGTGATGGCCTCGCCGGAAGGTGCTTTCGTCGCCAACGCGCGCATCGTGCTCGGCCCGCCGCCCGCCCGGCCGGACACCGGGCCACGAAGGCTGCGCCCGATCAACGCGACGTTCTGACCTGCTGCGGTGGTGGGCCGGCATCGGTGGGAGGGCTGGGGCCGGCGGCTGCGGGCAGGTGATGTGGCGGTGGCCGGTGCGTGCGGCGGGCTGGGGGTGATACCGCGCTGCTGTGCGGTGCGTCCGGGGTGGGTCGCCGGGAGCGGTTACTCCGCGGCCTTGAGGATCGGGCGCAGGTCGTCCAGGCGGTCGAACAGGTGCCAGACGTAGGAGGACGTCCCGTTTTCCCGGTGGGGGTGGAGGTCGGCCAGGGCCGGGTCGTCGCGGTAGCTCTCGAATGCCTCCGGGGAGTCCCACTCGACCAGGATCATCACCTGGCGCGGGGCGATGTCCCCGGTCGCGGCCTCGCGGAACTTGCCCAGTGCCACGACCCGGCCGCCGTGGGCGGCGACTTCCGCGGCCGACCGGCGCGAGTACGCCAGGTACTCCGCGCGGTCGGCGACGTCGAACAGGTTCAGCGCGTACACCTTGCCCATGCCGGCCACTCTACGGCCGCGCAGCCACCACGCCAGGACTCGCGGAGTCAGCGCTACGGCCGCGCAGCCTCCACGGCTCACGGGGCAGCTCCACGGCGCGCCGTCACCACACCACGGCTCGCGGTGTCAGCGCTACGGCCGCACCGCCAACACCGACCGGCTTCCGGGGTACTCCGTCAGCGTCCACAGCTGGTCGGCCGGCCCCCGGTAGCTCAGGTCCTCGTTGCCGGCCGGGAAGACGCCCGCCTTCTGCGTGGGCCCGGACGACGCCGTGAACGTCCACAGCGAGCCCCGGCTGCCCGAACCCGCGCTGGCGGACACGTAGAACGTCCCGTCGATCGCTGTCGCGCCTTGCATGCTCTTGATGCCCACCCGGTAGGCCTCCGTGGCGTGCGTGTAGCCGTCGGCGGACTCGGCGAACTTGCGGTCCGTGTAGTCGATCGGGAAGCGCACCACCCGCGTGCCCGTGCCGTCCGCGTTGTACTCCGGCACCACCACGCTGTCCGGCGAGCTCGTCCGGTCCAGCGACGCCGCCGAGAACCGCAGCTCGGTCACCCCACTGGCCGCCGAGTCGGCGAAGCGCAGCGCCTGCGGCAGCACGTACGCGTAGTCGTGCGCCTCGTACGTGCCGTCCGCCTGCCGTCCGATCGCCGCGCTGTCGCCGGTCCGCACCTGCCAGATGTGCCGCAGGTCGAAGGCCCGGAACCCGCCCGACGTGTCGGCCACGTACAGGTAGTACCCGTACAGGAAGATCCCGCCCGCGTGCACGGTCACCGCCCGGAAGTCCGGCTGCCCGGCCGAATTCGTGTACGGCTCGACCAGCAGCACGTGCCGGTACTTCAGAGTCGAGTAGTCCACGAACGAGACCCGCACACCCTTGTTCGTCCCGGACCCGGCGTAGTACCAGCTCGCCAGCACCGCCGTGCGGCCCTCGTACAACCCGTCCCCGTACGCGTCGGCCGTCGTGGTGACGCCCTGCGGGTACCAGTCGGTCGTGTCGTTGTCGCCGGAGTTCCAGCAGAACGCCGCCACCTGGCCCGTCGCGCCCGGGTCGCACGACGACGCGCTGCGGTTGGCGCTGTCGAGCACCGCGGAGAACGACACCGTCGGCAGCACCCCGTCCAGCGCGCTGATCACGGAGTTGTAAGCGCTTTCCTTCAGCCGGAAGTCGCTCGCGGTCAGCTTGACCGGGGCGGCGTTCGCGACCGGGGTGACGAAGACGGTCAGAAGGACGGCCAGGACCGCGGCGAACCTGCGCATCAGCCCACCGTAGGCACCGCAGGTGTCGGCGAGTAGACGCTTTCCTTGCCACGACGCGACCACACCGGATCGGAACACCGCGTCCCCTCCGCCGCCAGCCGCCGTTTCACGATCTTGTACGTGGCTGTCCGCGGGAGTTCGTTGACAAGGCGCACGAACCGTGGCAGCTGCTTCGGCCCGAGGTCCGGTTGCGCGGCCAGGAACTCCCCGAACTCCTCGGGCGACAGCGGACCCGACAGCACCAGCGCGGCCATCACCTGGTCGCCCACCGCCGGATCCGGCACCGCGTACACCGCCGCCTCCGCGATCGCCGGGTGCCGCAGCAGGACCCGCTCGATGGGCGCGGTGCCGAGGTTCTCGCCGTCGACCCGCAGCCAGTCCCCGAGCCGCCCGGCGAAGAAGCAGAACCCGTTCTCGTCCACGTACGCCAGGTCGCCGGTGTGGTACCGCCCGTCGCGGAGCCGCTCGGCGTCCGCCTCGGGGTTCTTGTAGTAGCCCGCGAACGCCCCCGCACCGGCGGTGTTCACCAGCTCCCCGACCACGCCGGGCGGGCACACCGAGCCGGTCTCCGGGGCCAGCACCGCGACCCCATCCGGCAACGGCCCGAGCGACCCCGGTGGCGTTTCCGGCGTCCGCGCGAACCCGATCCCGCCCTCGGTCGAGCCGAACGCGTCCACCACGTGGCAGCCGAACCGGCGGCCGAACTCGGCCAGGTCCGCCTCCGCGCCCTCGTTGCCGTACACGATCCGCAGCGGGTTGTCCGCGTCGTCCGGCGACTCGGGCGTCGCCAGGACGTAGGACAGCGGCTTGCCCACGTAGTTCGCGTAGGTGGCGCCGAACCGCCGCACGTCGGGCAGGAAACCGGACGCGGAGAACCGCCGCCGCATCGCCAGCGTCGCGCCCGCGGCGAGCCCGACCGACCAGCCGGCCATGATCGCGTTGGAGTGGAACATCGGCATCGAGAGGTACACGCAGTCCGAACCGGACAGTCCGAAGCGGGAGGCCAGCATCTGCCCGGGGAAGGCGATCTTCTCGTGCGTGCACCGCACCGCCTTGGGGTCGCCGCTGGTGCCGGAGGTGAAGATGAGCATCAGCAGGTCCGCGGGCGTCGCGGGCACCGGGGACAGCGGCGAGCCCGCGCAGGAATCCAGCAACGCGGCCCACTCCGGCCCGTCCAGGTCCAGCACCGGCACGTCCACGCCGTCCAGCAACGCCGCGTGCCGCCCCTCGGTCAGCACCAGCTGGCAGTCGGCGAGCCGGATGTCCCGCTCCAGCGCCGCGCCCCGGCGCGTCGGGTTCAGCCCGACCAGCACCGACCCCGCGAACGCGCACCCGCCGAGCAGGAACGAGAACGACGGCACGTTGTCCGCCAGCACACCCACGTGCTTCACCGGCCCGGTCAGCAACGAACGCAGCACCGCCGCGTGGTCGGCGCACTGCTGCACGTGCTCCCGCCAGGTCCACGCCGAGTCCTCGAACCGCAGGCCGGGGCCGTCGTCCGCGGCACGCGCCAGCAGCATCTCGGTGACCGTCATGACGTCGCGAGCAGGTCGCCCAGCACGCGCAGCTGCGCCGTCGCCCCGCCGAGGGCGAACTCCAGCCGCTTGGCCGCCACGAAGTAACGGTGCAACTCGTGGTCGGTGTCGATGCCGACCCCGCCGTGGACGTGGACGGCGGTGTGCGCGACGCGGTGCCCGGCCTCGGCCGCCCAGTACTTCGCCGTCGCGACCTCCGGCCCCGCGGGCAGCCCCTCCGACAGGCGCCACGCGGCTTGCCACAGCGTCAGCCGCACGGCTTCGACGTCGATATAGGCGTCCGCTAGCCGCTGCCGCACCGCCTGGAAGGCACCGATCGCGTGCCCGAACTGCTCGCGCTGGCGCGCGTACTCCGCGGTGCGGTGCAACGCGCTCTCCAGCACACCGAGCTGCTGCGCACACAACCCGACCGTGGCGTGCTCGACCACGGACACCTCCGGCAACCGCGAAGCCGGGACCCCGTTCAGCTCGACCAGCCCGGCGTCGGCGTGGTCCACCACGCTCTGCGGCCGCACCCCGTCCGCGGCGGCCACGAACACCGCCGTCCCCTCGGGCGTGTGCGCGGGCACGACCAGCGCGTCGGCGAACGCGGCGAACGGCACCGCCGTCTGCGCGCCCGAGACCCGCCAGCCCCCGCCGTCCGGTTCCGCCGTGAAACCGCACGGCGCGCCCGCGTCCGGCAGCGCCAGCGCCAGCACCGCCTGACCACGCACCGCCGGCACGACCCACTGCTCGATCAGCCGCCCGTCTCCGGACCCGGCGATCGCGGACGCGGCCACCACGGTCGGCAGGTACGGGACCTCGGCGACCGCACGGCCGACCTCGGTCAGCACCGCGCACTGCCCGAGCAGCCCGAGGCCGCCGCCGCCGACCGCGGTGGGCAGCGCCGCGTCGATCACCCCGGCGCGCGCCAGCTCCTGCCACACCGCGCGGTCGAACCCGCCCTCGCCGTGCGGGCTCGCCGAAGCGCGCTCGGACAGGATGCGGCCGGCGAGCGCGGCCAGTTCGGTGACGTCCGCACTCAACGCGAAGTCCACGGGTTCCTCCTCAGCGGGTCACGGGCAGGGACAGGGCGGTCGCCGCGATCAGGTCGCGCTGGATCTCGTTCGTGCCGCCGCCGAAGGTCAGGATCAGCGCCGAGCGGTGGGCGCGTTCCAGCCGTCCGCGCAGCACGGCGCCGGGGGAGCCGGCACGCACCACCGCGCCCGGCCCGACGACCTCCATCAGCAGCCGGTACGCCTCGATCGCCAGCTCGGTGCCGAACACCTTCGTCGCCGAGGCCTCCGCCGCGCCCAGCTCGTCCGAACCCGCGGCCCAGGCGATCCGCCAGTTGCGCAGCTTGAGGTACTCGGCGTGGGCGTGCACGCGGGCCAGGTGCGTCCGGACCCACTCGGCGTCGATGACCCGGCTGCCGTCCGGCTGCTTGGTCTCCTGCGCCCACCTGCGCACCTCGTCCAGCGCGGAGATGATCGGCGCGGCCGAGGTCAGCGCCACGCGCTCGTGGTTGAGCTGGTTGGTGATGAGCGGCCAGCCCGCGTTCTCGTGGGCGATCCGGGCGGACACCGGCACGCGCACGTCGTCGTAGTAGGTCGCGCTCGTGCCCGGCCCGGCGACGGTGCGCACCTTCGTCCACGAGAAGCCGGGCGCGTCGGTCGGCACCACCAGGATGCTCAGCCCCTTGTGCCGTTTCGCGTCCGGATCGGTGCGCGCGGCCAGCCACACGTAGTCGGCGTACTCGATCAGGCTCGTCCACATCTTCTGGCCGTTGACGACGTAGGAGTCGCCGTCCCGGACCGCGCGGGTGCGCAGCGACGCCAGGTCGGTGCCCGCCTCCGGCTCCGAGTAGCCGATCGAGAAGTGCAGCTCGCCGCCGGCGATGCGGGGCAGGTAGAACGCCTTCTGCTCCGGCGTGCCGAACCGCATGATCGTGGGCCCGATCGTGTTGACCGTCAGGAACGGCACCGGCACCCCGGCCACGGCCGCCTCGTCGGTGAAGACGAGCTGGTCGAGCATGGGCCTGGCCTGCCCGCCCCACTCCTCCGGCCACCCGATCGCGAGCCAGCCGTCCCGGCCCAGCTCGCGCACGATCTCCTTGTAGGCCTTGCCATCCCCGTACTCGCCGCCGTCCCCGGCCAGCGCCTCGCGCCGCTCCGGGGTCATCAGCTTCGCGAAGTAGTCGCGCAGCTCGTCGCGCAGCCGGTCCTGCTCGGGCGTGTAGCTGATCCGCATGCGTCACCTCCGGCCCGCCCGGTCGTTGCTGGAAGCAGACCGGTCCGTGGCGCTAGTCTAGAACACGTTCTATTTCTATCAGCTCCGCAGCCGAGGAGGAAAGCCATGGAGGTCGCCGTCGACCGGTCGCTGTGCGAGGCGAACGAGGTGTGCATCGGGTTCGCGCCCGCCGTCTTCGAGCTGGACGACGACGAGGAGTTGCGCATCAGTCACCCGTCGGTGCCCGAATCAGAAGTAGAACGTGTTTCGCAGGCAATCGCGGCTTGTCCGAAGAATGCGCTGTTCATCGTGGAGTAAACGGCAGAAACTGGGGGTTGTCCGGGACGAGAACAGATTCTAGTCTGACCGTCGTGGAAGGTATGCGGGAACCGCGGGTGGCCATCGTGACCGGCGCCGGGGCGGGACTGGGCCGGGCGGAGGCGCTGGCGCTGGCCCGTTCGGGCGCCTCGGTCGTCCTCAACGACGTCACGGAGGCCGCGAAGACCGTCGTCGAGGAGATCGAGGCCGAGGGCGGCCGGGCGCTGCCCGTCACCGGGGACGTGGGCGAGCGCGCCACCGCCGACGCCCTCGTCGAAGCCGCGCTCGACCACTTCGGCGGGCTGCACGTCGTCGTCAACAACGCCGGGGTGCTGCGCGACCGGATGCTGTTCTCGATGTCCGACGAGGAGTGGGACGCCGTGATCCGGGTGCACCTGCGCGGGCATTTCCTGTTGTCCCGCAACGCGACCGCGCACTGGCGCGCCCAGTCCAAGGCCACCGGCGCGCCGGTGTTCGCGCGGATCATCAACACCGCCTCCGAGGCGTTCCTCGTCGGATCCGCCGGGCAGCCCAACTACGCGGCCGCCAAGGCCGGCATCGTGGGCCTCACCGTCGCCGCTGCCCGGGGCGCCGCGCGGTACGGGGTGCGGGCCAACGCCATCTGTCCCCGCGCGCGCACCGCCATGACCGCCGCGGTCTTCGGCGACGCGCCGGACGGCGGCGTCGATCCGCTGTCGGTGGACCACGTCGCCCCGTTCGTCGCGTTCCTCGCCTCGGAGCGGGCCGAACGCATCAACGGCCAGGTGTTCGTCGTGCACGGCGGCATGGTCGCGCTGCTGAAACCACCCGCCGTCGAGCAGCGGTTCGACACCGCCGGTCCGCTGTGGACGGCCGGCGAGCTCGCGGCCACCGTGGGCGCCCACTTCGACGACCGAGACCCCGACACCATGTTCGCCGCCACCGAGATCCTGGAGCTCCCATGACACTCACCGTGCAGCCGCACCGCGAATCCGTCGGCCTCAAGACCGGTCAGCTCTACCTCGACGGCCAGTGGGGCCCCGGCACCGGCGGCGACTCCTGGACCCACCTGCACCCGGCGACCGGTGAGGAGATCGGCGAGTTCGCCATCGCCACCGAGGCCGACGTCGACGCCGCGGTCGCCTCGGCCCGCGTGGCGTTCGAGTCGGGCACCTGGTCGAACTCCCGCGCGAGCACACGTGTCGCGGTTCTGCACCGGTACGCGGACCTCCTGCGCGAGCACGCCGAGGAGCTGCGGTCGTTGCAGGCGCTGGACAACTCGGTGCCGCTGTCGTTCAGCAGCACGATCTACGCGACCTCGGTCGGCGCCGCGGCGGACGTGTTCGACCACCACGCGGGCTGGGTCGACAAGCTCGGCGGCGAGACCCTGACGCCGTACCAGGGCGGCGACCACCTGGCGATGACCTTCCGCGAGCCGATCGGCGTGGTCGCGGCGATCCTGCCGTGGAACGCGCCGTTCCTGCTGTTCGCGCAGAAGGTCGCCCCGGCGCTCGCGGCCGGGTGCACCATCGTGCTCAAACCTTCGGAGTACTGCACGTTCACCGTGCTGCGCATGGTCGAGCTGCTCGTCGAAGCCGGGCTGCCCGCCGGCACGCTCAACGTCGTCACCGGCCCCGGCGACCCGGTCGGCGAAGCGCTGATCACCCACCCCGGGGTGGACAAGGTCAGCTTCACCGGCAGCCGCGCGGTGGGCAAGCACATCGTCGAGGCGTCCGCGGGCACGCTCAAGCGGGTCTCGCTCGAACTCGGCGGCAAGAGCCCGGCGCTGGTGTTCGCCGACGCGCCCAACGTCGCGCTGGCCGCCGCGACCGTCGTCGGCGCGGTCACGATGGGTCTGTCCGGCCAGGCGTGCGTCGCCAACACCCGGGCGCTGGTGCACCGCGACGTCTATGACGAGTTCCTCGGCGCCGCGCAGGGCATGGCGCAGGCGATGACCTACGGCGACCCGTTCGACCCCGGGGTCATGGCGAGCCCGCTGATCAACGCCAAGCAGCTGGAACGGGTGCTCGGCTACATCGAGAAGGGCAAGGCCGAGGGCGCCCGGCTGGTCACCGGCGGCGAGCGGCTCGGCGGCGACCTGGCGAACGGCAACTTCGTCGGCCCGACCATCTTCGCCGACGTGGACAACCACGCCACCATCGCGCAGGAGGAGATCTTCGGCCCGGTGCTCGCGGTCGTCCCGTTCACCGACGAGGACGAGGCCGTGCGCTTGGCCAACGACACCGAGTACGGCCTCGGCGCAGGCCTGTTCACCGCCGACGTCCAGCGCGCCTTCCGCGTGTCGCGCAAGCTGCGGGCCGGCACGATCGGCATCAACGGTTTCCAGATCGAGCCGCACCTGCCCTTCGGTGGGTTCAAGCAGTCCGGGCTCGGCCGCGAGGGCGGCAAGTCCTCCATCGAGGCCTACACCGAGCTCAAGTCGGTGTACCTGCCGCTGACCGACGAGATGATGTGATGGGACGCCTCGACGGGAAGACCGCGCTGATCACCGGCGCGGCCAGGGGACAGGGCGCGGCCGCGGCCCGCCGGTTCACCGCGGAGGGCGCGAAGGTGATGGTCGCCGACGTCGCCGACGACGACGGCAAGGCTCTCGCCGACGAGATCGGCGCGGTCTACCAGCACCTCGACGTCTCGCGCGAGGACGACTGGGCCGCCGCGGTGCAGCGCGCCGAGGACGAGTTCGGCGGCCTCACCGTGCTGGTGAACAACGCGGGAATCCTGCACTTCTCGGAGCTGGCGCACACGTCACTGGCCGATTACGAACGCGTCATCGGCATCAACCAGATCGGGGCGTTTCTCGGCATGCGCTCGGTCGTTGAACCGATGACGCGGGCCGGTGGCGGCTCGATCATCAACGTGTCCTCTGTGGAGGGTCTGGCCGGCATGCCGTTCCTCGTCGCCTACACCGCGAGCAAGTTCGCGATCCGGGGGATGACGAAGGTGGCCGCGCTGGAGCTGGGGCGCAAGGGGATCCGGGTCAATTCGGTCCATCCCGGCATGATCGACACGCAGATGGTCGCCGACGCCGCGGGCGGGGCGGAGATCGACATGGCCTGGGTCGGCAAGAAGGTCGCGCTGGGACGCGTCGGCAAGCCCGAGGAGATCGCGCAGCTCGCGGTGTTCCTGGCCAGTGACGAGAGTTCCTACTGCACGGGCGGGGAGTTCGTCGCCGACGGCGGGGCCACGGCTACCCATGCCCTCAATCTGCAGGGGTGATCGACTTCACGGGAATACGAAGTAAACACCGCTAACGCAAAGCGGTTTCCCGCAAGGGAGTAAGACTCAGAGCAACGAGGCTGGGGTCGCGGAGGTGTGATGGGGTCACGCACGGGAACGCTCACGGTACCGGGCACCGCCGCGCTCGCCCAGGTCGGCCGCCTGTCCACACTGGCCTGGGAAGTGCTGCGGGCGATCCCGCGCAGGCCCTTCCAGTTCCGCGAGTGGATCCTGCAGTGCTGGTTCTTCGCGAGCGTGACGATCCTGCCCACCGCGCTCGTCGCCGTCCCGTTCGGCGCGGTCATCGCGCTGCAGCTCGGTTCGCTGACGCAGCAGATCGGCGCGCAGTCGTTCACCGGCGCGGCCAGCGCGCTGGCCATCGTGCAGCAGGCCGCCCCGCTGATCACCGCCCTGCTCGTCGCGGGCGCCGGCGGAAGCGCCGTCTGCGCCGACATCGGCGCGCGCAAGATCCGCGAAGAGATCGACGCGATGGAGGTGCTCGGGGTCAACCCGATCCAGCGCCTCATCGTGCCGCGCGTGCTCGCCGCGATGGTCGTGTCCGTGCTGCTCAACGGCCTGGTCAGCGTGGTCGGCGTGCTCGGCGGCTACTTCTTCAACGTCGTCATGCAGGGCGGCACCCCGGGCGCGTACCTGGCCAGCTTCAACGCGCTGGCGCAGCTGCCGGACCTCTACGTCAGCGAGATCAAGGCCGTGCTGTACGGGTTCGTCGCCGGAGTGGTGGCCGCCTACCGCGGGCTCAACCCGGCCGGCGGGCCGAAGGGCGTCGGCGACGCGGTGAACCAGGCCGTGGTCATCACCTTCCTGCTGCTGTTCCTCATCAACGTCGTGCTGACCGCCATCTACCTGCGGATCATTCCGCCGAAAGCGCTGTGATGACCGCCGATACGCTGGAGAGACAGCCCGGGGTGTCCGACCGGACACTCGAGATGATCGCGCGCCCCGGCGCCGTGCTGGAGGGACTGGGCAGCCAGCTCTCCTTCTACGTCCGCGCGCTCGCCTGGGCCCCGCGCACGCTTCGCCGCTACAGCAGGGAAACGCTGCGGCTGCTGACCGAGGTCTGCTTCGGAACCGGCGGTCTGGCGGTGATCGGCGGGACACTCGGCGTGATGATCGGCATGACCCTGTTCACCGGTCTCATCGTCGGCCTGCAGGGGTACGCCGCGCTCAACCAGCTCGGCACCGCCGCGCTCACCGGGTTCATCTCGGCCTACTTCAACACCCGTGAGGTCGCGCCGCTGGCCGCCGGGCTCGCGTTGTCGGCGACCGTCGGCTGCGGGTTCACCGCCCAGCTGGGCGCCATGCGGATCTCGGAGGAGATCGACGCGCTCGAGGTGATGGCGGTGCCCAGCCTGCCGTATCTGGTCACCACACGCGTGCTGGCCGGGCTGGGCGCGGTGATCCCGCTGTACGCGGTCGGGCTGTTGTCGTCCTACCTGGCCTCGCGCCAGGTCACCGTGTGGCTCTACGGCCAGTCGGCGGGCACCTACGACCACTACTTCGGGCTGTTCCTGCCGCCCGAGGACGTGCTGTGGTCGTTCGGCAAGGTGATCGTGTTCAGCGTGCTGGTGATCCTGTCGCACTGCTACTACGGCTACACCGCCAGCGGCGGGCCTGCCGGCGTCGGCGTCGCGGTCGGCCGCGCGGTGCGGACGTCGATCGTGCTGATCTCGGTACTGGACTTCTTCCTCAGCCTCGCGGTCTGGGGCGCGACCACGACGGTGAGGATCGCGGGATGAGACGGGCGGTGCTGCTGCGGCGGCTCTGGCACCAGGTGCTCGGCCTGGTGTTCCTCGTTGTGTGCGGGCTGTTCTTCGTCACCACGGTCGCCGCCTACAACAAGGAGTTCACCCCGGTGGCGATGGTGCGGCTGGAGACCGACCACGTCGGCAACCAGCTGCGCAAGGGCTCCGACGTCAAGATCCGCGGCGTCGTGGTCGGCGAGGTGCGCTCGATCCAGGCGATGGGCGACCACGCCGCGCTGGAACTCGCGCTGGACCCGGATCAGCTGGGCCTGATCCCGGACAACGTCTCCGCGCGCCTGCTGCCCAAGACCCTGTTCGGCGAACGCTACGTGGCCCTGCAGATCCCGCCGGATCCGTCCCCCCGGCACATCGCGGCGGGCGACGTCATCCCGCAGGACCGCTCCAGCTCGGCGATCGAGCTGGAGCAGGTGCTGAACAACGTCATGCCGCTGCTGCAGGCCGTCCAGCCGCAGAAGCTCGCCAGCACGCTCAACGCGGTCTCCACCGCGCTCGACGGCCGCGGCGAGCAGCTCGGCGCCACGCTGGTGAACCTGTCCGAGTACCTGGCGGGGCTGAACCCGTCGCTGCCCGACATCAAGGCCGACATCACCGGGCTGGCGAACGTCGCGGACACCTACGACCGGGCCGCGCCGGACTTCCTGCAGGCGCTGGCCGACCTGACCACAACCACGAAGACCCTGGTGGACAAGCAGCAGGCGCTGACCCAGGTCTGGGCGTCGGTGACGAACGCGAGCGACAACCTGGACAGCTTCCTGCGCGTCAACCAGGCGAACCTGATCAACCTCACGGTCACCTCGCAGTCCACTTTGGAGGTTCTCGCGAAGTACGCGCCGGAGTACCCGTGCCTGTTGCAGCAGCTGGCCGAGGCCGTGCCGCGCGCGTACGAGGCCTTCGGCGCCGGCACCGACAAGATGAACCACGTGACGATCCGGTTCGTCGCCGACCGGACCAAGTACGAGCCGGGCAAGGACGAGCCGGAGTACCTCGACAAGCGCGGGCCGCGCTGCTACCCGATGGTGCTGCCGCCCGGACGCTGGCCGCAGTACCCGCCGGGCGGGCCGATCCAGGACGGCTCGACGCACCCGCCCGCCGGGCCCGGCGCGAGCGTTCCGCTGCCCAGCAACGGGATCATCGACGGCGGGTCGTCCACCACCGGATCGGTCGCGAACTCGCCGGCCGAACAGGACCTCGTCGCGGCGCTGCTGTCCCCGGCCGCGCCGCAGGACGTGCCGGGGTGGGGAACCCTGCTCGCCGGCCCGCTCTACCGCGGGGTGGAGGTGGAGGTCCGGTGAACCGGTTCGTCCCGTCGCTGATCAAGATCCTGATCTTCGCCGCCGTCACGGTGCTGCTGACCGGGATCCTCGGCTCGACGATCGCCAACACCAACTTCGGCGTCACCTCCACCTACACCGCGCGCTTCACCGACGCCTCCGGCCTGCACGAGGGCGACGACGTGCGGATCGTCGGGGTGAAGGTGGGGCAGGTGGACGAGATCACCGTCGAGCAGGACGGCGACACCAGCTACGCCGACGTGCACTTCACCGTCCAGTCGGCCTACCGCCTGCCGGGCTCGGTCACCGCGACCGTCAAGTACCGCAACCTCGTCGGGCAGCGGTACCTGTCGCTGGGCACCAACGTGCCCGGGGACGACCAGCTGGCGGCGGGCGGCATGATCCCGCCGGAACGCACGCAACCGGCGCTGAACCTCACCGTGCTGTTCAACGGGTTCAAGCCGTTGTTCGCGGCCCTGGACCCGCAGCAGGTCAACCAGCTCTCCTACGAGATCATCCAGGTCTTCCAGGGCGAGGGCGGCACGATCGAGAGCCTGCTGTCGCACACCGCGTCGCTAACCCAGACCATCGCCGACCGCGACGAGGTGATCGGCCAGGTGATCGGCAACCTCAACACCGTGTTGACCACGGTGAACGACCGCGGACCGCAGCTGTCGAACCTGATCGACCAGACCCAGCAGCTGGTGTCCGGGCTGGCCGCCCAGCGCGGCCCGATCGGCGACGCGGTGTCCGCTCTGGGCGAGCTGACCGACGCCACCGCCGGGCTGCTCGCCGACGCGCGGCCACCGGTCCAGCGGGACATCGCCGCGCTCGGGACGCTGTCCGGCACGCTGGCCGACTCCGGGCAGCTGATCGACGAACTGCTGAAGAAGCTGCCCGGCAACCTGGAGAAGTTCACCCGGACCCTGAGCTACGGCAGCTGGTACAACTACTACCTCTGCGGTCTGACCGGGACCATCGGCGTGACGTCGCTCAACATCACGCTGCCGCTGCTCCCGCTGCCTGCGACCGAGCTCCCGGAGAGGTGCAAGCCGTCATGAAGGCGCTCAAGGACCGCAACCAGGCCGCCGTCGGCGCGGTGACGCTCGTGCTCGTCGTGCTGGTGACCCTGGTGTCCTACTTCTCCGACGAGCTGCCGCTGCTCGGCACCGGGACCACCTACCAGGCCTACTTCGCCGAGTCCGCGGGCCTCGCGGCGGACAACGAGGTGCAGGTGGCCGGTGTGAAGGTCGGCCAGGTCACCGACGTGTCGCTGGCCGGCAGGAAGGTGCTCGTCAAGTTCAAGGTGGAGAACACCCGCGTCGGCGACGAGTCGACGGCCTCCATCGAGATCAAGACGCTGCTGGGGGAGAAGTACCTCGCGCTCAAACCCAAGGGCGAGGGCGCGCAGGACCCGGACGAGCCGATCCCGGTCGAGCGCACCACCACCCCGTTCCAGCTGCAGGACGCCTTCCAGCAGCTGAACACGACGGTCGGCCAGATCGACACGAACCAGCTCGCGCAGAGCTTCGACGCGGTCGCCGACGCGCTCAAGGACACCCCGCAACCGTTGCGGGACACGCTGTCCGGCCTGTCCGCGTTGTCGCGCACGGTGTCCTCGCGGGACCAGGAGCTGGCGAACCTGCTGGCGAACACCAGCCAGGTGTCGCGGACGCTCGCCGACCGCAACGCCCAGCTCACCGCGATCATCAACGACGGCAACCTGCTGCTCGGCGAGCTGCAGCGGCGCCGGGACGCGATCAAGGCGCTGCTCACCGGCACCCAGCAGCTCGCGGCCCAGCTGTCCGGACTGGTCGCCGACAACCGCGCGCAGCTGCGGCCGACGCTGGAACGGCTCGGCGAGGTCACCACCATCCTGCAGAACAACCAGGACAACCTGAACCGCAGCCTCGAGCTGCTCGCGCCGTTCACCCGCGTCGGCGCGAACGCGACCGGCAACGGCCGCTGGTTCGAGGGCTACATCTGCGGGCTGCTGCCGCCGGTGATCAAGGCGGGCGGGCTGTCCATCAACCCCGAGGGTTGCACGCCGCCGATCTCCGCGCCGGACCAGGGATTGGGGGGCGGATGACGCTCGACAGCCGTGCCTCGCGCGGCGTGTACCGCTGGATCGCGACCGGATGCGTGCTCGCGCTGCTGGTGACGGCCGGCCTGTATCTGGTGCTCCGGGACAGCGGCGGCACCCGGATCTCCGCGTTGTTCGACCGGACCGTCGGCCTCTACGCCGGATCGTCGGTGCGCGTCCTCGGCGTGCCGGTCGGCGAGATCACCGGCGTCACGCCGGAAGGCGCCGTGGTGCGCGTGGACATGCGCGTCGACGACGACGTGCGGATCCCCGCCGACGCCGGCGCCGTGGTGGTCGCGCCGAGCCTGGTCAGCGACCGGTACGTGCAGCTCACCCCGGCCTACGACAGCGGGCCGGTGATGGCGTCCGGCACGCTCATCCCCCAGGACCGCACCGCGACGCCGATGGAGCTGGACGACCTCTACGGCACGCTCGACAAGCTGTCGACCAGCCTCGGGCCCACCGGCGCCAACGCGAACGGCGCGCTGTCGAACCTGCTGGACACCGCCGCGGCCAACCTCGACGGCAACGGGCTGAACCTCAACAGCACCGTCACCGAGCTGGCGAACCTGTCGCGCACGCTGGACAACTCGAAGGACGACCTGTTCGGCACCGTGCGGAACCTGCAGTCGTTCACCACCGCGCTCGCGGACAGCGACGCGCAGCTCAACGAGTTCTACCAGCGGCTGGGGAACGTGACGGGCTTCCTCGCCGAGGACTCCGACGACGTCAGCGCCGCGCTGGCCGCGCTCGGCTCCTCGCTCGGCGATGTGCAGAGCTTCGTCGCCGAGAACAAGGACCTGCTCACGTCCAATGTGGACCGGCTGGCCGGCATCACGCAGGTGCTCGTCGACCAGCGCGCCGCGCTCGCCGAGGTGCTCGACGTCGGGCCGACCGGCATGACCAACTTCATCAACTCCTACGACGCGGCGTCCGGCAGCATCGCGATCCGCTACAACGCCAACGAGTTCACCAACCCGCTGATCACCACGCTGTGCCGGCTGATCAAGGCGTCCACGCCGGTCGGCCTGCCGACGACGGTCAGCGACGTGTGCGAGGCGATCGCCCCGGTGGTCGAGGGCATCGCGAAGGTCCCCTCGATCCCGCAGCTGCTCGCCGACATCAACAGCGGCAAGCTCCCGCCGCTGCCGTTGCTGCCGCTGGTCGACATCCCGGAGGCCGGATCGTGAGGCGGCTGACCGGGGCGCTGTGCGGGGTGCTGCTGCTCGTGGCCGGCTGCGGCACGGCCGGGTTCTCCGGGCTCTACAACACGCCGCTGCCGGGCGGGGCGGACCTCGGCGACCACCCGTACCGCATCACCGCGCAGTTCGCCGACGTGCTCGACCTGGTGCCGCAGGCCGCGGTGAAGGTCAACGACGTGCCGATCGGCCGGGTCGACAGCGTCGAACTGGCGCCGGACACCAGGTCCGCGATCGTGCACATGAGCCTCAACGGCGACCTGAAGATGCCGGAGAACTCCTTCGCCCAGCTGCGCCAGTCGAGCCTGCTGGGGGAGAAGTTCGTGCAGCTCGCCGAGCCCGCCGGGGAACCGGCCGCGGCGCCGCTGCGTGAGGGCTCGGTGATCCCGCTGGCGCGCACCAACCGCAACCCCGAGGTCGAGGAGGTGCTGGGCGCGCTGTCGCTGCTGCTCAACGGCGGCGGGGTGAACCAGCTGGCCGACATCACCCGCGAGCTGAACCACGCGCTCACCGGCAACGAGGCGGAGATCCGCGCGCTGCTGGCGCGGGTGGACCGGATCGCGACCGAGCTGGACGGGCAGAAGTCGGAGATCATCCGGGCCATCGACGGGCTCAACCGGCTGTCCGGCACGCTCGTCGCCCAGACCGCGAACCTGACCACCGCGCTGGAGGACCTCGCGCCCGGCATGGCCGTGGTGACCCAGCAGCGGGACCAGCTCGTCGGGATGCTGCAGTCGCTCGACCGCTTGTCCGGCGTGGCCGTGGACACGATCGACGCGAGCCGGGAGTCGCTGCTGGCGGACCTGCGGGCGCTGGCGCCCACACTGTCCAAACTGGCCGAAGCGGGCACGAACCTGCCGGAGGCGCTGAAGATCCTGCCGACCTACCCGCTGCCCGACGTCGCCGGGGACGTGGTGAAGGGCGACTACGCGAACGTGACCGCGCGGATCGACCTGAACCTGGACGCGATCTTCCAGAACATCGCCAACTCCGGGAAGTTCCCGTCGATCGAGCTGCCGAGCAACAACCAGACCAGCACGCAGGTCGCAGCGCCGCCACTGCCGATCCCGCAGCCCGCGACGCCGCAGGCGCAGACCCAGCCGGACCCGGTGACCGGTCTGCTGCCCGGACTGAGCGACCTGCTCGGCAACCTGCTGGGAGGGACGCCGTGATCACCCGCAAGCACCGGATCCAGCTGATCGCGTTCCTGCTGATCGCGCTCGCGTCCGTCGGTTACGCCGGTGGCCGGTACGCCGGGCTGGACCGGCTGTTCGGCACCAGCGGGTACCTGGTCACCGCGAACCTGACCGAGTCGGGCGGGATCTTCGAGGGCGCCGAGGTGACCTACCGCGGCGTCGCGGTCGGGCGGGTGTCCAAGCTGCACCTGACCGACGAGGGGGTCGCGGTCGACCTGGACATCACCTCCGACGAGAAGATCCCGGCCGACACCGAAGCCGTGGTGGCGACCCGGTCGGCGGTCGGCGAGCAGTACGTCGACCTGCGGCCCAAGCACCAGGACGGGCCCTACCTCGCGGACGGGTCGGTGATCACCAGCGACCGCACGGCGATCCCGCTCTCGCCGGACACCGTGCTGGCCAACCTGGACCGCCTGGTGTCCAGTGTGGACACCCAGTCGCTGAAGACCGTGGTGGACGAGACCTACGACGCGTTCGCGGGCAGCGGCCACGACCTGCAGCAGCTGCTCGACACGGCGAACTCGTTCACCACGGCGGCGACGGAGAACCTGCCGCAGACCACGCGGCTGCTGGCCGACGGCCGGGTCGTGCTGGACACCCAGCAGCGGCAGGCCGACACGATCACCTCGATGGCCACCGGGCTGCGCACGATCGCCGAGCAGCTCAAGGGCGCCGACCCGGACCTGCGGAAGGTCATCGACACCACGCCCGGACTGGCCCGGGACCTGGACACGATCCTCGCGACCTCCGGCACCGACCTCGGCGTGCTGATCGCGAACCTGCTCACCACCGCGCAGATCACCTCGGTGCGCACGGACGCGATCGAGCAGCTGCTGGTCGCCTACCCGGTGATCTCGGCCTTCACGCGGTCGGTGTGGTCCAACGGCGAAGGCCACCTCGGGCTGGTGCTGAACTTCTTCGACCCGCACTCGTGCACCAAGGGCTACGAGACGACGCAGCAGCGCCCGGCGAACGACACCCGCGAGGTGCCCGCCAACCGGCAGGCCTACTGCGCGGAGCCGCCGGGCAGCGCGACCGGGGTGCGTGGCGCGCAGAACGCGCCGTACGCGGGCAAGCCGGTCAACCCGGCGAAGCCGAACGACCCCACGCCGGCGCCCGCGCAGTCCACGTCGGCGCAGATGCCCGGCGTGCTGGGGCTGGTCACCGGTACCGCGAGTTCCCTGGGGCAGCTGCTGGGGCTGCCGGGATGACACGGGTGCTGGGCGCGCTGGCCGCGGTGGCGGTGCTGGCGGCGGCGTGGTTCGGGTGGAGCTGGTGGAGCGCGGCGCACGACGACGGGCTGGTCCGCGCCCGCGACCGGGACGCGGTGATCGCCGCCGCTGGTGACGCGCTGGTCGCGTTGAACACGATCGACTACCGCGAGGCCGGGGCCGCGCTGGACCGGTGGATCGCGGTGACGAGCGGCCAGCTGGGCTCGTCGTTGAGCGGGGACCGGCAGGGGCAGGTGGACCGGGCCACCGCGGGGAAGCTCGTCGCCACGGCGTCGTTGCGGCAGATCGCCGTGACCGAGCTGAACGGCGACGCGGCGCGGGTGATCGCGGTGCTGGACGTGTCGATCGCGTCCGGTGGCGGTGAGCCGAAGCCGGGCCGCAGCCACCTGACCGCGGACGTGGCGCGGGCGGACGGGACGTGGAAGATCACGGCCGTGCAGGGGGCTTCGTGACTTCCCGTGTGGCGACGTGGGTTTCGGTGCTCACGGCGGTGATCGTGCTGGCGGGCGGGTTCGCCGGGTGGGCCGCGGTGCAGGCCGGCCAGTGGCGCACCTCGAACGCCACGCTGGCGGACCCGGCGGCGACCGCCGAGGCCTCGGAGCAGATCAGCGCGGCCCTGAAAGCGGTCTTTTCCTACGACTACGGCAACCTGGCGCGCACCGAGCGGGCGGCCGCGTCGGTCCTGGTGGACGACGCGGTGACCCAGTATCGCGACACCTTCGCCGCGGCGCAGGAGCAGGCGGTGTCGCAGAAACTGATCCGCACCACGACGGTGGCGTCGCTCGGGCTGCAGGACCTCGACGGCGATTCCGCGCGGGCACTGGCGTTCCTGGAACAGCAGACGCTCAACACGACGAGCGGACAGCAGACGTCGTCCTCGGCGGCTCTGTCGGTGGTGGCGCGCAAGGTGGACGGGGCGTGGAAGATAGCGGCGCTGACGACGCTGTGATCACAGGCGCAGCAGCGCGTACTGCGTCGTCCGGCCCGGTTGCGTGTACGTGCGCACCAGGTCGGCCAGCTGGTGCACCAGCAGCAGCCCGCGCCCGCCCAGCGCGCCCGGCGGCTGCGGGCGCCGCCCGGCCAGCGGGTCCGCCAGGAAACCGTCGTCGTGCACGGCGCAGCACAGGTGGCCGTCCGCGGGCCACAGCTCGACCCGGCACGAGCCGCCGGCGTGGCGCAGGCTGTTGGTCACCAGCTCCGTGACGATCAGCTCCAGATCGGGCACCCGGACCTCGCTCAGGCCGAACACCCGCGCCTGCTCCGCCGCCCAGTGGCGGGCCTCGCGGACGCCCCAGTCACCGGTCACCGCGAAGTCCACCGGGGCCGCGGCCGGCACCGGCTGGTTGTAGCGCGCCACCACGTCGTCCGGCGCGTACTGCTCGCTGGCGTACCGCCGCGACGCCTCCCACACCTCCGGGTGCGTCTCGCGGGCGTCGGCGACCACGGACGGCTCCAGTGCCGCCGTGTCGTAGGGGCACACGATCGTCACGTCCCGGCCGTCGAACGCGTGGTTGATCAGCGCCTCGTGCTGCGCGCACGCCGGGTACTCGGTGGCCGAGCGGCCCGCCCAGATCGGCTCGCCGATGATGCGCACGTGCCGGTCCGGGTGCGCGTCGGCGAACCTGCGCAGCACCGTCGGGATGATCCGGCCCGGGTTGCGGCCCGCCTCGGTCATGTCCAGCCACAGCACGTCGTCCGAGCCGACCGCGGGCCGCAGCACGGACAGCCGGTCACCGGGCACGGCGACCGCGACCGGTTCCCGCCGCGCGAGGCCGTCCGTGACGAAGGGCACGAGGGCGTCCAGGTACTCGTCGTCGGAGCTGTAGAACAGCGCGGGGTGCACGAAGGCGGTCACGCAGCCCCCTCCACCCGCACCGTCGGCAGCCCCAGCACTTCGACCAGGCGGGAGACGGCCGGCGAGGGATCACGCAACACCAGTGTCGCACCACGGTTCGCGGCGTGCTCGGCCAGCCGTGTCAGGCTGCGGTGGTCGGCGAACCGCAGGCCACGCACGTCGAGCACGATGTTGCCGTCCACCGGCCGCGGATCCGCCCGCCGCAGCGCCTCGACGAGCAGCTCCTCGGTCGACAGGTCCAGCTCCCCGGCGAGCGCGGCCGACGCCGACGCCGAGCCGAACAGCCGGAACCCGGGGTCGGCGTTCGTCGCCGGATGCATGGACGCCACCCTCGCCACCACCTCGTCACCCACCTGCCCGCGGTCGTACCCGCACATCGCGGAGAACGGCCGCACGGCCGCGTACCGGTCCACCCTGTGCTCGTAGCGCGCGAACGCGTCGAGTTGTTCGGCCGTGCTCACCAGGGACGTGCAGTCCGCGGCGACCCGCAGGCCCGTGTAGCCCGCGGCGAGCGCCGCCTCGGTCGCCTCGGCGTAGTTGCGCACCTGCTCGTCCGGATCGACCACGGCGCCCACCGGGTACGTGTCGTCCAGCGACACCGCTCGCGCCGCGCCGGTGCGCAACGCGTCGTCCAGCCCGTCGAGCGCGGGGTCGCCGGGCGCGACGTACCAGACCTGTCTGCCGCGGGCGAGCCCGTCGCGCAGGAACTCCCGCGCGCGGGCCCGGAAATCCGCCGTGGACTCGAAGGCCCAGCACCGGTGATCGTGAAGCACCGACACAGCGTAGTTGCCTCGTTACTTCTGGTACAGACCTTCGATGAAGGTCGCGTAGTTCTTCGTCACCACGTTGCGCTTGAGCTTCAGGCTCGGCGTGATCTCGCCGCCCGCTTCGGTGAAGTCGTTGCCCAGGATGACGAACTTCTTGATCGACTCGGCCTGCGAGACCTGCTTGTTCGCCTCGTCGACCGCGCCCTGCACGGCCGCGATCAGGTCCGGGTCCTGCGCCAGGTCGGCGACCGTGGCGTCGGCCGGCTTGCCGTTCTGCGACTTCCAGGCCGGGAAGAACTCCTCGTCGATCGTGATCAGCGCGGCGATGAACGGGCGCTGGTCGCCGACCACCATGGCCTGGGAGATCAGCGGGTGGGCGCGCATGGTGTCCTCGAGACCGGACGGGGCGACGTTCTTGCCGCCCGCGGTCACGATGATCTCCTTCTTGCGCCCGGTGATCTTCAGGAAGCCGTCGTCGTCGAGCTCGCCGAGGTCGCCGGTGTGGAACCAGCCGTCCTCCAGCGCCTCCTTGGTGGCGGTCTCGTTGTTGAAGTACGCGCCGAACACGACGTCGCCCTTGAGCAGGACCTCGCCGTCTTCGGCGATCCGCACGGACGTGCCCGCCACCGGGCGGCCCACGGTGCCGACGCGGAACGCGTCCTGCGTGTTCACGTTCGCCGCGGCCGAGGTCTCGGTCAGGCCGTAGCCCTCGAACACCGGCACGCCGATGCCGCGGAAGAAGTGCGCCAGCCGGGCGCCCAGCGGCGCGCCGCCGGAGACCGCGGCGATGCAGCGGCCGCCGAGCGCGGCCCGCAGCTTGCCGTAGACCAGCTTGTCGAACAGCAGGTGCTGCGCCTTCAGGCCCAGCCCGGCGCCGCCGGTGTCCTGCGCCTCGCTGTAGGACACCGCGACCTGCTCGGCCCGGTCGAAGATCTTGCCCTTGCCCTCGGAGTGCGCCTTCTGCTTCGCGCCGTTGTAGACCTTCTCGAACACGCGCGGCACGGCCACCACGAACGTCGGCCGGAAGGTGCCCAGGTCGGCCACCAGGTTCTTGACGTCCGGGGTGTGGCCGAGCGTCACGCGCGCGGTGACGGCGGTGACGGCGATCGCGCGGGCCAGCACGTGCGCCAGCGGCAGGAAGCACAGCAGCGAGTTGCCCTGCTCCATCAGCTGCGGGAAGGCGTTGATGTCGGCCCGGATCTCGGCCAGCAGGTTGCGGTGGGTCAGCTCGACGCCCTTGGGACGGCCGGTGGTGCCCGAGGTGTACACGATGGTGGCCAGGTCGCCCGCCTGCACGATGCGGCGCCGCTCGTGCACGGTGTCGTCGGCCACGTCGGCGCCCAGCGTGGTCAGCTCGTCCACCGCGGGGCGGGCCGCCTCGATCTGCCAGGTGTACTGCAGGCCGGGCAGCCGGTCGCGGACCTCGTCGACCGCGGCCAGGTGCTCGCTCGTCTCCACGAAGACGCCCTTGGCGCCGGAGTCGGACAGGATCCAGGCGACCTGCTCGGGCGAGGACGTGTCGTAGATCGGCACGGTGACGGCGCCCGCCGCCCAGATGGCGAAGTCGATCAGCGTCCACTCGTACCGGGTCTTGGACATCAGGCCGACCCGGTCGCCGCGCTCGATCCCGGCCTCGACCAGGCCCTTCGCGACGCCGATGACCTGGGCGGCGAACTCGCGGGCCGTGACGTCCAGCCACGAGCCGTCCACCTGGCGGCGGAAGCTGATCGCGTCGGGGAACCGCTCGGCGTTCGCCCACACGATGTCGGCGAGGTTCTCGTCATCGGCAACCGGCTGCACTGCCGGGGCGCTGTACTCGCGCACGGTGGACCTCCGTGGTTCAAGGGTGTTACTCGCCAGTCACAACTTAGCGTCGGTGACACCTTACGACCAAGGGGGCGGACCGCCGGTAACACGGGCATGACATTCTCACTCGCGTGAGCACGCTCAACGGTGCGCCGCCCAGCATCGACATCGTCGACGAGACCTTCCTCGCGGTGCCGCCCGGCACCGTGGCGGCGGTGTTCGCCGACCCGGCCGCGTGGCGGCGGTACTGGCCCGACCTGGTGCTCGAGGTCTACACCGACCGCGGCGAGGAGGGCCTGCGCTGGACCGTCCGGGGCGCGCTGGTCGGCACGATGGAGGTCTGGCTCGAGCGCACGCTGGACGGCACGCTGCTGCACTACTTCCTGCGCGCGAGCCCGGCCGGGGAAATGAGCCCCCGGCAGCTGCGCCGCGAATTCGACCGCAGGGCCCGCGCGGCCAAGGCCGTGGCGCTGGGCCTGAAGGAGATCCTGGAGGACGGTCGGGAGCCCGGGATTCCCCCGCGCACTTCTTAGCGTCGCTAAACTAGGCAATCATGCGCGTTCATGTCGTGTCGGACGTCCACGGGAACACGGAAGCCCTGGCCAAGGCCGGTGATGGGGCGGACGCGCTGATCGTCCTCGGCGACCTGCTCGACTTCGTCGACTACCACCAGCACGACCAGGGCATCCTCGGCACGCTGTTCGGCCCGGAGAAGGTCGCCACGTTCGCCCGGCTGCGCCGCGAGGGCACCCGCGAGGAGTCGATCGCCTTCTCGAAGTCGCTGTGGTCGAGCCTGGACGACCCGGCCGCCGCCGTCGAGGAGGCCGTCCGCGAGCAGTACGCGGCGATGTTCGCGGCGATGACAGCGCCGACCTACGCGATCGCGGGCAACGTCGACTCGCCGGACCTGTGGCCCGAGTTCGCCGGTGACGACGTGCGGCTGGTCGAGGGCGAGGTCGTCGAGATCGGCGGCCTGCGGTTCGGCTTCGCGGGCGGCGTGGTGCTGCCGGCCGGGGCCACGATCCGCCGGTCCAACCCGGTGTGGCGGCCCTACCTGCGCACGCAGGAGGAGTTCGACGAGGCGGTGGGCAAGCTCACCGACATCGACGTGCTGTGCACCCACCAGCCGCCCGCGCTGCCGGAGCTGACCTACGACGTGGTCGCCCGGCGGCACGAGCTGGGCTCGTCGGCCCTGCGCGGGCTGGTCTACGCGGAGCAGCCGCGGTGGTCGCTGTTCGGCCACGTGCACCAGCCGCTGTCGGCCCGGCTGCGGGTGGGCCGCACCGAGTGCCGCAACGTCGGCCACTTCAAGGTCACCGGGCGCCCGTACGTCCTGCGGTGGTGACGCGGGCCAGGCGGTAACCTCTCCGCCATGGCCGACCAGTCCACGCAGTCCATCGAGGTCGACGCGCCGCCGGAGAAGGTCATGGCGGTGATCGCGGACTTCGCGTCGTACCCGGAATGGGCCAAGCAGGTCCGGGAGACCGAGGTGCTCGCGACCGACGACGCGGGCCGTCCCAAGCAGGTCAAGCTGACCCTGGACGCCGGCCCGATCAAGGACGTCTACACGCTGGAGTACGACTGGGCCGCCGACGGCCGGTCGGTCAGCTGGCACCTGGTGCGCGGCCAGATGCAGAAGGCGCAGGACGGCCGCTACGAGCTGGAGGCGGTCGGGAACCGCACGCGGGTCACCTACACGCTGTCGGTCGAGCTGGTGCTGCCGATGATCGGGCTGCTGCGCCGCAAGGCGGAGAAGATGGTCATGGACACCGCGCTCAAGGAGCTCAAGCGCCGCGTGGAGGACCTCGCCTGAGGGCGGGACGGCCCATGACCCGGCTGCTGCTGTTCACCGGCAAGGGAGGCGTCGGCAAGACGACGCTCGCCGCGGCGACGGCGGCGGGCCTGGCCGCCCGCGGGTACAAGACGCTGGTCGTGTCCACCGACCCCGCGCACTCGCTGGCCGACGCGTTCGGCAAGCGCCTCGGCCGCGAACCGTCCGACGTGGACACCCGGCTGCACGGCGCGCAGGTCGACTCGCGCGGCCTCGTCGACGACATCTGGCAGGACCTGCGCGGCAGGCTCAAGGGCGCGCTCGCGGGCGCCGGGGTGGACGCGCTGGACGCCGAGGAGCTGAGCGTCCTGCCGGGCGTGGACGAGCTGCTCGCGCTGACCGAGGTGCAGCGGCTGGCCGAGGCAGGCCGCTGGGACGTCGTGGTGGTCGACTGCGGGCCGACGGCGGAAACGCTGCGGCTGCTCGCGCTTCCCGAGGCCGTGGCCGGGTACCTGGACAAGGTGTTCGGCTGGCAGCTCACGCTCACCGGCTCGCGGGGACTGGCCCGGTCGGTGCGCGACCTCGCGGCGCACGTCTCGGCGCTGCGTGACCTGCTGACCGATCCGGCCGTCACCACCGTGCGGCTGGTGCTGACGCCGGAGCGGGTCGTGGTCGCCGAGGCGCGCCGCACGCTGAGCTCGCTCGCGCTGCGCGGGATCCGGGTCGACGGGCTGATCGTGAACCGGCTGATGCCCGCGCCCGGCATGTGGCGCGGGGCGGCCGCGAACTGGATGCGCACCCGCCGCCGCCAGCAGGACGAGGTGCTGAACGAGCTGACCTGGGAGCTGGCCAGGGTGGAGCACCGCGCCGCCGAGCCGGTCGGGCTGCCCGCGCTGCGGGAGATCGCCACCGAGCTGTACGGCGAGCGGGATCCGCTGGAGGGCAAGGGATCCACTTCCGCGCCGCTGCTGCACGTGACCGAAGTGGACGGTGGGTACCGGCTGCGGCTGGCGCTGCCGCTGGACCGCGGGGCCGAGCTGGACCTGGCGCGGGTGGACGACGACCTGGCCGTCACCGTCGACGGGTTCCGCCGCCTGGTGGCTCTGCCGGAGTCGTTGCGGCCATGCCGGATCACCGGCGCCCAGTCCGATGCGGACGGTCTCGTCGTCTCGCTCACCAAGCCGGGGGAGGACCGATGACGACCGAAGGCGTGACCGCGGCGAGCCTGGCCGAGGAGATCCGGCTGCTCGTCGAGATGGTCGTCGAACGCGCGGCCCCCTGGCTGGACGGCGTGGTCGCCGCCGGGCACGGCACGGCCGAGAAGCCCGATGGCGACAGCGACTGCGGCTGGTGCCCGCTGTGCGCCGTGGTCGCCGTGGTGCGCGGTGAGAAGCCCGAGTTCGTCGCCCGCGTGCTGGAGCAGGCGGCGCAGATCATCGCGTTGCTGCGGGCCGTGCTGGCCGACCGGTGGGAGCCGCAGGAGGGCGTGCACATGCCCGGGTTCCAGCCGCCGCCGCGGCCGCAGCCGGACTCCGGCCGGGTGCAGCGCATCCCGGTGCAGTGGCGGGAGGGCTAGTGCACGCGATCGGCCTGGACGTCGGCGGCACGAGCGTCCGTGCCGGAGTGGTGGACGAGCACGGCTCGATCCTGGACACCGCGCGGGCGGGCACGCCGGCCGCCGAGGACGCGCTCGAAGACGCCATCACCGCCGTGATCGACGAGCTGCGCAACCGGCACGAAGACGTCGCCGGGGTCGGGCTGGCGGTCGCCGGGTTCGTCGCCAACGACCGGCGCACCGTGATGTTCGCGCCGCACCTGGCCTGGCGGCACGCGCCGGTGGCGGACCGGATCGCCAAACGCGTCGGCCTGCCGGTGACGCTGGAGCACGACGCGAACGCCGCCGCGGTCGGCGAGCACCGCTTCGGCGCCGCGCGCGGAGCCGGGGTCGCGGCGCTGGTGGCGATCGGCACCGGGATCGGCGCGGGGCTGCTGCTGGACGGCGAGCTGTACCGGGGCGCGAACGGGGTCGCGCCGGAGCTGGGGCACCTGACGGTGGTGCCGGACGGGCGGGCGTGCCCGTGCGGCAAGTACGGCTGCTGGGAGCGCTATTGCAGCGGCACCGCGCTGGCCGCGACCGCGATCGAGCTGCTGGCCAGGTACCCGGGCACGTCGACGGTCCTGTCCAGGGACATCGCGCTGGACCCGGGCGCGCTGACCGGGCGGCGGGTGGCCGGGGCGGCGCGCGACGGCGACCCCATCGCGCAGCGGGCGGTGGCCGAGCTGGCGAAGTGGCTCGGCGAGGGGCTGGCGCTGGTCGCGGACGTGTTCGACCCGGAGATCGTGGTGATCGCCGGCGGGGTGTCGGAGTCGGCGCCGCTGTTCCTCGACGAGGCCCGCGAGCACTACGCGGCGGCGATCACCGGCGGCAGGCACCGGCCGCTCGCGCGCATCCGCACCGCGCAGCTGGGCGACGACGCCGCGCTGGTGGGGGCCGCCGCGCTCGCGCTCGAAGCCACGGCGGTATGACAAGCTGGAACGATGACCCCTGATGACGGCGACGGCTTCGTGTACTGCGAGCGCGGCCACCGGCATTGGGGCCTCTTCGGCGCCGCGGGCCTGCTGCTGACCGATCCCGAGCGGGGTGTGCTGCTGCAGCACCGGGCCTGGTGGACGCACCACGGCGAGACGTGGGCGCTGCCCGGCGGCGCGCGCCGCGGTCACGAGTCCGCGCGCGAGGCCGCGACCCGTGAGGCGGAGGAGGAGGCCGCGGTGCCGTCCGCCGCCCTGCGGCTCACCGCGGAGTCGGTGGTCGACCACGGCGGCTGGAGCTACACGACGGTCCTGGCGAACACCCGGCACCCGGTGCGGGAGCGGGTGGTCAACGAGGAGAGCGCCGAGCTGCGGTGGGTGCCGCCGGACGAGGTCGGCTCGTTCCCGCTGCACGCGGACTTCGCGGCCGCCTGGCCCGCGCTGCACGCCGAACTCGGCCGGGAGCTGGTGCTGGTGGTCGACGCGGCCAACGTGGTCGGCTCCCGCCCGGACGGCTGGTGGCGGGACCGGGCAGGCGCGGCGGAGCGGCTGCGGGACCGGTTGTCCGGGCTGGCGCGCGACGGGGTGCGCAGCGCGGACGTCGGGCTCGGCGGGGCGGACTGGTCGTGGTGGCCGCGGGTGCAGATGGTCGTCGAAGGCCAGGCGAGGGACGTGCCACCGGCCGACGAGGTCGAGGTGATCGCCGCGGTCCGCGACGGCGACTCCCAGATCGTGGAAAGCGTCCGCAAAACGCGCGACGCCCGCCCGGACGACCACGTGGTGGTGGTGACGGCCGACCGCGAGCTGCGAGCACGCGTGACGGCGGAGGGCGCGAAAGTCCTCGGCCCGGCGACGCTGCTGAACCTGGTGGCCGACTGAGGAACCGGCGCGAGAGCGCGGAACTCGCGCGCTGCCGCCGAGTCCGCTTTCGCGGGTGAATTCCGCGCTCGTGCCGCGCGCGTGAGCGTGGAACTCGCGCGCTGCCGCCGAGTTCTGCCGTTCGGGTCCGCGAGTGGCGCGGTCGTGGGCAGTCCCCTCAGGTCAGCGCTTCCGTCAGTTCGTCCACCCCGGCGGCCATCAGCTCGGCGAGGTCGGCGCGCGGGTCGCGCAGCCACTGCTCGTACGCGGCCAGCGCGATGCCCAGCGCGGTGTAGGCCACGGTCTGCGGGGCGAGCGCCGACGCGGGCACCCCGAGGCGTCCCCCGACGAACTCCGCGATCACCTGCCGCCAGTCCGCGTAGCGCAGCGTCGAGTGTGCCTGCAGCGCCGGCGTGGTCAGGATCAGCTCCATCCGCTGCCGGTGCCACACCGCCTCGGACGGGTCCACCCGGTTGAAGTCCACCAGCGCCTCCCGCAGCACGCCGGGCAGCGGGCGGTCCGGCGGGTACGACGCGAGGCGCTTGCGCATCTTGTCCAGCTGGCCGTCGAAGTCGCCCCAGGCGATGTCGTTCTTCGACGGGAAGTAGCGGAAGAACGTGCGCCGCCCGATGCCGGCTGCCTTCGCGATGTCGTCGATCGTCGTGCGGTCGAACCCGCGGCTGGCGAACAGTTCGAACGCCACGTGCTCGACCTCCGCCCGCGACGTGATCGGCTTGCGTCCCGCACGGGGCGCCGGATCCGCCTTTTCGGTCATCCCTCTTCCATTCGGCACTCGGTGCCATTATTGTCCGAGAAGCGCGGCCGCACCGGAGCGGCCCATCGCCGAAGGGAGCATCCCATGTCCGAGGCCAAGAGCGTCGCCCCCGCCGTGGAAGACTCGCTCGTCGAGGAGGACCTGCTCGTGGAAGAGGTCTCCATCGACGGCATGTGCGGCGTCTACTGACCGTGTTCGATCCGGACCAGGCCTACCGGTGCTCCCCGCGGGTCGCGTTGCGACCGGAACCGTTCGGGGCGCTCGCCTACGACTTCGGCACCCGGAGGCTTTCGTTCCTGAAGACGAAGATCCTGGTCGAGGTGGTGCGCACGCTCGGGGAGCAGCCCGACGTGCACACCACCCTCGACGCCGCCGGCGTCCCCGGCGACCAGCGCCCGGCCTACCTGAAGGCGCTGGCCGGACTCGCCGAGAACGGCACGATCGAACCGCGCTGAACCACTGAGAAGGGCGTGCGATGAAGCTCGTCGAACACTTCAAGCAGGGGCTGAACTCGCCCATCTGCCTGACCTGGGAACTGACCTACGCCTGCAACCTCTCGTGCGTGCACTGCCTGTCCTCGTCGGGCCGCCGCGACCCGCGGGAGCTGAGCACCGCGGAGTGCAAGGCCGTCATCGACGAGCTGCAGCGCATGCAGGTCTTCTACGTCAACATCGGCGGTGGCGAGCCCACCGTCCGCGCCGACTTCTGGGAGCTCGTCGAGTACGCCGTGGACCACCAGGTGGGCGTCAAGTTCTCCACCAACGGCGTCAAGCTCACCCCGGAGCGGGCGCGGTGGCTCGCCGCCACCGACTACGTGGACGTGCAGATCTCCTTGGACGGCGCCACCGCCGAGGTCAACGACTACGTCCGCGGCCCGGGTTCCTACGACACGGCGATGCGGGCGATGCGGAACCTGAAGGACGCCGGGTTCCGCGACTTCAAGCTCTCCGTCGTGATGACCCGGCACAACGTCGGCCAGCTCGACGAGTTCAAGGCCATCGCCGACACCTACGGCGCCCAGCTGCGCATCACGCGGCTGCGCCCGTCCGGCCGCGGCGCGGACACCTGGGACGAGCTGCACCCGACGGCCGAGCAGCAGCTGCAGCTCTACGACTGGCTGATCGCCAACGGCGAGAAGGTCCTCACCGGCGACTCGTTCTTCCACCTCAACGCGCTCGGATCGGACCCGCTGCCCGGCCTGAACCTCTGCGGCGCGGGCCGGGTGGTGTGCCTGATCGACCCGGTCGGCGACGTCTACGCCTGCCCGTTCGCGATCCACGAGGAGTTCCTCGCAGGCAACGTCCGCGACGAGGGCGGGTTCGCGGGCGTGTGGAACACCTCCGAGCTGTTCGAGCGCCTGCGCGGCCCGCAGACCGGCGGCGCGTGCACGTCGTGTTCGGCCTACGACGCCTGCCAGGGCGGGTGCATGGCGGCGAAGTTCTTCACCGGCCTTCCGCTGGACGGTCCCGATCCGGAATGCGTCAAGGGGCACGGGGAACTGGCGCTGGCCGGGGTCAGCGGGGCGCCGCGGTCGCACATCGACCACTCGCACCGCAAGACCCGCCAGAGCCGCAAGGCGGGCAAGGTGCCGGTCAGCATCGGGTTCGGCCCGCCCGAGGGCAGCGCCCGGCCGGATCGGGCCTGCGACACCAGCCCGCTCGCGGGGTTCCAGCCAGGACGATGACCAGGCTCGCCGGCCCCGTCCGGGTCGGCGGCCGCACCGCCCCCAGCCGGGTCCTCTTCGGTCCGCACGAAACGAACCTGGCTCGGGGGCGGGCGCTCGCCGACCGGCACGTCGCCTACTACCGGCGGCGAGCCGAGGGCGGCGCCGGGATCGTCGTCACCGAGACGGCGAGCGTGCACCCCTCCGACTGGCCGTACGAGCGCGCGCCGCTGGCCGCGGAATGCGGTCCGGGGTGGACGTCCATCGTGGACGCCTGCCGTCCACACGGGACGCTCGTGGTCGCGTCGCTCGGGCACGCCGGCGGGCAGGGTTCGTCGGCCTACCACCAGTCGGCGTTGTGGGCGCCGTCGCGGGTGCCGGATCCGGTGAGCCGCGAGCTGCCGATGGAGGTGGACGGCCCGGAGATCGCGGAGCTGATCGCCGGGTTCCGCGCCGCCGCCGCGCTCGCTGCCGAGTCCGGTGTGGACGGTGTGGAGATCGACGCCGGGCAGTACTCGCTGCTGCGGCAGTTCTGTTCTGGGCTGACCAACCGGCGCACGGACGCCTACGGGGACCGGGGTCTGCTGCTGCGTGAGGTCGTCGCGGCGGTCCGGGAGGCGATCGGGGACCGCATCCTCGGGCTGCGCCTGGCGTGCGACGAAGGCGCGCCGTGGGGCGGGATCACGCCGGAGACCGCGCCCGTGCCCGGCGGGATCGACTACCTGGTGCCGGTGCGGGGTTCGGCGTTCGCCGACTCCCGGCCGGACGCACGCACCGAACCGGGCTTCAACGTCGATCTGTGCCGGGCGTTCTCCGGGCGCGCCTTGACGGTGTTGCAGGGCAGTGTGGTGGATCCTGAGCTCGCGGAGCGGGCACTGGACTTCGCCGGGCTGGTCGAGATGACCCGCGCGCAGATCGCCGATCCGGACCTGGTGCGTCACGTGCGGGCCGGGACGCGGCCGCGGCCGTGTGTGCTGTGCAACCAGAAGTGCCGGGTGCGGGACCCGCGGAACCCGCTGGTCAGCTGCATCGGCGAGCCACGCAGCGGGCACGAGACCGAGGATCCGCTGCCGCGCCCGGGCGCCGGGGAGGTGCTGGTGGCCGGCGGTGGCCCGGCCGGGCTGGAAGCCGCGCGGGTGCTCGCCCTGCGGGGTTTCGACGTCGAGCTGACCGAGCGCGACGCCCGGCTCGGCGGGATGGCGCGTGTCGCGGCGCGGCTGCCCGGCCGGGACCGGCTGGGGCGGCTCGTGGACTGGCTGGAGGCCGAGGTCCGGCGGCTGGGCGTGCGGATCTCGACCGGGGTGGAGACCGTCGCGGCGGACGGGCGGCCGGTGGTCGTGGCGACCGGCAGCAGGCCCGGCCCGCGGGACTACTCCGTCGAGGGCGGCCGGGTGCTCGACGTGGCCGCGGTCTTGGGCGGCGCGGAGCTGCCGGACGGGCCGGTCGTGGTGCACGACCCGCTCGGCGACTGGACCGGCGCGGCTGTCGCGGAGCTGCTGACCGCCGGACGCGCGGTGACGATCGTCAGCCCTGATCCGGTGATCGCGACCCAGGTCCGGGACGTCGCCGCGGTGAACGCGCGCCTGCAGCGGGCCGGGGTGGAGCTGGCGAAGCGGTCGCGCCTGCGGGTGGCGCGGCGGGACCACGTGGTGGTGGAGGACGTGCTCACCGGGGAGTGCCGGGAGCTGTCGTGCGCGGTGCTGATCCACTGTGGACACCGGCTCCCCGAGGTCGCGCTGCCGGGGGTCGCGGTCGGCGACGCGGTGGCGCCCCGGACGATTCACGAGGCCGTCCTGGACGGTCGTCGCGCGGCGGTGGCGTTGTGAGCCTGCTGTTCGAACCGTTGCGGCTGGGGCCGGTCGAGGTGCGCAACCGGATCGTGTTCGCCGCCCACCTGACCAACTACGCCACCGGCAACCTGCCCACCGAGCAGCACGCGGCCTACTACGCCGCGCGGGCGGCGGGCGGCGCCGGGCTGATCATCTCCGAGGAGCACGTCGTGCACCCCTCGGACTGGCCCTACGAGAAGGTGATCCACGGGTACAGGCCGGAGGTCGTGCCCGGCTACCGCCGCATCACCGCCGCCGTGCACGCGCACGGCGTGCCGATCTTCGCGCAGCTCAACCACAACGGCGGGCAGGCGTCGTCGATGTACTCGCGGCGGGCGGTGTGGGCGCCGTCCCCGGTGCCGGACCCGCTGTTCCGCGAGGTGCCCAAGGCGATGACCGTCGCGGAGATCGCCGAGGTGGTCGCCGGGTACGGGCGCGTCGCGCGGCACTGCGCCGAAGGCGGCTTCGACGGCGTGGAGATCCAGTGCTCCCAGTCGTCGCTGCTGCGCGGGTTCCTGGCGCCCGCGGCGAACCTGCGGACCGACGACTACGGCGGCCCGCTGCCCAACCGCGCGCGGTTCCTGCGGGAGGTCGTCGCGGAGGTGCGGGCGGCGATCGGGCCGGACCGGGCGCTGGGGGTGCGGCTCTCCGGCGACGACCTGGTCGAGGGCGGCATCACGCCGGCCGAGGCGGCCGAGGTGGCGCGGCTGATCTCGCCGGACATCGACTACCTGAACACCTCGATCGGGGTCGCGACCTCGACGCTGTACATGGTCGAACCGTCGATGGCGGTCCCGCGCGGGTACGCGCTGCCGGTGTCCGAAGCGTTGCGGCGCGCGGTGTCCGTGCCGGTCGTGGGCATCGGACGGATCAAATCGCCGGAGGAGGCCGAGCGGGCGCTGGCCGAGGGGCGGTGCGATCTCGTCGGTGTGGTGCGCGGGCAGATCGCCGACCCGTCGTTCGCGGCGAAGGCGCGGGCCGGACGGGAGGTGCGGACCTGCCTGTCCTGCAACCAGGAGTGCGTCGGGCGGATGGGTCTCAACCGGTGGCTCGGGTGCGTGGAGAACCCGAGCGCCGGGCGGGAAGCGGTGCCGCTGCCGCCGCCCGGGCCGCGCCCCAAGCGAGTGCTGGTCGTCGGCGCGGGCCCGGCCGGGCTGCAGGCGGCGGCGACGGCGGCCGGGCGGGGACACCGGGTCACGGTGTTCGAGCGCTGCGAGGTGGGCGGGCAGATCGCGCTGGCCGCGACCGCGCCGGGCCGGGGCGAGCTGGGTGACCTGGTGCGCAACCTGCTGACCGAGTGCCGTCAGGCCGGTGTCGACTTGGCGACCGGTGTCGCGGTGACGGCTTCGTTCCTGCTGGACGAGGCGCCGGACGCCGTGGTGCTGGCGACGGGCGCCCGGCCGGTGCTGCCGGAGTGGGCGGTCCCGCCGCGGGTGGTGCACGCGCGGGAGGTGCTGGGCGGTGTCTCGCCGTCCGGCGCGGTGGTGGTGATCGACGAGGTCGGCTTCCACCCGGCGACGTCGGTGGCGGAGCTGCTGGCGCGGCGGGGCTGCCGGGTGACGTTGTCGACGCCCGGGATGGTCGTCGGGCAGGACCTGGGGCTGACCCTGGACCGGGAGCTGTTCGGGCGGCGGGCGCACGAGCTCGGGATCGCGGAGCGGACGGACGAGATGGTGCTCGGCGCCGCGGCGACGGAGGATGGGGGCGTGGCGTTGCGGATGTTGAAGCACACGACCGGCGAGACCACGGAGGTCCGCTGCGACTGGGTGGTGTGCGCGACGCACCAGGAGCCGGAGGACGAGTTGTGGCACGCGCTGCGGGAGGCGCCGTTCCCGGTGCTGCGCGCGGGGGATTGCGTGACCCCGCGGCGCGCGCACGCCGCGGTGGTGGAGGGGCATCGAGCGGGGGTGTCGTTGTGAGCGACGCGGCTGGACGCGGGGCAGCGGCCGGGCGGTCGGTCACCCCGCCTCCGGCGGGACCATGGCAGCTGCCGGTCGGGAGTCCCGCGACCGCTCGCTGCGGCACCGGGTGGGTGATGGGTTCGGCGCTGGTGGTTGCGCTCCCGCGGCTGGGCGGTGTGCGAGCGGGGGGTGGCGGGAGCTGGTTGGCGAGTCGTGTGGCTGCCCGCGGCCAAGTTGTCACCGGGTGGGTGGTGTCGTCGTGAGCGGGCAGCTGGCACGCTCCGCTCGTGGAGATGATCACGTGACCCCGCGCGTCGCCGTGGTGACGGGGGCCGGGCGGGGCATCGGGGCGGCCGTCGTGCACCGGCTCGCTGGGGAGGGGTGGCGCGTCGTCGCCGTGGACGTCGCCGCGGATTCCCCGGGGCTGGGTTATCCGCTGGCGCGGCGGGAGCAGCTCGCCGAGGTCGCCGCGAAGTGGCCGGGCCAGGTGCTCGACTTCGTGGCCGACGTGCGGGACCAGCAGGCCCTCGACGAGGCCGTCGCCATCGCCGAGCGTGAGTTCGGTGGGCTGGACGCCGCTGTCGCCGCAGCGGCGGTCATGGCGGGTGGGCGGCCGCTCTGGGAGACCACCGATTCCGAGTGGGAATCGTTGTTCGGCGCCGGCGTGGACGGCGTCTTCCACCTCGCCCGCGCCGCGGTGCCCGCCCTGCTGCGGCGCCCGCAGCCGCGCACCGGGCGGTTCGTCGCCCTCGCCTCGGCCGCCGCCCACACCGGGCTCTGGCGGCTGGCCGGCTACAACGCCGCCAAGCACGCCGTCGTGGGGCTGATCCGCGGCCTCGCGACGGACCTGCGCGGCACCGGCGTCACCGCGACGGCCGTCTCACCCGGCTCCACCCGCACCCCGATGCTGCAGGCCACCGCGGAGCTCTACGACCTGGACGACGTCGAGGAGTTCGCCCAGCACCAGCTCACCGAGCGCCTGCTCGAACCCGAGGAGGTGGCGGCCGCGGTCTGCTGGCTGTGCGGCCCGGACGCGAGCGCCGTCACCGGCACCGTCGTCCACGCGGACGGAGGCTTCACAGCATGACTGTGCTGCGCCTGGACCCCTCCACCAAGGCCGTCGCCTGCGGGCGCGTCCTCGTCGGCGGCTCGCCCTTGCGGATCATCAAGCTGTCCGCCACCGGGGCGCGCCTGTTCGCCCAGTGGGCAAGCGGCACACCCGTCGGCGACAAGCCCCACCACCGCCGCCTGGCGGAAAAGCTCACCCTGGCCGGGATGGTCCACCCCACCCACCCCGACTCGAGGCTGACGCCGCAGGACGTCACCGTCGTGGTCCCGGTCCGCGACCACGCCGACCGCTTGGCCGGGCTCCTGCCCCGCCTGACCGACGTGCGCGAGACGCTCGTCGTCGACGATGGGTCGGCGGTGCCCGTGCCGCACGCCGTCGACCGGCACCCCGTCGCCCGCGGACCGGCCGCCGCCCGCAACACCGGCTGGCGCAAGGTGACCACCGAGCTGGTCGCCTTCCTCGACGCCGACACCCGCCCCGAACCGGGCTGGCTCGGGCCGCTGCTGGCGCAGTTCGAGGACTCGGCCGTGGTGGCCGTCGCGCCACGGGTGCGCAGCGCGCCCGGCGACGGCACGCTCTCCCGGTACGAACGGCTGCGGTCCTCTTTGGACATGGGCACCACCCCGGCGCAGGTGCGGCCGCGCGGCCGCATCACCTACCTGCCCACCGCCGCGCTCGTCGTGCGAACCTCGGCGCTGCAGGCGATCCACGGCTTCGACGAGGACCTGCGGTTCGGCGAGGACGTCGACCTGATCTGGCGCCTCGTCGACGCCGGCGGCTCGGTGCGGTACGAGCCGGAGTCCGAAGTGGTGCACGAACCACGCACGACGTGGCGCGCCTGGCTGAAGCAGCGGTACAGCTACGGCACGTCCGCCGCGCCGCTCGCGAAACGCCACGGGCGGCAGGCGCTCGCGCCGGTCCGGGTGTCCGGCTGGACCGCGCTGGCCTGGCTCGCGGTGGCCGCCGGACGGCCGAAGACCGGTGTGGCGATCGCGCTCGGCACCGCGGCCCTGTTGCCACGCAAGCTGAAACCCCTTGACGTCCCGGCGAAGGAGGCGCTCGGCATCGCGCTGGGCGGGCACGTCGCGGCGGGCCGGTTCCTGGCCGACGCGCTCACCGGCGCGTGGGGCCCGGCCGCGGTCCCGGTGCTGGCGCTGTCCCGGCGTGGCCGCCGCGTGCTGGCGCTGGCCTATGCCCGGCACCTCGCCGACTGGGCCCGCACCCGGCCGGACATCGACCCGCTGCGGTGGCTGCTGGCTCGTGCCGCGGACGATTTCGCTTATGGCACCGGGGTTTGGCGTGGCTGCCTGCGCGAGGAGGAACCGGGGCCGCTGATCCCCGACCTCTCAAGTTGGCCCACCCGTCGCCCACCAGCACCCTCAACGGAGCCGCTGCGCGGCACTGCCTCGATCCGGAAAAGGTCATGAACCTCGCCGACCTCGCCTGGCCCGAACTCGGCGAGCGCCGCCTGCTGGCCGTGCCGCTGGGCGCCACCGAGCAGCACGGTCCGCACCTGCCGTACACGGTGGACACCGAAATCGCCGTCGAGTTGTGCCGCCGCCTCGCCGAGGCTCGTCCGGAGGTGGTCGTCGCGCCCCCGCTGCCCTATGGCTCCAGCGGGGAGCACGCCGGTTTTCCCGGCACGCTGTCGATCGGTCAGGAAGTCACGGAACTCCTCGTGGTCGAGCTGGTGCGCTCCGCCGACGCGTTCGCCGGGGTGCTGCTGGTGTGCGCGCACGGCGGCAACGCGGCCCCGCTGCGCCGGGCGGTCGCGAAACTGCGTTACGAGGGCCGGAACGTGCGCGCCTGGTGCCCGGACGGTCCGGCCGACGACACGCACGCCGGACGGCTGGAGACCTCGGTGATGCTCGCGCTGCGGCCGGAAGCCGTGCGGGTGGACCGGTTCGAGGCCGGCGCGACGCGGCCGATGCCCGAGCTGATCGGCCGGTTGCGTGACGAAGGTGTGCGCGGGGTGAGCCCGAACGGGGTGCTGGGTGACCCCGCGGGGGCGACCGCGGAAGCGGGGCGCGCCACCCTCCGTCGATGGGCGGACGCTCTACTTGAAGCTGCCGCGGCGGTGGCCAAAGATGGCATCATGTAGCAGTCCGTGCATGAGACCCCTGTCACAAAGAGGTGATCGGTGTGAAGACCAAGGCCGCTGTCCTGCACTCCGCGGGCAAGCCGTTCGAGATCGAGGAACTCGAGCTCGACGGTCCCCGCGACGGTGAGGTCCTGATCAAGTACACGGCCGCCGGGCTGTGCCACTCGGACCTGCACCTGATCGACAACGACCTCGTGCCGCGGTTCCCGATCGTGGGCGGGCACGAGGGCGCGGGCATCATCGAAGAGGTCGGGCCGGGCGTCACCAAGGTCAAGCCCGGTGACCACGTGGTCTGCTCGTTCATCCCGAACTGCGGCACGTGCCGCTACTGCGCCACCGGCCGGTCGAACCTGTGCGACATGGGCGCCACGATCCTGGACGGGCACATGCCCGACGGCAGCTTCCGCTTCCACCGCGGCGGCACCGACTACGGCGCCATGTGCATGCTCGGCACGTTCTCCGAGCGCGCCACGATCTCCCAGCACTCCGTGGTCAAGGTGGACGACTGGCTGCCGCTGGAGACCGCGGTGCTCGTGGGCTGCGGTGTGCCGACCGGGTGGGCGACGGCCAACTACGCCGGCGGCGTGCGCGCGGGCGACACGTGCGTCGTGTACGGCATCGGCGGGATCGGCATCAACGCGGTCCAGGGCGCGGCGCATGCGGGTGCGGCGAACGTGATCGCGGTCGACCCGGTCGCGTTCAAGCGCGAGAAGGCGCTGGAACTGGGCGCCACGCACGCGTTCGCCTCGGCGGACGAGGCCGCGGCGAAGGTGGCGGAGCTGACCTGGGGCCAGATGGCCGACCAGGCGCTGATCACCGTCGGCACGGTGGACGAGCAGGTCGTGACCGACGCGTTCAACGTGATCGGCAAGGGCGGCACGGTCGTCATCACCGGCCTGGCCAACCCGGAGAAGCTGACGGTGCACCTGTCCGGCGGCGTGATGACCCTGTTCGAGAAGACGGTCAAGGGCACGCTGTTCGGCTCGGCCAACCCGCAGTACGACATCGTCCGCCTGCTGCGCCTCTACCAGGCCGGGCACGTGAAGCTCGACGAGCTGGTGACCAAGCGGTACTCGCTCGAAGAGGTCAACGAGGGCTACCAGGACCTGCGCGACGGCAAGAACATCCGTGGCGTGATCATGCACTCGGCGGACTGAGCGCGCACCCGTGAGGGCGGGGGCTGCCCGCCCTCACGGGTCGATCAGCGGCTGGAACGCCGCGCGCACGTCGGCGTCCGACGGCGTCACGTACACCTGGCTCGGCGGGATGTCCACGGCCAGGTCGACGTAGGTGGTGTAGTGCAGCACCGGCGGGCAGGACGCGCCGCCGATCTCCACGCGGGTGTCGGTGACCAGCCGCCCCGTCTTCACCTCGTACACGCGCACCGGGATCGCGATCTTCCGGAAGGACACGTCCTGGTAGCCGTACAGGCTCAGGCCCGACTCGTAGGGACACGACCGGACTTCGGCGCCGTAGTCCGTGGTGCCCGCGCAGATCACCGCCATCGCGTCGGCCGGGCCGCCCGCCCGCCACTCCGCGGGGAACCGGCCGAGGTGCTCGTCGTCGCCGAAGACCAGCGCCCGGTTCGGCCCGTCCCCGTAGGGCGCCGCGCCGCTGTAGGGCGCCGGGTGGTCGCAGTACTCCGGTTCCGCGCCCGGGTAGGAGACTTCCAGCAGGTCACGCACGTTCGCCAGCTCGATCGCCTGGGTCGCCCTGGTCGCGCCGTCGCCGGCGCGCGCGGTGAGTTCGTGGCCGGGGTACTGGTCGAGGATCTGCTGGTACCGGTCGCGGGCGCGGGGCCAGTCGTCCGCCGCCATCAGCCGGTCCGCGCACCCGGCGAGCGCGGCGGGCGCGACCCGTGGCACCACACGGGCGGCGTGGTCCAGCACCGGGCCGCGCGCGCCCTGCCGGAGCCAGTCGGTGATCGCCGCGGTGCCGCACGGGTCGGGGACGGGCAGCCGGCCGGTGAAGCGGTCCAGCACCTCCCGGATCCGCTGGTCCTGGCCGGGGATCGCGCGCACGTCGGCCAGTGTCGCGAACGCGCGCTCCAGGTTCGCGGGGTCGCCGCCGAGGGCCTTGCCGAGCTGCGCTTCGGCCGCCAGCAGCAGACGGCAGGCGCGGACGGTGTCGCCGGTGTGCGCGGTCAGCGGCGCGTCGGCCACCGCGTGCCCCGCCCACAGCCCGTCCAGCGCGGCCAGCGCCCCCGGGCAGTCGCCGCGGCCGTGGGCTTCGATGGCGTCACCCTCGATGCGGGCGGCGTCGAAGCGCAGCAGCCCGACGGCCAGCAGCACCGGGAGCGCGACGGCGAGACCGGTCAGCCGTTGCCTGCCGGTGTGCGCCGGGCGCTCGGTGTGCCGGGCCAGGTGCCAGCCGTGTGCGGCCAGAGCCGCCCACCAGACGAGCACGACGATCTCGAACCACAGCGTCCGCACCGCCAGGGCGAGCACCGTGACCAGTGCGATCGTGACCAGGCCGGTGAGGACCGCGAGCCGTCGGCGACCGAGCAGCAGGTAGCCGGCGCCGAGCAGCGAGGCGTTGCCGAGCGCCGCGGCCAGTGGGTCGGCGGCCTTCGTGTGGGGCTGGACCATGATCGTCAGTGTCGGGGCGGGAACCGGTCCCGGGGGCTGCCGCGGCATCAACCTGCCAGCCGCCCGATTGATCGACTGTCGCGATCAGTGGGCCGTCCGGCGCAACCAGATACGACGTTCGGCTGTGTCCGCGTCACAGTTGTGTGGCATGAGACTGTCACCCCGTCACAGAGATGCCCCGGCACGGCTACGGATCGTTGACCACCGCCGAACCCGATTCCTATCGTGACCGCGATCAACGTGGATCTCGGAAGGACACTCTCGATGGCGCATCAACGGCGATCGCCCGCGCCCGGGGACGGTGCTCCGTCCCTGGAACGGCGCCGGTTCCTCGGCTACCTCCTCGCGGCGCCCACCCTCGCGGTGGCGGCGAAGCTCGGTGGTGATCTGGCGTCCCCGTCCCCGGCCGAAGCCGCGATCCCCACCCTCCCCGGCGCCGCCGACATCCTGGACCTCGGCGACGCGCTGACGCTCGCCGCGATGCCGACCTCCAACCTCATCGCGATCCAGCTCAACCGCGACGGCACGGTCTCCTTCGCGGTGCCGCGCGCCGAGGTCGGCCAGGGCATCACCACCACCATCGCGATGCTCATCGCCGAGGAGATGGACCTGCCGTTGAGCAAGGTGGGCGTCAACCTCGCCGACGCCCGCCCCGAGCTGGTCTTCAACCAGCTCACCGGCGGCTCCAACTCGGTGCGCTCGCTCTACACCCCGGTCCGCACCGCGGCCGCCATCGCACGCGCCCGTCTGCTGGCCACCGCCGCCGAGCAGTGGAAGGTCGACGCCGCCACGCTCACCACCCGCGACGGCGTCATCCGCAGCGCCACCGGCCGCACCGCGACCTACGGCTCGCTCGCCGAGGCCGCCGCCAGCGCCCGCACCGCGGAAACCAGCGCGACGCTGAAGAAGACCTCCGAGTTCCGCATCATCGGCAAGCCCACCGGCCGCATCGACGCGCTCGAGGCGGTCACCGGGCGCAAGCAGTTCACGATGGACCTCCAGGTCCCGAACGCCAAGCCGACGATGGTCTGCCGCCCGCCGACGATCAACGGCACGGTCAAGGCCGTCCGCAATCTGGCGGAGGTGAAGGGGATGCCGGGCGTCACCGACGTCGCCACCGTCTCCACCGGTGTCGCCGTGCGGGCCGAGACCTTCGGCCAGTGCATCGACGCGATCCGGGCGCTGAAGGTGGACTGGGGACCGGGCACAGTGGACGGTGAGACCGACGCCTCGGTCGAGCGGAAGCTGCGCGCCGCCGCGCTGCCGATGACCGTGCCGCCGGTGCTGACCCAGTCGATCGACGCCGAGTTCGTGTTCGCCTTCGCCAGCAACAGCGCGCTGGAGACCAACTGCGCCATCGCCGACGTGCGCGCCGACCGCGCCGAGATCTGGTCCGGTCTCAAGTCGCCGATCACCACGCAGGAGCAGATCGCGCTCAAGCTCGGCCTGCCGATCCCGGCGGTCAAGGTGCACGTCGTCACCGGCGGTGGTTCCTTCGGCCGCAAGCTGTTCGGCGACGCCGCGCTCGAAGCGGCGGAGATCTCGAAGAAGATGGGCAAGCCGGTCAAGCTCATGTGGCACCGCGCCGACGACGCCCGCCACGGCCGCACGCACCCGATGTGCATCTCCCGCGTCCGGGTCAACCACGCGCTCGGCAACGTCGTCAGCTACGAGCAGCGGCACACCAGCGTCACCACCGACTTCGGCCACGGCCTCGGCGAGATCCTCACCGCCGTCGCCGCGAAGCTCCCGGTCGGCGACATCGGGTTCTCCCAGACGGTGTTCATGCTGTCCACGCAGATGCCGTACAACTTCGGCGCCGCCACGCAACTGCTCAACGAGGTGCCGCTGAAGTTCCACACCTCCAGCATGCGCAACGTCTACTCGCCCAACGTGGTCTGCGCGCGCGAGCTGATCGTCGACCAGCTGGCCGCGAAGATGGGGCAGGACCCGCTGACGTTCCGGCGGAACTTCCTCAAGGACGACCGCATCCGCAAGGTCCTGGACAAGGCCGCCGAGGTCGGAAACTGGGGCCGCAAGATGCCCGCAGGCACCGCGCAGGGCATCGCGCTGCACTACGAGTACAAGAGCGTCAGCGCGGTCCTGATGGAGATCGACTGCCGCCCGGAGACGGTCAACCGCAAGATCCGCAACGGGGTCGCCGGCCCACGCGTCACCAAGGCCGTCGCGGTCGTGGACGCCGGACTGCCGATCAACCCGAAGGGCCTGGAGGCGCAGACCATCGGCTGCGTCAACGACGGCATCGCGATGGCGCTCACCTCCAGCCTGCACATCGACAACGGCCTGCCGCTGGAAGCGAGCTGGGACAACTACTTCTACACCCGGCAGTGGAACACGCCGCCGGAGATGGAGGTCGTGGTCATGCCCGCGACCACCGGCGAGCCCGGTGGCGCCGGGGAGCTCGCCGTCGCCAGCTCGTTCGCCGCGGCCGCCTGCGCCTACGGCCGCGCGGTGGGGAAGATGCCGACCCGCTTCCCGATCAACCACGGCACGCTGAGCTTCGAGCCGAAGCCGAAGGTGCCGCCGGTGCCCGAATCGCCGGTCGACGGCCTGGCCTACACGTTCTGAGGAGCCTTCGTTGTCCCAACACACATTCCTGGTCAACGGCACGCGGGTCACGGTCGACGCCGACGACAAGGTCCGGTTGCTCTGGGTGCTGCGCGACCTGCTCGGCATCACCGGTCCGAAGTACGGCTGCGGCATCAACGTGTGCAAGGCGTGCACGAGTCACATCAACGGCAAGGCGTTCAACCCGTGCTCGGTGCCGGTGTCGGCGATCGGCCCGGACGACGAGATCACCACGATCGAAGGCCTGGCCGACCCGGCCACCGGTGAGCTGCACCCGATGCAGCAGGCCTGGATCGACCGGGACGTCGCGCAGTGCGGCTACTGCCAGCCGGGCCAGATCATGGCGGCCATCGCCAAGGTCAAGCAGGCCCGCGCCGAGGGACGGGAGATCAGCGACTCCGACTTCGAGGAGATCCGCAACATCTGCCGCTGCGGCACCTACTCCCGCATCCGGGAGGCGGTGAAGTCCGCGGCCAGCCAGATGTGAACCGCACTTGCGGCACCAGAGCCCCGCAACCCGCCGCGGTTGCGGGGCTCTGTCATGCCAATGCGCAACGTTGGACACTTTCGTGTTAGATGTCCACTCGCGAGCCCTCGACGGGGAGGACGGACATCTCATGAGGTACACGGGCGCCGAACCCGCGGTGGCCGGTCTGGCCGGCCGGGCACTGACGCGGTTGCCGGAGATGACCAAGGCGACCTACGAGCAGATCGTCGAGGAGATGGCCGTCTACCGCGAGGAGCGGTTCGTCTCGCACGCCGACCTGTTCGCCTCGTGCCGGGACAACTTGCAGTTCCTCGTCCGCGCACTGGCCGAGCCCGGCGCGCCCGACCTGTCCAAGGCGCGGGCGACCGGGCGCGAGCGCGCGCTGGCGGGGGCGCCGTTGCCGGAGATGCTGCGCGCGTTCCGCATCGGGTTCACCGAGGTGTGGCAGTGCTTCGTCGAGCTGACCGCGCCCGCGCAGGACGTCGCGACCCTGGTCTCGGCGACCACCGCCATCTGGGACCTGATGGACGACTACATCGAGGAGCTCACCTCGACCTACCGCGCGACGGTCGCCGAGATCAGCCGCACCAGGCAGAACCGCAGGCTGGCGCTCGTCGAGGCCCTGTTCACCGGCGGCAGCACGACCGAGGGCACGCTGTGGGACATCGCGCGGATGCTCGACCTGCCGCTGGAGGGCTCGTTCGTCGTCGTCGCCGCGGAAACCCCCGGGCTCGGTCAGGAAGCGCTGCCGCTGATCGAGGTCCGGCTGCGGGAGCGGCACCACGCGTCGGCGTGGCGGCTCACGCCGGAGCTGCAGATCGGGGTCGTGTCGGTGCGCGATCCGGACCAGGTGCTGGAGCTGCTGCGGGAGAACCCGCGCGGCCGGGTCGGGATGAGCCCGGTGTTCACCGGCCTCGGCGACACCGCGCGTGCCCTGCACCTGGCGCGGGTCGCGTTGTCCAGCCTGCCCGCGGGGACGAAGGAGGTGGCGCGGTTCCACGAGTCGCCGCTGGCCGGGCTGGTGGCGAGCGACCCGGAGGCGTCGGCGCAGCTGGCCGGCCAGGTGCTGCGGCCGATCCTGGAGCTGCCCGGCGAGGAGAGCAACGTGCTGCTGCTGACGCTGCGCGCCTGGTTCGACTGCGGCGGGTCGACCAAGCAGATCGCCGAGCGGGTCTACTGCCACCCGAACACGGTGCGGCACCGGTTGAAGCGGATCACCGACGTGCTGGGCCGGTCATTGAGCGACCCGTCGGACATCGCGGAACTCGGCACGGCCCTGCGGGCACTCGCCATGTTCGGCGACTCAGCCCGCAGAGCCGTGCGGAGCTAGTCCAGCTTCTTGCCGGTGGCCTTGGTGTACGCCTTGGCGCCGGCCCGGTCGACGGCCGCCTTGACGCCGCCGAAGATCGCTCCCTGCAGCACCGCCGCGAGGAGCACCTCCTTGGTGGAGTAGTCGGACGACGTGGCCTCCGGCGCGTCGTCCTCGCCGGTCGCCGCCTTCCAGGCCTGCTTGAACAGCATCCCGGCGAGCACCCCGCCGAGCGCGCTCACGGCCAGGCTCAGCGGTTTGTACAGCAGTTTCATCCCGTCACCTCTCCACAGTGGACCCGGCTCCACCCGTCCGGGTACCCGGAGTTCCGTTCCGTGACACTTGCACGTTGTGCAGGCGCGGCCAGGGGCGTACTTTGGCGCGATACTTCGCCGGGAGGGTGGCTGGTGGTAAGGGGCAAGGTCGTCCGCTTCGACGACATGCGCGGGTACGGTTTCGTGGCGCCGGAGGGGGGTGGCGAGGACGTCTTCATGCACGTCAACGACCTCGACGTGGACAAACGCCTGATCGCCCCCGGCGTGGTCGTGGAGTTCACGGTCGAGGACGGCGAGCGCGGGCTCAAGGCGTCGGGCATCCGGCTGGTGCGCCAGGCCGGCGACGACGACGGCGAGGACCCGTACGTGACCCGCGACTTCCGCGGCGAGCTGACGGAGGCGCTGCTCACCGGCGTCCCGACGCTCACCGCCGAGGAGGTCCTGCGGGTCCGCCGCGTCGTCCTCGAACTCGTCCACGACCACGGCTGGCTCGGCGGCTAGATGTTTTCCCGCCCGTCGTGCGGGCACACGAACGGGCATGAAGGCTGTTACCTGGCACGGCAAGCGTGACGTCCGCGTCGACGAGGTCCCGGACCCGCGGATCGAGGAGCCCACGGACGCCATCGTCCGCATCACCTCGACCGGCATCTGCGGCTCCGACCTGCACCTGTACGAGGTGCTCGGGCCGTTCATGGGGGAGGGCGACATCCTCGGCCACGAGCCGATGGGCATCGTCGAGGAGGTCGGCTCCGGTGTCACGAACATCAAGCCGGGCGACCGCGTCGTGGTGCCGTTCAACATCTCCTGCGGCCACTGCTTCATGTGCGACCAGGGCCTGCAGTCGCAGTGCGAGACCACCCAGGTGACCGAGAAGGGCAAGGGCGCCGCGCTGTTCGGCTACACCAAGCTCTACGGGCAGGTGCCCGGCGGCCAGGCCGAGTACCTGCGCGTGCCGCAGGCCCACTACGGGCCGGTCAAGGTGCCCGAGGGCCCCTCCGACGAGCGGTTCGTCTACCTCTCCGACGTCGTGCCCACCGCCTGGCAGGCCGTCGAATACGCGGGGATCCCGGACGGCGGCAGCGTGGTGGTGTTCGGCCTCGGCCCGATCGGGCAGATGTGCTGCCGCATCGCCGCGCACCGCGGCGCGGGCAAGGTGATCGGCGTCGACCTGGTGCCCGAGCGGCTGGCGCTGGCCGAGCGGTACGGCTTCACCACGGTGGACGCCAAGGCGGTGAAGGACGTGCCGGGCGTGGTGCGGGAGATGACCGGCGGCCGCGGCGCGGACTCGGTGATCGACGCGGTGGGCATGGAGGCCCACGGCGCGCCGCTGGGCAAGCTGACCCACCAGATGGTGGGGCTGCTGCCGGACCAGATCGCCGCGCCGCTGATGGAGAAGGGCGGCGTGGACCGGCTCGCGGTGCTGCACCAGGCCATCGCCACGGTGCGCCGCGGCGGCACGATCTCGCTGTCCGGCGTCTACGGCGGCATGCTCGACCCGCTGCCGATGATGGACCTGTTCGACAAGCAGATCCAGCTGCGAATGGGCCAGGCGAACGTGCGGCGGTGGATCGACGACGTGCTGCCGCTGGTGAGCGACGACGCCGACCCGCTCGGCGTCGAGGACCTCGCCACCCACAAGCTGCCGCTGGAGGACGCGCCGCGCGCCTACCGGATGTTCCAGCAGAAGCAGGACGGCGCGATCAAGATCCTTCTGCAGCCTTCGGCGTGACGAACGCGGCACGCGAGGATTTCCGGACAGCGGAGCGTAGCCCCGGATGATCACCCGGCTATGATCTGGCTCCCTGGGATTGTCCAGCAGCGTGGCACCCGTGTTCGATCAACTCCACTGCAGGAGCCGTACACGCATGTCCACGCCCCGGAAGCCGGACCCCTTGTCCGACCTGCCCGCAGGCCAGAGCGCCGATCAGGTCGGGATGTACCACTGGGACATCCGCGCCGCGAAGTGGACCTGGTCCTCGGAGATCCACCTGATGTACGGCTACCAGCCCGGCTCGGTCGAACCGGGGCTGGACCTGGTCACCAAGCACGGCCACCCGACCGACCGGCGCCAGCTGGCCGAGGTGTTCGACGAGGCCCGCCGCACCGGTCAGCCGTTCAGCGCGCAGCAGCGCATCCTGGCCGCGGACGAGAGCACCCGCGCGGTGGTCGTGGTCGGCGACGTCGAGGAGGAGGACGGCGAGGTCGTCGGCGTGCACGGGTACTACGTCGACCTGACCACGGCCCGGATCCGCGAGGCCGAGCAGCTGTCCGAGCTGGCGGGCGAGGCGGCCGGGCTGCAGCGGGCGATGGCCTCGCGCGCCACGATCGAGCAGGCCAAGGGCATGATCATGCTCGCGTACGGGCACGACTCGGCGGGCGCTTTCGAGCTGCTCATCCGCGTGTCGCAGCAGAGCAACGTCAAGCTGCGCGACCTGGCCGACCGGCTCGTGGAGGCCGTGCACGCGTCCGGCCAGCCGCCCGCGCAGGCCCGTGCCCACCTTGAAACGATTCTGGCGCGCTTGTCGGCCGCGGAGGACGTGTAACCGGCGAGTCTCGAGGTACCCGGAACGTGACACGGGTGAAAGGAGACATGCCGAAATGAGCACGATCACCGAGTCCGTTGACGTGAACGTCGACGTCCGCACCGCCTACAACCAGTGGACCCAGTTCGAGTCCTTCCCTGAGTTCATGGAGGGCGTCGAGGAGATCCGCCAGCTCGACGACACGCACACGCACTGGGTGACCAAGATCGGTGGCGCGAAGCGCGAGTTCGACGCGACGATCACCGAGCAGCACCCCGACGAGCGGGTCGCCTGGCGGTCCGACTCCGGCCCGAGCCACGCCGGCGTCATCACGTTCCACCGGCTCGACGACCACAAGACGCGGGTGACCGCGCAGATGGACATCGACCCCGAGGGCTTCGTCGAGCAGGCCGCCGACAAGCTCGGCATCCTGGACCGCCGCGTGCACGGCGACATGGAGCGCTTCAAGGCGTTCATCGAGAAGCGCGGCGGTCAGGAGACCGGCGCGTGGCGTGGTGACGTGGACCGTCCCGGCAGCTGATGGCCACCAAGACGCAGCGGACCGCCGCCGAGTTCGTGCCGGACAGCCGATCGCTGGACCGGCTCCGCTCGGCGGCGCTCGGCTGTCAGGGATGCGACCTGTACCGAGACGCCACCCAGACCGTGTTCGGGGACGGGCCCGCGCCGGCGAAGGTCATGATGCTCGGCGAGCAGCCCGGGGACCGCGAGGACGTCGCGGGGGAGCCGTTCGTCGGGCCGGCGGGCCGGTTGCTGGACCGGGCGCTGGAGGAGGCCGGGGTCGACCGGTCGCAGGTCTACGTCACCAACGCGGTCAAGCACTTCAAGTTCGTGCGGGCCGAGCGGGGGAAGCAGCGGATCCACAAGAAGCCCTCACGCGGGGAGATCGTGGCGTGCCGGCCCTGGCTGGTCGCGGAACTGGAGGCCGTGCAGCCGTCGGTGGTGGTCCTGCTGGGGGCGACCGCGGCTTCGTCGCTGATGGGCCCGTCGTTCCGGGTCACCGCGCATCGTGGGGAGTTGCTGCCGGCGCCGGAGGAGTTCTCCGGGCGGCCGGAGCGGGTGCTGCCTACCGTGCATCCGTCGTCGGTGCTGCGGGCTCCGGATCGGGACGAGGCGTTCGCCGCGTTGGTGAAGGATTTGCGGGCTGTGCCGTCGGTGATGTGACCTGGGGTGGGCTGGGGTCGCCTCGCTTCGCATCGGCGGGGATTTTGGCTGGGCGGGCCCTTCGTTTTTCAGCGTCTTACGGTGCGGTGGGCGCGTCAAGGGCGCCTTCGGCGTCGCTGCGCGATGGGGCTTCGCCCCACCCTTGACCCGCCCACCGCACCGCAAGGGATGGCGGGGACGAAGGGGCAGGGAGGGGTTTAAGGGTCTTGGTGGGCGTTGGGTGCCTTGGGTCGCTGTTGCTTGCTCAGAAGCAAGGCCCCTCGCCTGTTGGTGAGGGGCCTCTTCGTTCGGCTGTCAGGTGTTGCGCTTGCTCAGGCCGTCGCGGATCTTGTCGATGAAACCGGCCCCGGGGTCGAGGATGAGGTTCATCGGCGGGCGGTCCGGCGCGGCCGGGTGCGGGCGGGTCGGCGCCATCTTCTTCGCCTTCGCCACCTTGTCACCCAGGTCGCGCAGCTCGTCCGGCGAGCAGGCGGACTGCAGCTTCGGCAGCAGGTCCTTCTCCTCGTCCTCGATGTGGTGCCGGATGTCGTCCATCAACTGGCGCATCAGCTCGTCGAACCGGGGGTCGGTCGCCGGCACGTCCTCCAGCTGCTTCATGACCTCCTCGGCCTCCGCGTGCTCCTCCAGCTCGTGGTCGGCCAGCTCGTCGCCGTTCTCCAGGTACTTCCGCGCCGCCGGGTACATGAACTGCTCCTCGGCGACCGAGTGGCGCACCAGCTCGGCGATGACGTGGTCGGCCAGGTCCCGGCGGTGCTCGGGAGTGCCCGCGCCCGCCTCCAGTTCGGTGAAGACGCGTTCGATATGGCGGTGATCGGAGATGATCAGCGCGATCAGATCGGGTTTCTCTGCGGCAGTCATGCGACTGCGGTACCCGTACGGGTGGAACCTAACCTCACGGATGCCCGGTCAGGCGCAACGAAAAGTTGTCGAACGTCGCGGGCAGCGGGCGGCCGGGGCCGGGCTTGGGGGAGGAGTCCACTGTGTAGTCCCGGTCCCGGATCATCGTGGCCAGGACCGTCGCGCTGGTGAACAGCACGAGGTTCTTCGCCGGGCACTCACCCGGCCCCGCGCTGAACGGCACCAGCGACGGCTCCTCCTGCGCCCGCCCGTCCAGCCAGATCTCCGGCACGAAGCTGTGCGCGTAGGACAACCGGGAGTCGTCCCGGTGGAACAGCGGCGCGAACACCAGCAGACCCGTCCCCGCGGGCACGCGGTGGCCGTGCCAGTCCAGCTCCTTCGTCGTGTCCCGCAGGATCGCCGGCGTCGTCGGCCACAGACGGACCGTGTCCAGCACGCACGCGCGCAGGTAACCCAGCTCGGCGCCGGACGCGAGGTCCTGCCGCGCCTTCTGCCGCTGGGCGGGATGCGTAGCGAGCAGCGCCAGGGTGCGGAAGGTGACCATTCCGGCGGCGTCGAACGCGAACAGCCAGTGCCCGATCTGGCTGGCCACCTCGTCGTCCGCCGCGAGCCCGCCGGCCAGGCTGTCCTCCGGCGCACGGGCCAGCAGCGCACGCACCCGGCCGAGGAACTCCTCCCGCAGCCTGCGCCGCCGCGGCAGCAGGTACGACCAGTTCGCCGCCAACCGCAACCGCTCCAGCAGGTCGGTCGTCGTCTGGTCGTCGCGGGCGTGGTCGCCGAACACCACCCGGCGCACCATCCGCCACCACACCGGCGCGAACGTGTCCCAGTCGAGCGGACCCGGGCCCAGCGCCGCGAACTCGTCCGCGACCTTGGCCTGCACCGACGGCGCCAGGTGGTGGGTGGGGCGGCTCGTCTCCAGCGCGCGCTCGGTCCACGCCCGGCGGCGGTCGCGTTCCGGCCCCTCGGAGATCAGCACCCCGTGCGGCTGGAACTGCGACAGCGCCTTCTTCTTCTCCAGGTTCGCCGGGGTGAACGGCTCCGGCGACTCCGCCAGCACCCGGCCGACGTCCTCGGGGGAGAGCACCAGCGCGAACGATCGGCCGGGCACCGCCAGCCGCAGCAGGCCGTCACCGTGGCGGGCCCGCAGCTTCTGCAGCGTCTGCACCGCAGAGGCGTCGGCCTGCATCTTCTCCAGCAGGGTCATGACCCGCGGCCGCCGCTTGATCACCCCGCCCGCGAGCGTGGGTCCGACCACGCCGGCGAACACCTTCGCCGTCTCCGCCACCGAGGCCGTGGGCAGTCCGTTCATCGGGTCACCAGCTCCGCGATCCGGTCCAGCGCGTGCTTCGCCTCCGGGATGTTCGCGATCATCCACGCGTGGAACATGCCGCCGTACTCCCAGTACTCCAGCGGCACACCCTGCTCCTTCGCCTTGTCGTAGAGGTTGCGCGCGTCGGCCAGCAGCACGTCGCGCGTGCCGATGAAGCAGCTCAGCGCGCCCAGCCCGCGCAGGTCCCCGTTGATCGGGCTGACCAGCTCGTTCGCCGGGTCCAGGCCACCGGCGTACAGCCGCCCGGCCTCCCGCAGGCCGGTGACGCCCAGGTACGGGTCGTGCCGGTCGTACTCGGGCAGCGCAGGGTCGGTCATCGTGATGTCCAGCCACGGCGACAGCATCACGACCTCCTTGGGCTGCGGCCTGCCCTCGTCACGCAGCGCCCGCGCCAGCACCAGCGACAGGCCGCCGCCCGCCGAGTCGCCCATCAGGACCTGGTCGCGCGGGTCGACGTCGCCCAGCACCTCCTTGTAGGTGGCGTGAATCGTCGACAGCGTGTCGTCGTAGTGGCTGCCCGGCGCCAGCGGGTACAGCGGCGCGGTGACCGCGCAGCCGGTCCTGGCGATCAGCCGGGCGAAGAACTTCCAGTGGTCACCCTGGATCTGGTGCACGTACGCGCCGCCGTGGAAGTACAGGACGTGTTGGCTGGTGGCGTTCGCCCGCGGGCGCAACGTGTACACCGGGTGACCGTGCACCTCGGCGCGGTCGACGTCGACCTGCTTGCGCACCGCGGGGGGCGGCAGCGCGTTTTCCCGCTGCTGCCGCGGCCCCATGCTCTTGTGCAGCGCGTCCACGTCGGTGAACGTGCGTTTGCGCCCGGTCAGGAGCATCTCGGCGATCAGCAGTTTGGCGTGCAGGCTCGTCTTCCCGATCACCGGTTCCGGTTACCCCTGCTCCTCCGGCGCGAAACTAGACCAGGTCGCGGGGGAACCTGCGGTGCCAGTTGCGGGAGAACACCCGGTTCGCGCCCTCGTAGCCGTCCAGCGTGGCGTGCAGCACGAACTCCTCCGGCGTGCACGACAACACGGTGTGCGTCTCGGTGCGTGCTTCCCAGTCGCCGCGCGCGAACGTCATGCTCCACTTCGTCTCCCCGCGCACCGAGGCGAAGTCGTCGGCCACCGAGCTGTAGCGCTCGTAGGCGCGCCGGGAGATCTCCAGGTCGTGGTCGTCCAGGCGCACCGTGCCCGAGTCCTTCACGATTTCCAGCGCCGAGCGGTATTCCACCAGGTCACGGGACACCGTCCAGCGCTGCTCGCCCGGCTGCAGCACGGTCGTGGTCATCGGCGGCGATCCCTCGGGCTCGCCGAACACCGGCCCGGTCACCTCGTCCGACTCGCGGATCGGCCGCACCGGCAACGTCAGGGAGCTGCCCGGCGTGTGGACGGTGAGCCGCGCCGGTTCCGGGGCCGGCCACGCCAGCGGCCAGTACGAAGTGGACAGTGAGAGCCGGATGCGGTGGCCGGGCGGGAATGCCTGCGCGACACCGTTGAGTTCCAGCTCCACCTGGTAGCGCTTGCCCGGCTCCAGCGGCCGCGGCTCGTGGTTGCTGTCGCGGTGGGTCAGGTTCAGCAGGCCGTAGGTGATGCGGGTGGCCCGCCCGTCGGGGTGCACGTCGGACAGCCGCGCCGCGACCATCGCGACCGGTTTGTCCACCGACAGTTCCAGCCGCACCTTCGGCGCGCCGAGCACCTCGCACGTCTCGGTCAGCTCGTCGCCGTCGAACACCAGCGAGCCGCCGTCCTCCTCGCGCTGGTCGTAGGGCAGGTCCGGCGGGGCGTTGTAGGAGGCCCACTTGCCGGCGAACTGCCCCACCGACAGCGGCGACTCGACGTGCAGCGCGCTCTCCGGCACCTCCTCGTCCGGGCGCGCGATGCGGTGCTGCGCCAGCGGGTAGGTGCGCCAGTCGATGTGCGGCGAGGGCCACTGCGGCTCACCGACCCAGCGGCCGGGGCGCTCCTCGTAGGACGTCGACGGCGGCACGCTGTCCTGCATCCAGGTCAGCAGCATCGGCCCGTCCATCGCGCCGTTGTCGCGGTCCTTGAGCCAGTGGTCCCACCACTTCACGACCTCCTGCAGGTACCCGATCGCGGGGCCGGGCTGGCCGAGGTGCGGGTACTTGTGCGACCACGGCCCGATCAAGCCCTTGCGCGGCACGGACAGGTTGGCCAGCAGGCGGGTCACGGCGTTGGAGTAGCCGTCGGCCCATCCGCTGGAGGCGAGCACCGGCACCTGCACGTCGCTGTAGTTCTCGCACACCGAGGCGTGGCACCAGTACTCGTCGCGGCGCTGGTGTTCCAGCCAGGTGTCCACCCACGGGCCGACGCCCTCGGCGCGTTCCAGCCACATGTCGCGCCAGCGCTCGCCGACCAGCGCCGGGTCGGGCGGCAGGGTGCTGTAGGCGAACATCGTCCCGGCCTCGCCGAGGTTGTCCGACAGCATGCAGCCACCCATGTAGTGGAAGTCGTCGGAGTAGCGGTCGTCGGTGAACGACGAGATGACGATGGCGCGCAGGCTGGGCGGTTTCCGCGCGGCCACCTGGAGCGCGGCGAACCCGCCCCAGGAGATGCCCATCATGCCGGTGCGGCCGTCGCACCACGGCTGATCGGCGATCCAGGCCAGCACGTCCTCGGCGTCCTGCTGCTCCTGTTCGAGGTACTCGTCGGCCAGGACGCCCTCCGACTCACCCGTGCCCCGCAGGTCCACGCGCACGCACGCGTACCCGTGGCCGGCGAGGTACGGGTGGTGGACGGAGTCCCGGACGGCGGTCAGGTCCCGCTTGCGGTACGGGATGTACTCGAGGATCCCGGGGACCGGTTCGTCGTCGGCCGACACCGGTCGCCAGATCTTCGCGGCCAGTCTCGTGCCGTCCGACACCGGTATCCAGACGTGCTCTTCCTGAGTGATCTCGTACGGCAGGGAGCGGACCTCCCGCATATCCGATCAAACCTCCTCGAACTCGAACTTCAGCGAGTCGATCGTGCGCTGGTACTTGTCCTTCAGCTCGGCTTCGCTGTCCGCGCCGACGTAGACGAAGGCGAGCTCGAAGCTGTAGCTGTCCTGGGCGTCCATTTCGGACAGCCGCTGGCCCTCGGCAGGCACGATGTCGACCTCGACGCCCGGGATGTCCCGCTGCAGCTGCTGGATCTCCTCCTCGGTGGGGATCCGCTTGACGACGCCGTCTTCGAAGCGGCGGTGGTACCACTTGGCCGCGATCTTGTACTTGCCCTTGTCGTGCGGCATGTTCGGGCGGCGGCCGAGGCCGAGCTCGATCATGTTGTAGTGGTCGGGCACGCCGTCGACGTCTTCGAAGATCTCCGCGTGCGACTGCGAGTGCCGCGGGTTGATCTCCAGCAGTTTCACGTCGCCGGTTTCGGGCTGGCAGAAGAACTCGATGGAGAACGTCGAGTTGTTCAGACCGATCTGCTCGATGACCTTCTTGGAGACGTCGAGCATCTTCTCCACGATCGGCTCGGGCAGCTGCGAGGGGTACTGGTGGCGCAGGAACGACGAGCTGTCCGGGTAGTTCAGCGAGTCCAGCGCGCCGTAGACGACGACCTCGCCGTCGTGGACGTAGCCCTCGGTGGCGGCCTGCTGCCCGGTCATCTCCTCTTCGGCGAGCGCGGCGAGCGCTCCGGCGTCGGCGATCTCCGGCGGGATGTCGACACCGGTCACCTGGTCCAGGATGTACTGGAACGGTTTGCCGACGCGCCCGATGCCGGCGCGGATCTCCTCGACGGCCTCGGTGAAGTCGTCCTCGTCCTTGACGTGGAAGGCCAGTTCGGAGGAGAACGACTTGACCGGCTTGAGCCACATCGGGAACGACAGGCCCTCCGGCGGTTTGGGGTCGCCGTCGAGGTCGACCAGCGCGAACTTCGGGATCGCGTCGGTGGCCTTCTGCTGTTCGAGGCGGCTCCAGTACTTGTGCTCGCACTTGAGCACGCCTTCGAGGTTCGGGGTGGGCAGGTCGAAGCGGCGGCCGAGGATCGGGACCATCGTGGTCACCGGGAAGTCCCAGTAGCCCACCACGGCGCCGATTTCGCCGTCGAAGGCCTCCAGTTCGGTCACGGCTCTGTCGATCAGGTCGGCGATGGGGATCTCGCCCTCCTGCACGTCCGCCTGCGTGAGGAGCTGGTGGTAGCGGTAGTTCCCCGCCCCCGGCACGCGTCGCAGGGTACGCAGGTTCGCGTCGTCGAGTCCCAGCACGAAGATGTTGGTTTCGCTCACCACGAGTTGATCCCCGTTGTCGGGAATCGGTAAACACCGGCGGGTGACGGGGGTAACCTCGCGACGTGCCCGATCTCAGCGAGTACCGGCGGAAACGCGATCCGCAGCGGACGCCGGAACCGATGCCCGACCGGGTGGTGCCGAAGGGTGACGACGACGTGTTCGTGATCCAGGAGCACCACGCCCGCCGGCTGCACTGGGACGTGCGTTTCGAGCGTGACGGGGTCCTGGTTTCGTGGGCGGTGCCGAAGGGGCTGCCGCAGCGCCCCGGACCGCCCCGGCTGGCGGTGCACACCGAGGACCACCCGCTGGAGTACGCGACTTTCGAGGGCGAGATCCCGAAGGGCGAGTACGGCGGCGGGAAGATGTTGATCTGGGACCGTGGCACGTACGAGGTGCTGCACTGGAACGACCACAAGGTCGAGGTCGACATGCACGGTTCCCGGGTGCGGGGCCGGTTTCTGTTCGTGAACAGCCACAAGGCGGATTCCCGGGACTGGCTGGTGCGCCGGATCGACAGGGGTAGCGGCGAGGAGCTGCCGGAGTTCGTGAAGCCGATGCAGCCGCGACCGGGTTCGCTGCCACCGGACGAGGACGGCTGGGCGTACGAGTTCCGCTGGCAGGGGGAGCGGGTGCAGGTCCGGGTGGAGGGCGGCAGGATCACGGTGCGTGACCGGACGGGCGAGGACGTCACCGTGTTGTTCCCGGAGTTGCGCACGCTGGGCGAGTCGCTGGGGGCGACGGAGGTCCTGCTGGACGGGGAGCTGATCGTGCTGGAGGAGGGCAGGCCGAGCCGGAAGGCGCTCAAGACGAGGGTGACGGCGGAGCCCCGATCGGTGAAACGACTGGCCGAGCGCTCCCCGGTGCTGTTCCTGCCGTTCGACGTGCTGCACGTGGATGGGAAGTCGCTGCTGGACCAGCCGTACCGGAAGCGCCGGGTGAGGCTGCGGAAGCTGAAACTGGCCGGAGAGTACTGGCGAACGCCGGATTCCTATGACGGCGGCGGGGCGGACGTGCTGGCGGCCAGCCTGGCGAACGGCCTGGGCGGAGTGACCGCGAAGCGCCTGGATTCGGTATATGAGGCCGGAAAACGAAGCGAGGCCTGGCGAACGATCGCCAAGTAGCAGCAACCCTCACCACAAATGCCGCCCGGCCACGAAACAAGACGGACCACCCCACCCCACAACCGCCAGCCGGCAACGGAAAGCAAGCGACTACTCCAACCAGACCTCCCCCGCCCCCGATCCACAGCCGATCTTTAGTCGCCGACCAGGGTTGTCAAGGCACGCTTTCCCGCCTTGACAACCCTGCTCGGCGACTGAAACGCAATCAGGCATCGGGGGCGGGGGTGGTCGGAAGGTGACCTTTCGAGCGCCGTGAGGCGCACCGCCCGCAGGGCGGACTCCCCGCCGCGCGAAGGCGCGGCTCTAAAGATCAAAAGAGTCCTCGCCGGACGGGCAGGCTCCGGGATGACCAGGGGACCGTTGTCGTCTCGCCTCGGGTGGGTGGTCGCCGGGTGGCCATCCCGTCGCCTTCCGGTTTGTGCATATCACCTTGAGCCAGGGCCGCAAGGTTGGCATGTCATCTCACGCGAGCGCGGATGTTGCGGCCCTGGCTCAAGGTGATCGCGCCGGTGTCAGGCGACGGGATGACCACCCAGCTACCTTGGGTTAGGGCACGGCGTTTCGCGCCGCTCTACCTGGGGCAATCTGGGCCGTGAGCATCGAGCTGCCTGAACCGCGTTCCCTGTGGGTGGACACCGCGCCGGCGCCGGACCGGGCCGGGCGGGATCTGCCCGCCGAGGCGGACGTCGTCGTCATCGGGGCCGGTATCGCGGGTCTCACCACCGCCTACGGGCTCGCTCGTGCCGGCAAGTCGGTGGTCGTCCTGGAGGCGGCCCAGGTCGCGTCGGGCGTGTCCGGTCACACCACCGCGAAGCTGTCCGCCCAGCACGCCCTCAAGTACGCCACCCTCACCTCCCGCAAGGGCAAGCCCGCCGCCACCAGGTACGGGCGCGCCCAGCTGGAGGCGATCGAGTGGGTGGCCCGCACGTCCTCCGAACTGGGCATCGACTGCGGCTTCCGCCGGCGGGACAGCTTCGTCTACTCCACCGACAGCTCCCAGCTCGGCAAGCTCCAGCAGGAGGCCGACGCAGCCGCCGAGGCCGGGCTGCCCGCGGACTTCGTCGAGCACGTCGACCTGCCGATCACCACCGTCGGCGCCGTCCGGTTCGTCGATCAGGCCCAGTTTCACCCGCGCCACTGGCTGCTCGGCCTCGCCGACCACATCGAGCGGCTCGGCGGGCGCATCGTCGAGCGGGTCCGGGCCCGCAAGCTCGACGAGCGGCCCTCGCCGGTCGTGCACACCGACCGCGGCGAGGTCAAGGCCCGCGACGTCGTCGTGGCCACCCACTACCCGATCTTCGACCGCGGCCTGTACTGGGCGCGCCTCGACATCACCCGCGACCTGGTCGTCGCAGGCGAAGGGGAGGCGCCGCCCGGCATGTACCTGGACGCGGTGACGCACCGGTCCATCCGCGGCCACACCGAGGGCGACCGCCACTACGTCATCGTCGGCGGCGAGCACTACCGCACGGGCGAGCCGGTCGACGTCGAGGCCCGCTACCGGCGTCTCGCCGAGGCCGCCACCACGTTCGGCGTCACCAAGGCCACCCACCGCTGGTCCGCGCACGACATGACCACCCTCGACAACGTGCCCTACATCGGCCGCTACCACCCGGCCACCCACCACGTGTGGGTGGCGACCGGCTTCGGCCAGTGGGGCATGACCGGCGGCACCTCCGCCGGCCTCGTCCTGACCGAGCTGATCACGGGCGGCGACCACCCCGCCGCGAACCTCTACGACCCGAACCGCTTCGACCTGAAGTCCTCGGTCACCCTCGCCGAGGACGGGGCCAAGGTCGGCAAGCAGTACGTGACCGGGTACACCCGCGCCCTCACCTCCACCGCAGGCGACCTCGCCCCGGGGACCGCCAAGGTGTCGCGCCGCGGCGCGGACGTCGTCGCCTCCTACCGCGGCGAGGACGGGCAGCTGCGGGAGGTCAGCGCCCGCTGCACCCACCTCGGCTGCGTCGTCGGGTTCAACAACGCCGAGAAGACCTGGGACTGCGCATGCCACGGATCGCGATTCGCCACGGACGGCTCGGTGATCCAGGGCCCGGCGACCCGCCCGCTGCCGCCGGCCTGACCGTCGGCGTCGAGGAGGAGTTCCTGCTCCTCGACCCCGCCACCGGCGCGACCCTGCCGCGGGCGGCCGCGATCCTGGCCGCGGACCCGCCGCTGCCGCCCGGCGCCAAACTGCACCGCGAGCTGCGCGCCACCCAGGTCGAGACCGCGACCGGCGTGTGCACTGGCGCGCGGGAGCTGCGCGAACAGCTCGTCCGGAGCCGCAAGGCCCTCACCGACGCGGCCCGCGTGCACGGAGCGGTCGTCGCCTCCTGCGGCACCCCTGTCCTGTCCGGTCCGTCCACATCGGACAACCAGGACGGCCGGTTCGGTGACATCGACCGGATCTACCGCGGCATGGTCGCCGACTACGAGGCGTGCGGCTGCCACGTCCACGTCGGCGTGCCGGACCCGGAGACCGCGGTCGCGGTGATGAACCACCTGCGCCCGTGGCTGCCGACGCTGCTGGCGCTGTCGGTGAACTCGCCGTTCGACCACGGCCGCGACACCGGCTACGGCAGCTGGCGCATGGTGCAGCAGTCCCGCTTCCCCGGCGCCGGAATCCCGCCGCACTTCCCCGACCACGCGGCCTACCGCGCCGAGGTGCGGCGGCTGGTGGACTGCGGCGCGCTCGTCGACGAGTCCATGTCGTTCTGGCTCGTGCGGCCGTCCACGGCGTTCCCGACGCTGGAGTTCCGCGTCGCCGACGCGGCGTCCACTGTGGACGAGGCGGTGCTGCAGGCCGTGCTGTCCCGCGCCCTGGTGCGGCGCGCGCTCGCCACGGAAACCCCGCCGCCGGAGATGTCCGAGCAGGTCGGCGCGGCCGCGTTGTGGGCGGCGGCCCGGGACGGCATCGACGGCGAGGGAGTGCACCCGTTGCGTGCCTGCCGGGTGCCGGCCTGGGAACTGGCCGAGGAGCTCGTCGAGTTCGTCGCGCCCGCCCTGGACGAGACCGGGGACCGGGACCTGGTGGCGATCGTCCTGGAACGCCTGCGCCACGAGGGCAGCGGCGCCCGTCGCCAGCGCAAGGCCGTCGCGGCGGGCCTGCCCGCCCTGCTCGCCACCCTCACCCACCAGGGTTGATAGCCGGCCGCCAGGGGTAACCGTGCGTCGTGACGACTGCCATGACGCTTTCGGCTGCCCTCCCGGCGGCCAGAGGACCGCTGTCGGAGGCCGTGATCGACGCACTCGGCCGCGACGAGCGCGGGGACTTCCCGGAGCTGCCGGAGACCGCCGACGCCGACCCGTTCGGCGAGGACCTGCAGCTCGCCCTGCACGTCTGCTACGAACTGCACTACCAGGGGTTCACCGGGGTCGACCCGGACTGGGAGTGGGACCCCGACCTGCTGCGCCTGCGTGCCGCCATGGAGCGGGTGTTCCTGGCCGCGCTGCGCGCGCACACGCCCGGCGGCGACGACGTCGAAGAGGCGCTCGCGCCGCTGCTCGTCGAGCCGGTCAACGGCGCCGGCCTGTCGCACTTCCTCGCCGCCGACGGCACCTGGGACCAGGTCCGCGAGTACTTCGTGCTGCGCTCGATCTACCACCACAAGGAGGCCGATCCGCACGCGTGGGTGATCCCGCGGCTGCGTGGCAAGCCGAAGGCGGCGCTGGTGGCCGTGGAGTTCGACGAGTACGGCGGCGGCCGCGCCGACCAGGTGCACGCCCAGCTCTACGCGGACCTGCTCGACGGCGCCGGGCTGAACTCGCAGTACCTGCACTACCTGGAGCACGCCCCGGCGTGCATGCTCGCGGTGGTCAACATGATGTCGTTGTTCGGCTTGCACCGGCGGTTCCGCGCCGCGCTGGCCGGGCACTTCGCCGCCGCCGAGATCACCACCGCGCCGAGCGCCCAGCGCATGGAGAAGGCGTTGCGGCGCCTGGACGCCGACGAGCGCTGCCGGTACTTCTACACCGAGCACATCGAGGCCGACGCGGTGCACGAGCAGGTCATGCGCCGGGACGTCCTCGGCGGACTGCTGGCGACCGAACCGGAACTGGCCGGCGACATCGTGTTCGGCATCCAGGCCACGGACCTGGTGGAGCAGCGCTTCGCCGACCACGTGCTGGGCGCGTGGCAGCAGGGCCGCAGCGCGCTCCGCAAGCCCCTGTAGACAGCGGAGGAGCGGCGGACCTGTGGCCCGCCGCTCCTCGTCAGTTCCGGACGCGCTTGCGGTGGCTGGTGTCGCAGAAGGGGTACCGCTTGCTGCGGCGGCACGCGCACAACGCCACCATGAACCGGTCGGAGCGGGCGACCGTGCCGTCGGGCATCTCCAGCTCGACGGGCCCCTCCACGAGCACCGGCCCGCCGTCGACGAGCGTCACCTTGCGGGGTTCAGCGTTCCGTCCGGTCGGCACGGATCACCACCAGTTCCTCGTGTCGCTGGCCGGGCGCGATGAGCCCGGCGCGTTCCAGGAAGTCGGCGCGGCCGCGCAGCACCGGGCCGAACGGCTCGATCGCCCGCGCCACCACCGAGGTCTTCAAGCCGTTGTCCCGCAGCATTTCCACCGTTTGGCGGATCCCGCAGAGCGACGAATGGACCACCAGCATCGTCCCTCCGGGGGTGAGCAGGTCGTGGGCCCGGTCGCACAGGCAGTCCAGGTGCTTGCGCCCGTCCGCGCCCGCGTCCCAGGCCAGCGCGGCGCCGTCCGGGTCCTCGTCGGACTCGCACGGCACGTAGGGCGGGTTGGCCAGCACGACGTCGAACGGCGCGCCCTCGATGGTCTGCGAGAGGTCGCCGTGCCGGACCTCCACGGGCAGGCGGCGCACCCGCGTGTTGAACCGCGCGCTCAGCACGGCGGGCAGGTACCGGTCCACGGCGGTCACGCTCGCCGCTCCATTGCGGACCGCGGCGATCGCCAGCGCGCCGGTGCCGGTGCACACCTCGAGAACCCGTGCGCCGGCCGGCAGGCGCGCTTCCCGCATCGCGCGCATCAGCAGCCAGGTGTCCGCCTGCGGCCGGTACACCCCGGGAAGTCTCAGCAGTTTCACCTGTTGCAGGTACCACCGGCGGGAGAAGTCAAACTCCGCCCAGCAGACGGATGACGGCCCGCTCCAGCACCTCGCGGTCCTCGTCGCCGCGGACCCCGCCGATCCGGCGCACGGCGGAGGCGATGGTCTTGCCGTTCGCGTGCGCCTCCACGATGCGTGGATCTACATAGGACTTGCGGCAGACCGCCGGTGTGTTGCCCAGTTCCTCGGAAACCTGGCGCATCACCGCGGCCTGCGTGCGTTTCAGCCCGCGCTGGGACTTCACCTCGTCGGCGACGGCGAACGCGGTGGCGGCGAGGACGGTCGCGTTCCACGTCCGCAGGTCCTTGACGGTGAACTCGTCACCGACCATCTCCTTGAAGTGCTCGTTGATCTCGTCGGCGTGGACCTCGTGCCACCCGTTGGGCGTGCGGTAGACGAACAAGCGGTCGCTGCCGGTGCGCGACCTGCGCAACGCCTTCACCACGGCGGCCAGGTCGGGGTCGGTCAGCGTGATGTCGCGTTCGATCCCGCCCTTGGCCGGGTAGCAGAAGTTCAGTTCGTCCCGCTTCACGGTGACGTGCTCACGCAGCAGCGTCGCGGCCCCGTAGGTGCCGTTGTTCTCGGCGTACTCCTCGCTGCCGACCCGGAACACGCCGCGGTCGATCATCCGCAGCGCGGCGGCCAGCACGCGCTCGCAACCCAGGCCCGGCCTGGCCAGGTCCTCGGCGATGCGCAGACGCCACTTCGGCAGCCGTTTCGCCAGTTCGACGACGCGTTCGTGCTTCTCCTCGTCCCGCGCCTGGCGCCAGCGGTCGTGGTAGCGGTACTGGCGGCGGCCGGCGTCGTCGGTGCCGACCGCCTGGATGTGGCCGTTCGGGTGGGGGCAGATCCACACGTCGCGCCACGCGGGCGGCACGGCGAGGCTCTTGATCCGCTGCAGGGTTTCCTCATCGCGGAGCGGCTCCCCCTCGGGGGTGAAATACCGGAAGCCGCGGCCGCTGCGCTGCCGCCGGATCCCGGGTTCGGAGAGCTTGCTCTTGCGCAGGCGCATCGGCGTCAGGTGATCCGGGTGCAGGCGCTGGTGACGGCGTCGAGGTCCGGGTAGGTGGAGTCCGGGATCGCGCCCAGGTGCCCGAGTGTGCTGTCGTCCGCGCCGTGCGCGGTCGCCTGCCGGATCAGCTCGGCCCGGTCGCACGGGAAGTCCACTTCGGACAGAAGGGTGCGGAGGCGGTCGGGGTCGGGCGTGGTCATGGTCGCCGGATACCCCCGGTCCACCCCGGCAAACGGCCGATCAGACCGGTCTGTCCGACGGTACCGAACACGGTTCTGCCGGGTTATCATCGGCGCGCCATGACCACCACCCTGCCAGCCGGTGCCCGTGAGCGGATCCTGGAGACCGCTTACCAGCTCTTCTCGCGCCGCGGCATCCGCGCGGTGGGGGTGGACGAGGTGATCGCGCGGTCGCAGGTCGCCAAGGCGACGCTGTACCGGCACTTCCCGTCCAAGGACGACCTCGTGCTGGCCTTCCTCGACCGGCGTGAGCAGCGGTGGACCGTGGGGCTCATCGAACGGCAGGCCCGCGCCCGCGGCGAGACGCCGGAGGACCGGCTGCTGGCGATCTTCGACGTGCTCGACGACTGGTTCCGCTCGCCAGCCGACTTCGACGCCTGCGCGTTCGTCAACGTTCTGCTCGAAATGGGCGCCGACCACCCGCTCGGCCAGGCCTGCATCCGGCACCTGGACACCATCCGCGGCATCGTGGCCGGCCTGGCTCGGGAGGCCGGCCTGGCCGAGCCGGAGGACCTCGCCCGCTCCTGGCACCTGCTCATGAAGGGCGCGATCGTCTCCGCCGCCGAAGGGGACGCCGACGCCGCCGTGCGGGCCCGGGAAATGGCGCGTGACCTGCTGGCCCGGCACCGGAAATAAGCCCGCGCCCGTCGTGGTTGCGACCGGTATGACAACCGATGGTCGTGGCCGGGTCCGGACCGAGCCGGGCACCAAGCGGGTACGGGCGGTCTTCGGCGGCCAGGTCGTCGCCGACACGCTGCGCCCGCTCATGGTGTGGGAAGTCCCGTACTACCCGGTCTACTACGTCCCGCGTGAGGACGTGCGCACCGAGTACCTGGTCGCCACGGGGGAGACGGCGCATTCGCCGAGCCGTGGCGACGCCGACGTGTTCACCGTCCGGGTGGGCGACCGCGAGGTGGCGGGCGCGGCGCTGGAGTACCAGGACTCGCCGCTGGACGCGCTCAAGGGGCACGTGCGGCTCGACTTCGCCGCGATGGACGCGTGGTTCGAGGAGGACGAGGAGATCTTCGTGCACCCCCGCGACCCGCGGACGCGCGTCGACATCCTCGCCAGCTCGCGGCACGTCCGCATCGAGATCGACGGCGTGACGGTGGCCGAGTCCCGCAGCCCGCGGCTGTTGTTCGAGACCGGCCTGCCGACGCGGTACTACCTGCCCAAGACCGACGTCCGGCTCGACCTGCTGGAGCCCAGCGACACGATCACCCGGTGCCCGTACAAGGGCGAGGCCTCGTACTACTCCGTCCGCGTCGGCGACCGGCTGCACGAGGACGTGGTCTGGTACTACCGGTCGCCGCTGCCGGAGAGCCAGAAGGTGCAGGGGCTGGTCGCCTTCTACGACGAGAAGGTCGACGTGTACCTGGACGGGGTGAAGCAGGAGCGGCCGAAGACGAAGTTCTAGTCTTCGGGGCATGTCCGACCGCTTGTACTTCCGCCAGCTGCTGTCCGGCCGCGACTTCGCGGTGGGCGACCCGGTGGCCACCCAGATGGTCAACTTCGCCTACCTGATCGGCGACCGGGAGACCAGGGAGGCGGTGGTCGTCGACCCGGCGTACGCGGTGGGGGACCTGCTCGACGTGCTGGCCGCCGACGACATGCGGCTGACCGGGGTGCTGGCCACGCACCACCACCCCGACCACGTCGGCGGCAGCATGATGGGCTTCACGCTGGCCGGGCTGCCCGAGCTGCTGGCCCGGGAGAGCGTGCCGGTGCACGTCAACCGCAACGAGACGGAGTGGGTCCAGCGGGTCACCGGCGTGTCGGCGACGGACCTGACGGGACACGACCACGACGACGTCGTGGAGGTCGGCGCGGTGTCGATCAGGCTGCTGCACACGCCCGGCCACACCCCGGGCAGCCAGTGCTTCCTGGTCGACGGCCGTCTCGTCGCCGGGGACACCCTGTTCCTGGAGGGCTGCGGCCGGACGGACTTCCCCGGCGGCGACGCCGAGGCGATGTACCACAGCCTCCGGTGGCTGGCGGACCTGCCGGGCGACCCGGTGGTCTACCCCGGGCACCAGTACTCGGCCGCGCCGTCGGCTTCGCTGTCGTCGGTGAAGGAGAACAACTTCGTCTACCGCCCCCGCAACCTCGACGAGTGGCGCACCATGTTCGGTGGCTAGGAGAGCCGGGGCGGCCTGCTCGGCGATGTGTTCGAGGAGGCGAGGGGCTTGGTCCGGGTCCGGGCCGTGGTCGGTGCCTGGCAACGCAGGCCCGCGGCTGGCCGGCCTCACCGATGCCCGACAGCTAGAGGCACTCCCGCGCCACGCGCTCGGCGAGTCGCTCCAGCAGGGGCGCCGGTTCGGCCAGGCAGCGCTGCACGTCCGGCTCGATGTCCGTCAGCCCGTACGCCGCGGTGAAGCCCGCCGACCGGAGGGCCTCCGGCGACAGCGTGTTCCGCCCGGCCAGCGCCACCACCGGGATCCCGCGCTCGGCGGCCGCCGCGGCGATGCCAGCCGGGCCCTTGCCCCGCAGGGTCTGCTCGTCCAGGGAGCCCTCGCCGGTGATCAGCAGGTCCGCGCCCGGCAGCTTCTCGGTCAGCCCGGTCAGCTCCAGCACCACGTCGATGCCCGGCCGGAACGACGCCCCGAGCATCGCCAGCGCGTAACCCGTCCCACCGGCCGCGCCCGCGCCCGGCACGTTCGCCACGTCGACCCCGGACCCCCGCACGACCTCCTCCAGCCGCCGCAACGCTGACTCCAGCAGCTCGACGTCCTCTGGCGAAGCGCCCTTCTGCGGCCCGTACACCGCCGCCGCGCCGTGCGGGCCCAGCAGCGGGTTGTCGACGTCGCTCGCCACCAGCAGCTCGACCTCGCGCAGCCGCGGGTCCAGCCCGTCCAGGTCCACCCGCGCCAGGCGCTGCAACGCGGCCCCGCCGGGCGGCAGCTCCGCACCGTCGGCGTCCAGCAGCCGCGCGCCGAGCGCCCGCAGCAGCCCCGTCCCGCCGTCGGTGCTCGAACTTCCGCCGAGGCCGAGCACGAGCCGGGACGCACCGGCGTCCAACGCGGCGCGCATCAGCTCGCCGACCCCGAGCGTCGTCGCGGTGAGCGGCGCCAGCTCGTCCAGCAACGCCAGCCCGGACACCGCCGCCAGCTCGATCACCGCCGTGCCCTCCCGGCGCGCGTAGCCCGTGTCGACCGGCTCGCCGACCGGTCCGCTCGCCCGCGCCGGCACGAACTCGAAGCCCGCGGCCACCGCGGCGGCCACCGTGCCGTCGCCGCCGTCGGCGATCGGGCACTCCAGCACCTCGACCTCGGCCCGCCCGCGCCGCAGCCCGGCCGCGATCGCGGCGGCCACCGCGTCGGCGGGCAGCGTGCCCTTGAACTTGTCCGGCGCGACGACGACCCGCGTCACACCTGCGCCCCGTCGCCGTCCGGCGGGCCCTGCTTCACGCGCAGCAGCAACAACGCGATCGCGGTGGCCAGCGCCAGGATCCCAAGCGGGGTCGCGACGGTGGTGCTAACGCCGATCACGCCGGGCACGATCAGCAACAGCAGCCCGACGACGAAGAACAGCAGCACGACGAACGCGCCCTTGCCCGGCCGCGGCAGTGGCGGCGGCTCCGGCGGCACGTAGTGCTCGTCGTCCCCGGAACCGGCCGGGTCGTCGCCCAGCACGGTGTCCTCCCACGGGGTGCCGCCACCGCGCCAGCTCGCCTCGGCGGCCGGTTTCTCCGGTTCGGCAGGCTTCTCCGGCTCAGCCGGTTCGGGCCGCGCGGGCGCCCGTTCGGCCTCGACGTCGTCGTTGATCAGGCCGACCCCCTCGGCCCGCAGGTCCGCGACGATCGCCGCGAACGTGGCGTCGACGTCCTCGGGGTCGGGTACGCGTGAGTTCATCGGGCCCCCACCTGCCCCGGGTCACGGACCGCTTCCACGAACTCGACACTACGCCGGAAGATGAGCGGCGCGTCGTGGTCCAGGGTCGCGACGTGGAAACTCTTCTCCAGCACCACTTCCGTCACGTCCCGGCTGCGCACGTTGTCCAGCACGATGCGCGCGTTCTCGGGTTCCACGACGTGGTCAACGAGCGAGTGCAGCAGGAGCAGCGGTTGCGTCACCAGCGGCAGGTCGGCCCGCACGAGCTTCCACAGCCGCGCCAGGCTCGCCGCCGCCCGCACCGGCACCCGGTCGTAGGCCAGTTCGGTGACGCCCGGCTTGGCGATGTCGTTGGCGACGCCCCGCGACCACGGCACCACCCGGGACAGCACGGGCAGCAGCTTGGTGTCCCAGCTCAGCCGCGTGACGGAGGGGTTGACCAGCACCAGCCCGGCGACCGCGCCCCCGTGCCGCTGCGCCAGCCGCAGCGCGAGCGTGCCGCCCATCGACTGGCCGAACACGAACACCGACTGGCAGCGTTCCCGCAGGTCCAGGAACTCGCGCTCGACCGCGCCGTACCACTCGGGCCAGCCGGTCTTGTTCATCTCCTGCCACGTCGTGCCGTGTCCCGGCAGGCGGGGCAGCCGCACGGTGAAGTCCCGCGCGGCGAGGTGCTCGGCCCAGCCCCGCAGGCTCTGCGGGGTGCCGGTGAAACCGTGGCACAGCAGCACCCCGACCTCGGCCGAACCGGTGTGCGCGAACGGTTCCGCACCGGCGAGCACAGGCATGGCATCCGCCCTTCTCCTCCAACGCGGCCCCATCGTCGCATGCCCCGGGCCGCTCCGGGAGCGCCCGCCGGACGACGTCCCCCGGCTGTGACCTCCCGCCCACTGCGGGTGCGGCCGTTGTGCGGTTGGACGGCGTTTCCTACTCTGGTTCCGGCAGGCTGTTCGGGCAGGTTGGAGGGCGTCCCGGTGCTTTACCGGTTGCTGAAGTACGTGCTGCTCGGGCCGTTGCTCCGGCTCCTGTGGCCCACGAAGGTGACCGGGGTGGAGAACGTCCCGGAGACCGGTGGCGCCATCCTCGCGAGCAACCACCTCGCGGTCGCCGACTCGTTCTTCATGCCGCTGCGCGTCAAGCGCCGCGTCACCTTCCCGGCGAAGCAGGAGTACTTCACCGAGAAGGGCGTCAAGGGCACCCTCAAGAAGTGGTTCTTCACCGGCGCGGGCCAGATCCCGATCGACCGCTCCGGCGGTTCGGCCGCGCAGGCCGCGCTGGACACCGCGATCCGGCTGCTGCGCGAGGGCAACCTGCTCGGCATCTACCCGGAGGGCACCCGCTCCCCGGACGGCCGCCTGTACAAGGGCAAGACGGGTGTCGCCCGCGTCGCGCTGGAGGCCGGTGTCCCGGTCGTCCCGGTCGCCATGATCGGCACCGACAAGGTCAACCCGATCGGCTCGAAGATGTGGATCCCGCGGCGGCTGGAGATCCGGTTCGGCAAGCCACTGGACTTCTCGCGGTACGCGGGCCTGTCCGGCGACCGGTTCGTCGAGCGCTCGATCACCGACGAGATCATGTACGCCCTGATGGAGCTCTCCGGCCAGGAGTACGTGGACATCTACGCGGCGAAGGCCAAGGAGCTGATGGCCGCGGAGGCCGCCGGGGTGCGCGCGGTGGTGCCTGCGCAGAGTGGCCTGCCCGACGCCGACCGGGTACCGGAGACCAAGGCCGGTTGATCCCTGACTAAGGTGCCACGGTGCGTTTCTTCTACGACACCGAATTCATCGAGGACGGCGTGACGATCGACCTGGTGTCGATCGGTGTCGTGGATGAACGGGGACGCGAGTTCTACGCGGTCTCCACCGACTTCGACCCCGCCAAGGCCGGCCCGTGGGTGCGCGAGAACGTCCTGCCGAAGCTGCCCTCGCCTGCCGACAAGGCGTGGCGGAGCCGGGCCCAGATCCGGGCCGACCTGCTGGAGTTCTTCGGCCGCCCGCCGGGTGGGATCGAGCTGTGGGCCTGGTACGCGGCCTACGATCATGTCGCGCTGGCCCAGCTGTGGGGCACGATGCCCGAGTTGCCGCGCCAGCTGCCCCGGTTCACGCGCGACCTGCGGCAGCGGTGGGAGGACGTGGGCAAGCCCAAGCTGCCCCTGCCGCCGCAAAACGCGCACGACGCCCTCGCCGACGCACGCTTCAACCTGGAGCGGTGGCGCATCATCGACGAAGTGCGGCGACGCAAGGGCTACCCCGCCTGACGGCCACGCCGCAGTCGCGCCCGGCGATGCGGGGCGGCCGCCCTCGGATCCAGGCCGTAGCCGCGCCCGGCGATGCGGGGCGGCCGCCCT
>NZ_AFWY03000037.1:0-83138 GCF_000231075.2 Amycolatopsis sp. ATCC 39116 | reverse complement strand
TCCGGTTGCCCAGCGCCTCGCCTCCGGCGGGCGCTGACGGTGGTTCATACCACCGAAAGCCGTTGCTACGCAACGTCTTTCGGTTCGCGGTAACGTCCATTTGGGATAGTCGTTGTAGACAGTGCGCCGAAACACGTTGCTACGCAACGAGTTTCTTCACAGTAGCGACTGTCTAAAAAGGAACCCTTGCTACGCAAGGGAAACAGGCTAAGCGCTCCGCGCTTATATCATACCCCGGAAACATACCTGCACCGGGTCACCTGGTCGCTCCGCTCCCCAACACCCAAACTACCGAACCACCAGACACACAAACAACCAACACCCCAACTCGCCAACTCCGAAACCACGGGCCCGCGCAGACACCCCACGCCTCCGGCGTGGGACGGATCCCCCGCGAGAAACAACCCCCCGCCGGAGAACCGACACCCCAGACGCGATCACGCCAGCTGGACCGCGGGCAGCGCGCGCTGCCCGGCGGTGCGGTCAGCTGACCAAGACCGCGCCGAGGTCGCCGACACCTGCTAGCCCCCAAACCGCTCGCCGGCCGCCAGCTCGGCGGCACGGGGGTCACGGGCGTGCGGGGCCCGTGTGCCCGGCTACGTCCTCGCTTGCCGCACGGCGACCCAGATGGAACGACCACAGCGGACGAGCCAGAAGCGCGGGCGTTCACGACGCCCGCACTCCCCACCCACAACAGCAGTCAGCTTCATACAACGCCCCTACTCGTCCACCAGCGCGGCAGGAAGCCATCCCAACGTCAACCTGCCCGAGCGGCTCGGAGAGGTCCCTGGGATCGTCGCTCCTCGGGACCTCACGTCCTACCTGCGCGCCGGGGTCCGGCCAACCTCCGGTCAGGCCGTAAGGCTGGCTTCGGAGTCCCAGACCGCATCCCCTGCGGCGACACTGCGCAGGATCTTTTCGGCCGTCGCCAGCCCCCGCAGATCCAGGTCAGGGTCGGTTTCCGCCTGCCGTCGCGCCGCCTCCACCGCAGCTAGGGCTGCAGCCACCTCATCGGGCTGCACGAAAGCCACGGCTAGAGTCTCCTCACCAGGGAGCACGAACTGTCGACGCCGGCGCGGCTTCAGAAGCCGCGCGCGCTGATACCGCTTTTCGACGAGCGCTTTCGCCACGTCGGCGTAAGCAGCCGGCAGACCACCGGGATAGTCGTAGTCGAACTCGCCGAGGCGCTTGAAGATCACGGTCAGCAACGCCTTCAGGAAGACGGTGTTGTCCGGAATCGAGGTCCCTTCAAACAGTGCGTGAAGTGCGCTTCGCCCACGGGCTTCCCGCGGCGCCTCGCTGCGGAGTTCCTGTTCCAGCCGGCGCAGCGATAGGCCGGACCTCGCTTTCAGCGCCCGCAGCTGGTCCATGAACTGCGCCTCCGACGAGATGGCACAAACCTGTGGCGGAAGCACCGCTTCGTCCTGTTTCGGCTTAGTCGTCGTCACGGCCACCTCGGCGCGCTGCCCGCTGGTGACGGCAGCGCGGTCCGCTTCTTCCTTCTGGGCGGCCAGGTACATCGCGTGAATCCGCTGCCGCTGGTTCGACGAACAGTCCAGCGCATCCACGATCCCCTCGTAGACCTGCCAGGCCAGGAGCTTGGGGGTGCGGACGTCGCGCGCAGCCGTGAAGAATCGCCAGTCCGGATCGACCTTCGGTTCGCCATTCGCCTCGCGGGCCGGCTCGCCTTCATTCCGGATCCCGGCAGTGTCCAGCCACCACTCGGGCTTTTCCTTGATCAGCATGTCGATGGCGCTGTGCAGCCGGGGCAGCCACCTGCCCGAGACCGTCGACGTCATACCTCGATCACCTGCCCGGCGAGGCCGCCTGTTTTCCCGCTCGCCGGCGGAATCAGGCCCAGGACGACGACACTGAACAGTGCGATCGCCGCGAACATCGCGGCCTGCAATGCAGTGCCGAGCAGGACCAGCGTGATGATGAACGTGCCCAGCTCGGCCAGCGTGAGGACGTGCAGATACGTGATCGTCACGCACCTTCGCCTCGGCAGCACGAGCACACGGGTGTTGCCCATGAGAACTCCAAGAGGTAGCGAGGGGCGCCAGCAGCGTCGCTGACGCCCCCATTTCGAGCCCGGGTGGCGGATGCGCATCCGGTGGAGCGAGTCATGCGACCGTCCGCAGCTTGCGGTGGTTGCAGCCACCACCACGGCCAGGTCACGATTTGTCCCGTCCACACAAAGAGCACCACAAAACGGTAGGTTCACAAAGGAGTTCCAGCGTCCAGCTTTGTCCGTCCGCGGAAAAGCCCAGTTCAGCGTCTCAAGAAACTGCCATCAGTGTGACTTGAACCACACGCCCGCGTGGGAGACCGCTCGCGGTTTGAACACCATTCAACAAGGTAGTAGGCGAATCTGGTTGAGCCGACTCGGGAAGCTGGAACCGTCCGGAGTTGTCCGGCGGGGGTTGTGTTTCCCCCGCCGGAAGGGGGTAATGCTTGTAGCGCAGCTCGGCGGGCCCTCCAGGGTCAGCCCGAGGCTGCGGACGTGGAGGAGAGCGAAACCCAACTCGAGCCCGGGTGGCGTCGATCCCCATGTAGAGGCCCGGAGGAGCTTCCGTTGCAGCGGAAGCCCTACTCCGGGCCTCGTCATTTCCGCTCCACCTCTCTGCGGTCGAGGCCAATCCCGGTCACGTGTGGCGGGCTTGCTCCAACTGGTCGCGGGTGAGGATGGTGCCCGGAGCCCACTTCTGCGTGAACAACGCCACCAGCCCTCGGGGAGCGTCGTCGCTGATACTCGCGGCCTGGGCGTTGATGTCCTCGAGCAGCACGTTGACGACGGCCGCAAGGGTGCTGGGGCCGTTGCCGTTATAGCCCCAGCTCAGGCCGGCGTAGTGGTCGTTGGGCGCTGGGAAAAGGGTGCCGTCCGCGGTGCGGATCCACACCATCTGATTTTCGTCCGTGTCCTCGTCGAGGATGAGCGTCGACAGTGGACTGGCCGCTGGCAGACGCTGCGGCGCGAGGCCGATGATGTCCGCGCTCTCGTCGGCGGGAAGCGCCACGGGCATGTCGGTGACCGGGTCGACCATGGCGGTGGCGGCGCGGCCGCGGTCGATCGCGTGGTAGATCGCGGTGCGATCGGCCGGCTGCAGCCGGGAGAGGAACTCCATCCCGGTTGCGGTGCGAGGAATGACCAACGGGTAGGACCAGGGAAAGATCGACGCGCCGTCCCACAGCACGATGGTGCGCACGCACTCTTCGGCGAGCCGGTCACGGCGGTGCAGGACCTCGCGCCACCCGGCGCGGGCGAGCGTCTGGTCCAGCTCCCACGGCAGGCTGTCCTCGTCACCGGGCACGGCGTCGGCGGCGAGCACGATGTCGTGGCTGGTGAGCCTGCCGTCCTCGAGTCGCTCGGCGAGGATGCTGAGGTCGGCGCAGCGGTGCGCGGCGCAGCGGTGGGTGATGACCTGCGCAGTGTGGATCAGCGCGCGGTGGGTGACGTGCTCGGGCGGGTAGAGCAGGGCCATCCGGACCAGTGGCTGGATGTCCAGGGGCAGCACGCCGACGTGCTGGACGAGTGGGTCGCCGGGGCGCCAGGCGAGGATGAGGTCCGGGTGGCGCAGGCGGCCGGGCCAGAAGGGCGCCGGGCGTCCTAGGACGCGCGCAAGATCAACCCAGTTGACCAGGACGCTGTGTGCGTTCAGCTGTGTGGGCGGCCAGGTGCGCAGGTCGGGGCCGCCACGCCCCCAGGCCCCGTCAACGACGAGCCGGGCGTCGGCGTGGGGTGCCCACTCGTTGAAGTCGTTGCGCTTGATCGTGCCGCGTCGGGTGTTCCACGCCACAACCACGTCTCCGGACATGGTGCGCCAGTGCTGCAGCACAGCCGTCGGCTCCTCGTCGGCGCGGCGGCGGATCAGTTCGGCGCCGAGGAATCGGGCAGGCTCGGCGCCGTCGACCCACCAGTCCAAGGTGAGATCCCGCGGCGCCCGGTAGCCGGTCTCGGCGATCCAGGCGCGGATCGCGGGGATGGACCACCAGGTGCCATCCTCGTCGGCTTCGTACCAGTCCGGCAGCGCGCGGCGCCGCGCCAGCTTCTGCAAGCCCCGCTCATCCACCTCAAGGAGAGCACAGAGCTCTTCCTGGCTGATCTTGTGCACGTACTGAGTGGTCCCCACAGCGCTGGCTCCCTCGGCGTCGGCCGGTACGACAACACCATGCATACGCGAAGGCACTGACAGTTTCGGCAGCAGGGTTCGTGCGCTCGCAGGCGACGGGTTAACGCTGGCTGGTCAGCGGATGAGCCAGTGGAAGAACTTGATCGCGGCGGCGAGCACACCCAGCCCGATCAGGACAGCCTCCGCGCCCCGGTGGCCGGCCAGGCAGGTGAGGACGGCCGCGCCGGTTCCGGCGAGGACCGACAGCAGGAACACGAGAGCGGTGCGCACGGTCAGCAGGGCGGCGGCCTGGTCGTCGTCGCGGTCGGGCATGGTGTTCTCCTGAACAAGGTCGTGCCGGGTTCAGCCCCGGACTCTGTCCGGGCTGTAGGCACAAACCTGCAGCTCAGGTAACGAAAATCTGAAGACCGAGCAGGTTTAAAAGATCTTGAAATAGCCCGTTACCTCGGCGCCCACCTGCTGCATACGAGGGGTCGTGTACGTGCGTTCCTCAGCGGACACGGCGCGGAGCGACGGAGGAGCGGAGGCCGTGGCCGAGGAGGGGCGCACGTGGACGAGCCCTGGGGACCAGGGGGCGTCCTACAGTTCAGGCGAAGGTGGAGGAGAGCGTGGTGGGTGACCCGGCCGGTGAGCAGCCGCCGCGTCCGGCTGCGCCCCTACAACCGGACGACCAGGTTTCGTTCGAGCCCATCGAGCACGCGCTGCTCGCTACGACGGCGCTGACCGGCACGACGGACGAGGACCGGGAGGAATCCGAGGCGGCCAGCAACCTCGCCCGGCTGACCGCCGAGCGGCACCGCATCAACAAGCTCCGGGCGGAGGGGTTCCAGGGATCGGACTTCGAGGTGTTCCAGGCGGATTTGGTCAGCTACGGCTACCCGGTGATCCGGTCCTGGATCCGCCGCCGCCTGATCTACGCCCTGTGCGCCGACAAGAACCGCCCAGTCACCTGCCCGGAAGACGTCCGCGACTTCCTCGCTGGTCCAGCGGGCGCCGAGGACCGTCAGGAACTGGCCTTGGAGACGGTGGCGCGAGCGCTGCGGCTGTTCCGTGAGCGAGCCCTGATTGGCGGCGAATGGGACCCGGATCGCGGAGCCTCGCTGTCCACCTACTTCGTCGGCGCCTGCCTACTGGTGTTCTCCGGCGTCTTTCGCCCCTGGCTCGCCCAGCACCAGCACTGGCACCAGGCCGGGCCGCACGGGCTCGACCCCACTCAGCAGCAGGACACGTCGCCCCGGCCGATCGACCTCCGCTTCGACGACGATCCGGCCGACATCGCGGTCGACTGGGAACAGTTCCGCACCGAGCTCGCTCCCCTGCCCGCGCGCCTCGCGTACGCCGTCGCCGCCGTGGCGATCTACAGCAAGCCCCATGCTGAGGTCGCAGCCGAGCTCGGCACCACCGAGGACGCGGTGAAACAGATGCTCTACCGGTACCGGAGGCAAGCACGCCGTCGCCAGACATCACGGGAGCGCACATGACCGCCGATACTCCCGACCGCCACGACTTGCTGGCCCGCCTCCGGCGCGCCAAGGCCGTGCTTGACGAGTTGCAGCGTCTGCACGCCGACGATGTCCGTCGGCGAGATCTGTTCGAACTCGGCACCTATATCCACGACTTGGCCAGCACGGGCGCCTCCGTCAATCCCAGCGCAAACCTGCAGGCCATCCTTGGCCACTTGGAGGAGATCGAACGCACGTCACTCGGGACATCCGAGGCGCAGAAGTTGCGTCGGGAGACTCCACCGGAGATCGCAGCGGACGCCATACGCCGCAGCCAGAATCCGCCATCGTCTGTTCAGGCCAACGAACGTCGCCAGCAATGGGTGGCCCGCTGGTTGCCTGATACGGACGAAGGCACCTCGGTGGCAGACCTTCCAGGCCTGGTGCAAATCCCAGGACAACAGATCGCCTCCGCTGACGACGGAACTGCGGTCAGATTTCCGGTTCTGACCGGGCGTGAGCAGCAGGTGTTCATCTTGGCAAGGGAAGGGTTGACGAACCGCGAGATTGGTGAACGGCTGACGCTGGAGGAGAGGACGGTCGAGAGCTACCTGTCGGGACTGCTCCGTAAGCTCGCCGCTGGGCCGGCGAGGCAAAGCCCGGCACAGGGACGCACTCTGCGCGGCGTCGTGGCGATCGATGGCGTGGCGATCGATGGTCCTGCTAGCAGCGAGAAGTTGTCGATCGCGAGCCGAGTCGCAACCAAAGTGAACGCCTGGTTTCTGGACTCTCACCTGTTGTATCGGATGGCGACCTTTGCTGTATTGCAGGCTGGCATCGACATCAACGATGAGCAGCAAATCTTTGAGATTGCGCATCGCGGCCGCCTATTTGCCGACGCTATTCGCGCAGTGCCTCCTGGCGGGTTTCCGGCGCACGAAGCCCTACTCGCATTGATCAACAGTCCTACCGTCTCTAAAGCGATGCCGACCGTCGCTGCTGAACCAGAAATCCGTCAGGTGTGTGTCCACAGACTGCGCCAGCTCATCGAAGAACGAACCACCGCTGGCGATGGGATCGTGGTTGCCGGACGCGACATCGGAACGGTCGTCGCACCCGAGTCTCCGCTCAAGATCAGGCTTGTAGGGAACAGTCTGCCGACTACCAGACGTCGCGACGTTAGGGATGCCGTCGATTTGGACATCGCTGAGCACTCGCTTGATGCCGCGGTCAGCCTTGTCGTAAGCCTCGCCGAACAACGAGGTCTACTCGGCGACGAGTTCGCACATTTGGCCATCGGCCAACCGCCGAACCGGTAAGAGCACGCAGCGCCGTCCGCAAGCCGCCTTTGCAGGCGCACCGTAGAGGCTCACTACTAGGTTCGGAGGTTCTACAGGGGCCGAAGGGGGGCCCAGTCCGACCAACACCCCAACTCCTAAACCCACGCTCTCGTCGGCAGACACCCGCCTCCTGTGGAGGGCACCCAGGACCCAGCACCGGCGCGCACCAGATCAGATGCGAGGCGCGGGACTCACCTCGGAGGTGCAGCGGCTTCGCCGGAGCCACCCCTAGCCGGATGAGGGGAGCTGAGCTGCCAGAACCTTCGGCAAACAAGTGCGGAGGGACGTTGCCGCCGTTCATCATGAACGGATGCGACGACCGTCGGTGAAGCGCCTGTTGGCTGATCCCACCAAGATCCAGGTCCGTATCCCCTACCGCGAACCAAGACACCTGAATCGCGACCTGCTGAAGGACGCAGCGGGCGCTCGAGTCCGCATCGAGTACGACGCAGGGGTGTTCCGGCTGGCGCGTGTCCACCTCAAGGACGTCATTGTCGCGTTGGCGCGCGAGTTCGGGGCGGTAGACGTCCTCTTGGAGTTCAACGAGACCGAGAAGTGCGACACCCGATGCCAGCAAGCCAACCCGGCCACGTTCTACGACTGCACCTGCTCATGCTTGGCTCGTAACCACGGTGGCGTCGGCGTCGGACCCCAGTGGATGCAGGTCGGCGACACTACCTTGATCAACCAGCAACTACGTCAGCACCAGTTCACAGTGACCCGGCAACAGGTAACCGCCACCTGACGACGGAGACACGAGTTGTCGCGGCGGTTGCCCAGCCAGACAGCTCACCTGCGCCGCTCACGCATGGACTGCGCCGAGCTGCTGATATCGCTGCTGGCAGGTTGGGCAAGAGGGCATGTCGACGTGGTCCTGCATGGGGACGAAGACAACTCCGCAGAGTGCGCGCACTGCGCTTCCGTTGTAGGTGCTTTCGGTCAAGCCACGGCGGTGCGTGTAATGGGCGTGCTGCCCGGGCTGTGATTGGGCAAGTTCTTGCTGCGCATTGAGCTGGTCGAGTTCTCGAACCCGGTGGACGTAGTCGCCCGGCTCTGCGATGGTGCTGAAGGTATTGCCGACCCGATCCCAGCTCTGTTCGGGTGGGTTCAGCACGCTCAGTGCCCTCAGGATGAATTGCCATTCGAGTCCACTGCCCGCCCAGCGGCTCGAGGTAAGGATCTCGAGGTCGATCTCATCGGCTTCGTAGTCATCGTCCCTAACGGGCGTCATGGTCAGCCGAACCTCAGCGAATGTTTGTTCACTGGGGGGAAGTCTGTCGGCGAGAGGATGCCGGATAACAGCGCGTGTGGTCCCACCATCTTGGACACTGTGAAGTTGCTCAGTGAGTGTGACCTGCGTGTCGAGGTCCCACTGCTGCATCGCAGCCGAGACTGCTTCGCGTTTGTGCAGACGGATGTCCTCGTCAGTCGGACGCAGGGCCGCGATGCCAGGTCCGTCGGCTTCAATCCGGGCGATTCGTTCGTAAAAGTCGTCATGGTCTTCGTGATCACCTTTTGCCAAGCCCGCGATGAGAAGCCAACACGTGCCGGCGTCGTCGATCCACACTCCGCCGCGCCATTGGCCGGCCTTGACTTCAAGCAGGGTGAGGCTGGAGCACGACTGGATCCGGCCGACGTAGTTGTCGTCAGCAGCCTCCTCGGGGAACGACGCCGCGGCCTTGGTGATAATCGGGTGCGGCAAGTCAGCGAGAGGGTGCAGTTCCTCATAGTTGCCGATCGAGAGCTGGCGCGGCGGGTACGGACTCTCCCAGCCGTTCGTCAGATCTTCTCGAAGCGTGCGCAAGGTGGGGCGGGCACGGCGGCTGAGCATTCGTCAATCATGCCGTGCCCACCACACGCACGGCTGCGCTGGTCAGAGCAAGTCGGCGAGCTCGTCAATCGCTGCAGCGCGTGTCTTGTCTCGCGCGGCGAAGCGCTCGGCGAGCTCACGGCGGTCCCGGTCGCGTGCTTGCTCGAACCGGGCGACGTCAGCGAGGTAGATACGGCGATCGCGGCCAACACGGTGGGAGGGAATGACGCCCGCATCGAGGAGCTTGCATAGGTGCGTGCGGCTCATACCGAGCTCTTTCGCAGCTTGATTGGGTGTCAGCGTGGCAGTCGGCGAGTGCGCAATGATGTCCTCGCCGGCGCGGAGGCAGTTGGCGAGGGTCTGCAGCAGCTCTTGCAGCTCGGGTCCGGGGGCTTGCTGGGCATAGGACTCGAGTGCGTCGAGCTGCTCGGCAGGCAGGGACTGGCTGGTCAGCTTCTGCATAATTTCATGGTACTCGGCGCATGACACAGATGCCACAGATGTCGCAGATGACACCTCGTCTCCTAATGCCCGCGCAATACATTGCACTGCGTGAATCTGGTTGCGAACTTCGCAATCAATGGCGCATACTGAATTACATGACGAAGCGTGACATGATCGATGACCTGGTCGACATCGTGTACCCGTGGCCGGACCCGCTGCCTGATGACGCGGACGAGGAGGCGCGGTGCGGGCTCGACGCGTGGCGCGACGAGGTGGCGGAGCAGCGGCGCGAGTTCGAGCAGAACCTGCGGCTCACCGCAGAGCACGCCGAGGAGTACTTCGACCCGCTGCTGGCCGAGATCGGCACGGCTCGACAGGAGATGCGTGAGGCCGAGGCGCGGATGCGGCTGCTGGTGGCCTACGCCCGCGAATTCGTGCGGCCCCAGCCTTACCAGCTCAAGGACCTGGCCGCCGCGACCGGGATGTCGATCTCCGGGACCCGTACCGCCTACGACGACGACGAGATCGAGGACGTCGCCCGGCGCCTGGGCCGCCCACCGCGCCGCAAGAACCCGACCAGCGCGGTGACCGCGACCGAACACGACACCACCGAAGCGGAGAACTGAGCATGGGCAAGGGGAACCGCTCCCGTACCGGCCGCGCCGACAAGCTCCGCCGCCGCGCGGCCCGCGCGGCCAAGCGCCAGCACGATCGTGGCGGCCACCGTCACGTCGACCTCGACCTCGTCAGCGTCTCGCCGGTCCCGGCCGGGCTCGACCTCGCCGGCTGGCACTACCTCGGCCCCGGAGACGACTTCGACGACGTCGAGGATCTGGACTTCACCGGGCCGGACGAAGCGCTGCTCGACACGAGCGGATGCCCGGTGGCCGAGACGTGCGCGGGCTGCGGTGACGTCTCCGGTCTGCGCCCGGTGGTCGCCGCGTTCAGCCGGCCCGGCGGCTACGACGTCGCGTGCACGACGCTGTGCCACGACTGCGATGGCCGCTCGTTCCTGCAACTACTCGGCCCGGCCGCGCTCGAGGCCGCGTTCCACCGACACGCCAGCCAAGCTCGGTCGGCATCCCCCGCCACGGCCGAGCACGCCTAGCTCCGGGTTCGCACTTCCCGGGCGAGCGCGGGACGATCGGGGACTACAGCTGTCGTACGGGCTGCCGTGCAGGTCGGAAGGGTAGGCGCGCTCATGGGCATCACCGCCGCAGGGCTCGCGGTGCGGCCGCTGGAGGCCGCTGACCATCACGCTGTGCTCGAGCTGGTCAACGCGGACAGGCTTCCCGGCCAGCCGGTCGCCACAGCCGAGATGCTCGGCGAGGCTATCGCCGGCCGCTCGCCGGTCGACTCGTCGTGGTGGGAGGAGCTGGCCGCGCCGCGCACGGCTGTGGCCACGACCAGCGACGGCGAGGTCGTGGGGGTGGTGTCGTTCTCCACGCGGTCCCGGGATGGCGCGGGGGTGCTGCTGTGGCTGCACGCGCGGGAAGACCGCACCACGATCGACGTTCTGCTGCAGCACGTCCTGGCTGAGCTACGTGAGCACCGGGTGGTGGAAGCGTTCAGCTTTGCCACCGCCCTCGGGCTCGGTCTGGAGGCGCTGCCCGTGCGGCACCGGCCGGTGACCGCGGCGGCCCTGGTCGAGGCCGGATTCGTCGGCACCAACCTGTGGCGGTACATGGGCCGCCGGCTGCCCGCCGACGACTTGTCACGGCTTCCCGAGGTGCGGATCGAGGCCCCAGAGCCGGACGTCCGCGAGCTGACCGTGGTCGAACGAGACCAGGCGCTCGCGCAGGCCACCGTCGGGGTGCCGGTGTTCGGGATCGGCGTGCTGTGGTGGATCAGCAGCGAGCCCGAGGCCCGCGGGCGTGGGTACGGGCGGGCGCTGCTCGGCTCGGCGCTGCAGCTGCTGACCGAGCTCGGCGCCTCCGAAGTGATCTTGTTCGTCGACGATGACGAGCCTGGCGGTGAGCGGGATCGGACGGCGGCCAACCGGCTCTACGACGCCAGCGGGTTCATCGAGTACGACCGGCTGCACTCCTACCGGCTGGAGCGCTGAGCTTCGGTACCCGGAATCTCGGCCCCGGCCTGGAGCGCACCGGCCAGCCACGACTCGACCGCGAGCACGTTCATCCGCACTGCGGTGTCCAGCTCGCCGGCGAGTGCTGCGGGATCCAGCAGACCGGCGGCGACCGCGAACGGCGCCTGCACAGGTCCGGACACCGCCGCGGTGAGCGCGTGACGGTAGTACTGCTTGCGCGGCGGGAGCACCGCCCGCGCCGCCGGCGGGAGCAAGCCGACAACTGCGGCTTTGCAACGCTGATAGGCCGTGGGCAGACGCGGGTCGTAGCGGTCGGTCAGCGGCGTCGCCAGCGCGGCCGCCACGAGGGCCGGGTGCAGAAACGGGGAGGCCTCGGGCACCGAGCCGTTGGGCGGTAGGTAGCTGCGCGGCCAGAACGCGTCGTGCGCGTCGGCCGCCGCCCAGCTGCGGCGCGTGCGGGCGTGCTCGGCGAGGGTGCCGGTGATCCATTCCTGGGCGCGGGTCAGCGCCGGCGCTCTCCACAATTCAGCGACCACCGGAGAGATGGCCGGTTGGCACCATTCGGGCCAGTTCGCCGCCCAGTACCAGCGGGCCCGCCGCTCGGCGGGCAAGAGGCCGGCTGCGGTGGCGAGCAGTTCACCGGTCCAGCCCGGACCGGAACGCCGGGAGTCGCCCAGATAGCGGCAGGCGGCCAGCAGCCGCCCCGAACGCAGCAGCAGCGGGGTGAGATAGCGCGGCACGGCGAGCAATTCATCGGCCCCGTTGCCCGACAGCACCACACCCGCGCCACGCTCAGCAGCGAGATGGGCGATCGTGGCGTTGGCGCCCGGTAAGGCATCCAGCCGCGGCCCGTGCGGCGACCAGGCCGGTTCCGCGCCGCAGTCGGTGGGGTCGAGCACCACGAGCTCGACCCCGAGCGCCAGATCCCGGATCAGACGCGCGACCACGTCGGCGGCCGCCAGGCCGTGGTCGTCGACGAGGTCGGTGCAGTAGGCGAGCACCCGGCGCCGGGGCCGCAGCGCCGCGACCTGCAGCAGCACCGCAAGCGAGTCCAGGCCGCCCGACACGGTGACCGCCACCGTGTCCACGCCCTCACACAACTCGGCGACCACCTCGCCGAACACCTCACGCAGAGGGCGCGGCCGGTGAACAGGCGCGGGTGCCGGCCACACCGTCTCCACCCCGTGCCACGGCGCCACGCTGAACTCGCCCTGCAAGCCAGGGCCGGTGAACAGGAACGCCAGCGCTGCGAGGTCGACCCGCGGTCGCGAGCCAGCGGCATCCCACGGCGACGTGTGGAGGCACCCTGGCGCGCCACTGGAGCGGTATGCAGGGCGCAGGGTCACGGCACCCGCGCGGTGCTCACCGATGGCGCAGCGCGCGCAGCCCACGCACCAGGCTGCGCAAGACATCCCAAGACCTGTGGTGGTCCGATTCCGCCAGGCGCCCCTTCACACCACGACCATGGGACCCATCCCCCGGATGCGATTTCGCCGACATCCAACCCCCTCAAGATCAGCAAAACTGCCCACCCGATGATCACCGACCTCATGGCGCAGCACCATCCGCCGTGCTAGTGATGCTGTGTGCCTGCCTGGTGATCTATCTGCGATGCCGGCGTCCACCAGCGGCCTCCGGAGAGGTCACCTCCTAGGGCTCCGCGGTCCGTACGACCTCCCGGTGCCCCTTCGGGGAGCTCCGCTTCGCGACGGTCCACCCAGCCGGCCACACCGACGGCTTCACTGCGCCCTCCGCGACAGCGGCGCCGTCGAAGCTGGCCTCGCCGGCGAAGGTCGCGCCCCCGAACCAGGCATCACCGGTGAAGGCCGCGCCCTGGAACACGGCCTTGCCAGTGAAGGTCGCGCCCCCGAAGCGGGCCTCGCCGGTGAAGGCCGCGCCCTGGAACACGGCCTTGCCAGTGAAGGTCGCGCCTGCGAACCAGGCATCGCCGGTGAAGGTCGCGCCGCCGAACAAGGCATCGCCGGTGAAGGTCGCGCCTGCGAACCAGGCATCGCCGGTGAAGGTCGCGCGGTCGAACAAGGATGGGCCCGTAAAGGTCGCGCCCCAGAATGAAGCGGCGTTGCTGAAGATCGCCTTCCCGAACCAGGTATGGCCGGTGAAGGTCGCATCGTCGAACAAGGCATCACCAGTGAAGGTCGCGCCCTCGAACAAGGTAGGACCGGTGACGTGCGCGTACGCGAATCGGGCGCTTCGAACGCGGCATTGGCTTAGGTCGAGGTTGGTGAGGTGTGCGCCGGTGAGATCCAGGTCGATGTTGGGCCAGTACGTCAACGGCGGGGACTGGGGGTCTGGGCAGCGTAGGTGGTCCTGCAGGATTCGCTGGGCAGTGAGGCGGACCTCGTGTTCCTGCCGACGCTGCTCGTTGCCGTCAGGGCGCTGGGCTGCCGCGGCGCCAGCGATCCGGCGCGTGCGACGGGCCTGTCCACGCCCGTGGCCGGGGTGCGGCGGTGGGGTGTGGGGCATGCGCAGGTAGGCACACAGCACGTTGCTGATGGTTTGCCGCTGGCTGGGGTTGTCCTGCGCGAGGCGCTCGAGGGCGTAGAGCCCGCCGAGCCGCACCGCGGCCTTGTCAGAGCCCAGTTGGTCGACCGCACGCCCGTAGAGTTCGGTAACGCGCCGCTCAGTGGCGTCACGGATGGTGTGCGCCCCGGTGATCTCGCTGGTGTGTTGGCGGCGAAACGCCAGGAGCAGCGCGATCGCGCCACCGGTGCCTGCCGCGGTTGTCAACGCGGTCTTGACGATGTCGATCCGTGCGCTCGCCCCAGCATCCGGGCCGGCAACGCGGGTGGTGAGGACGTACACCAACCACGTCGCGGCCGTTACTAGCACCACGGCCGGCAGCAGCAGCCACCCCGAGATCGGCTTCAGCTCCTGCGGTCGATCTCGACCACGACGCCGCCACCGCGACAGTCCAGCTCTCACATCCCGCATATCGTTTCCCGGACGTGCCACGTCACAGCCAGGCGGATGGCGCCCGCCGCGGCGGACCCGGTGGCGTGATGCTCGCCACTGTCCGGTTGCGGATGCGTCCTGGGTGGCGCAGCTGCCGGTGTTCGTCGGGTGGTAGCGCCGATGCTCTGACCAGCACCGTTCCCTATCCGTCTAGTCCTATCCGTCTAGGCAATTTTGTCGAGTCCGTACGTAGGGCTATTCGATAACTTTATTAGTAGCGCGAGAAAGCCATTCATGGCGCCCTGCGGAAATGGTAGGCTTGTGAGCGCAAGAAGGCCCCCACTCGTGGCGTCCGAGTGGGGGCTCCGTCGTACCCGTCGCGTCACCGACGAGTACTCCGACGCCAGGAAGGAGGAAGGAAGTTGCCTAGACGCGTCTCCAAGCTGCCGGAATGGCTCACGCAGCTGCTGTGCCGCTTCGGTGCCCAGCTGCTCGTCGAGTTCTTCCGCGAGCACTTCCCTTCGTGGTTTCCCTGGCTGCATCTCTGATGCTACCAAGTTACTGCGGGTTTTAAAACCAGAAAAAACTAATCGGCAATCGTCAATCAGGAGGTGGTAGTTTCCGTGAGTCAGCGCGGAGCACGCGCGGGAGTTGCACGGAAGGTTAATCAACAGAGTTTCACGTCACCAGAAAACCCCTTCGCGGCATGCCGTGAAGGGGTTTTCTGCATCGTCGGAAACCTCGAAACTCGACCGGAAACCCGATGCCGGAAACCCTGCAGTCAGCTGCCGGAAGTTCCGCCCGCCGGACAGCTGGTCGTGAGCGGGCCTGCTGCGGCTCCAACCCTCGGACCAGCCTGTTTCCTGTTTTCCTGGTTGCCGGCGTGGACTGGCAACGCGAAACGTCTATCTGCCACGGCCCGGTGAGCGACAGCATGAGCCCATGACCAACAGCGACCTGATGGACCTGGACCGGTTCCTGCTGCCGGACGAGGAATCGTGGGGGCAGGGTTACGGCGACCGCGGCTACACGCCCGGCGAGCTGGACGAGATCGCGCGCAACGTCGCTGGAACCGTCCAGCCCGGCTACGGGTCGCGCCTCCACGCTTCCAGCCCCGGCTACCGTCCTGGCACACCAGACAGCCGGGCGACCATCCCGCCCGGGTTCGACGTCGACGGCCACCCCAACCGCGCGGCCGTCTACCCCGGGACCGTCGACCCGGACATCGCGACCGCCACGACCCTGCCGCAGCAGATCGACCCGGGGCTGCAGGACTACTGCCGAGCCCGCGGGTGGGTGCTGGACCAGCACGGACGTCCTCTGCACCCGCACCACGAGCAACTGCTCGCCGACGCCCGCATCGGGCTGTGCACGGGATTGGGCTACGGCTGGTGGTACGGCGAGACCGTCGTCGCCGACGCCGTGGTCACCACCCCCGCGGGGCGGGTCCTGATCGTGCCGAGGTCCACCGACGCCGGGACGATCCCCAGCTTGCCCGGCGGTTATGCCATTCCCGCCGACGTCGGCCGCACCGCGGCGCAGTGGCGGGTCGGCTACCGTCCGGTCACGCTCGACGGCATCGTCACCACGGCCGCCCGCAAGGCCGAGGCCGAGACGGGCCTGGTCATCCCGCGCGAGGTGGCCGCTCGGCTGGTCCGCGGCATCCGGCCAGTCAGCTCGCCCCACACCCTGCACGCCTGGACGGTCACCTACACCGTGCGCGTCCAGCTCCCCGCCCAAGGCCTGCCCGCGCTGGACGAGACGACCCAGGCACGGTGGGTTGACGTCGATGAGCTCTACGACGCGGTGCTCGAGCGGATGTGGCCCGACCACCAGCGCGCCGTCGCCGCCGCGATCGAGTAGCCGCCGGAGCTCCGCTTCACGGAGCAGTCGTGCCGTCGCCGGGATCGCGCTGCTCGCGATAGGAGCGGGCGCGTTCGTTGTGCCAGGCGATTCCGGCGTGGATCTGCTCGATGGTGAGCCCAGTCAGCTCGACCAGAACGGCATCGTCGACCCGCCGGCCGAGCGCGCCAGCCGCCGCCCGGAGAACCTTCCCGGCCCACAGCTACGGCGTCGACGAACGGTCGCCGCCGAAGCTGTTCGGTGAGTTCGTGCAAGTGCTCCGTGGTGCAGGCGCTGACCAGCCGTTGGCCCTCGAACGTCGGATCGTGGGCGTGGATGGCTGAGGAGTCCGGCACGAGCGCCTACAGCTCGGTCTCGTCGCTGACGACCGCGCCGCACAGGTCGCAGAGTTCGGGCTCGCCCTGTTCGGGCGTGCCGTGCTGCTCGCCCACGACCTTCGGTGTACGCCGACCACAGGCGGGACACAAGCACCGAAACCCCAGGACGGGCAGCGTGAGCTGTCGTCGACTACTTCACCAGGGCGGCCCGGCGCGCTGGCGGGCAATCAGCGCGTCACCTTGTCGAGCCGCACCTGGACGCCGTCCAGCACCCGGTCCACGGCGTAGTCGAACAGCTCGCCGAAGTAGTCGCGGTTCTTCTCCGGATCGGCGAGGCGCTCGTGGACCGATTCGCTGAGCGTGGCCAGGCCGGACAGGTCCGGATCCGCCGTCGGCTCGCCCCACCCGCTGGAGATCTGCGTCTTGGCCTTGTTGGCTGTGCGCTGGTCGTCCTCCAGCGAGATGAACAGGCAGGCCTGGCTGACCAGCAGGCGGCACACCATGGCGGCCTCGTCCTGCTCGAACCCAGCGCGCAAGAGCGTTCTCATCGCGCAGTCCACGGTGGGCCCGCCCGTCTCGATCGAGGGGCCGTTGAGCGCGACCCGCCGGGCTACGCCGGGGTAGCGGGTGAACACAACCCGGAGGTTGGTGAGGAACTGGCGCCACCAGGCTCGCCACTCCAGCTCGGCGGGCGGCAGCTCGTACATGGCGATGACGCGGTCGACGACCGCCATCACGATCGTGTCCCGGTCGCCGACGTGGTGGTAGATCACTGCCGGGTAGGCGTCGATGGCGCCGGCGAGCTGGCGCAGCGTCCACGATTCGGCTCCGTACCTGGCGGTCAACTCCAGGGCGGCGTCGATGATGCGTTCCGGGGTGACCGCGGGCAGCCCCGCCGTGTCACGGGACCGCGTGCGGCCGCCTCGCATGGGACTCTGCCGTTGTGCCATCGCGGACCTGGCCGACCGTTTGCGGGTCCTGCCGTCGTCACCAGCCACGTAGACCTCCTTCCTCCGGCCCGCCTTCGAGCGGAACGTACGGGCCGCCGGGTGCTGGACGCGGATGGGGCGGCCGCCAGGTCGCCCAACGCAGCAGCGCGGGGTCCGGCAACCGATCCTGGGCCATCCGGATCAGGCACGGCTCGCACGGCTGCCCGCGGGGCCCGTCCAGCAGTTCGGCGTGGTCTCGCCGGAACGCCACACCGCAGTAGGTGACCAGCTGATGCGGCACGCCGTACCAGAGGGGCACCCAGTGAGCGGTCAGCCCGGTGTGGCCCACGATCCGATCGCCGACGAAGACACCGAGCCGCAAACGCACGATCATGGCGCTGGACGGCGGCCCCGCGGGCAGTTGAATCGCGGGTTTGCTCAACGGCATGGCGGCCCCCGCGCTACTGCCCGGCCGCGGGGCCGAGAAGCTGGACGTGCGGCGGCGTGTTCGGCTGGATCAGGTGGATCAGGGTGTCCTCGCCGTCGCTCTCCACGATGACACGCCACTCGTGCTTCTCCTGCACGTCAAAGGCGGCGAGCACGAAGCGGCTGAGGACGCACTCCAGCCGGCCGCCGCGCAAGCCGAGCACGGCGCGGACGATGGCGATGTGGCGGTCGATCTCAGCGTCACCGCTGATGCCGCCTCGTGCTCGCGGCGGTTCGATTGCTGTCCCGGTCACCGCGCCGTCGGCCTGCACGCGGATGTCGAGGATCTGCACGCGCGGCCGCTCGTGCAGCTGAAACAGCAGCCAGTCCTTCTCCTTCAGCCAATCCGAGGCGAGACCGAACGGCGCCGCGGACTCCACGGCATCGCGCGCCCGGTTCCACACGCTGCTCGGCATGCGCAGAACCCCACCGGCGTCGCGCAGCAGGAGCAGCGCGATCGCCGAGGCCAGCTGGTAGTGGTCGATGGCGATCCACTGGCCATCGACTTCGGTGGCGAACGCCGCCTGCGGCTGCTGCCGCACGTGCTCGAAGCTCATGCCCGGCTGGTCCTCGTCGTCCCCGCCTGTCATCGCCAGCACCGCCGGTTCGCGAGCATGTCCAGGGCCATAGCTCCTCCTCATCGACCGCCTCGGCCAGGAGCCCCAGCAGGCCAGCGACCTCGTCGACGTCCTCGGCAAGGCAGTTCCCGCAATGCGGTCGGCCGGCCCAGGTGTTACGCCAGACCCCACTGCCCGGCGTCCACCGCGGCACTCCGCAGTTGCAGCAGTGCACGTCGGCGTCGGCCGCCACCTCTCGGCCGACGCCCGCCCGGCGCACATAGGTGATCGCGCACTCGTCCACTGCGCTGGGCTGCACGCAGTCGCGGATGAGGGCGCACAGCGACGCCGGGCAGGGCGTCGCACCGGTGCAGCAACGCACCGTCTGGACGTTGGGGTGCAGCTCAGTCGTCACGGCCTCTCCAGCGGCTCTGGTGGAGATCTCGCCACCAGGTCCGGGGCTCTGTCGGACAGTTGTTGACATTCGTTCAACTTTTCTACCTGCGTCTTTGCCCGACAGTCTAAGACCATAGTCTCTTAGAGACTTTTCTCCTAGTGAAGATCGTCTCTGGTTTGATGATCTTTAAGGCGATAGTCATTGCGGCCTATGCCCGATGATCAGCCAGACGACCACCCGTCCGACTTCACGCGCAAACTGGCTGACAACCTGCGTGCTGCTCGGGAAGCGAAGAACTGGAGCCAGGAACGCCTCGCCCGCAAGGCGCTGGTCCACTGGACCTACGTCTCTCAGATCGAACGAGGCCTGCGAAACCCGACGCTGCTCATCCTGGCGCGGCTCGCGAAAGCCCTTGAGGTGCCGCTGGCCAGCCTGATTCAGGACTTGCCGGACCCGCCGCCCGCCAAGGACCCCTACGCCGACGAGTAACCGCGTCGATGACTGGCCAACCCCCGGCAGCGAAGGCACCGGGGCACAGCCCGGCTCAGACACCCGCTTCCCCAGCCCGCCCTGCCCGCTGCCTGCGTGCGCGCAGCCTCCCTGTCACTGTGGAGGCAGCCGTGATCCGTGATCGGCACGGAGGAAGGACCAGGAGCGATCACGTCGAAGTCGTGGCGCATCCGCAAGAAGCCCACCGCGCCCGAGCGGGGCAAATTCTGGTGTCACTTCTGCGGAAAGAGCCGGGACCAGGTCAACAGGCTTGTCGCCGCCGACAGCGGTGTCTGCATCTGCGACGAGTGCGTCATGCTGTCCCTGGAGATCATCCTCGAAGGCGAACCCGGCGACGTACCCGGCATCGAGAACATCACCGGTGGGGGCTCGATCGGAACCGCCTGCGCAGCAAGCTCGACGAGCTCGAAACCCTCGTGCGGGACCTCCGCCGCGACCTGGGGTAGAAGAAGAGCAGCCCGCGGGACACCTCAGTAGGCTGTCGCCCGTGGCGCCGCGGTCGGAGGACCTGGAAGCGCTTCGCCATGCCACCATTTCCAGCGTCAACGCGATGTGCGAGGCCCTCACCGACCTGCGCGAGCGCCTCGAGACCGGGTTTTCCGAGATTCGTGGCAAGCTCGATGCCGCCGTGGCCGACCAGGAGCGGATCGTCGGCCTGCTGGACCAGCTCATCGCCCGGCAAGGCGGACAGTCCGACACGCCGTAGGGCTGGGCGCGTCCTGTCCTTGCAGGTCAGGGCTGCACCGAGACCGTAGGGTTTCGCCATGGAAGCCACGTGTGGCCACTGGATGCGGGCCGCAGGGATGCCGTGCGGACGTCCGGCCGGACACGAGCCACCGCACCGACCGGCACCCGCACCGGCCAAGCAGAGCCGGCGAGGGCCACGACGGTTGACGGCCCAGGATCTCGCGTATCGGGATCAGCTCGGAGTCGCTGGGGGTGCGCCGCTGCCGGCCGCGGCGGGCGCAACCCACGTCGGCGCAGGGGAAACACCGTCACCGCGACGACGCATGCGCCGCAAGCGCAATCCGAACACGGCTTCCAACGCGGCATCCGAGTCGGCCCAGAAGTCGATGCGCACACCGGGAAGCGGCGCCAACGCCGCAGCCGCGCGCGGGAAGCTGCTGGCCCGGTCGCCCGGGACCTGCCAGGGGTGCGGCGAGCCCTATCCGAAGGGCGCCGCGCTGGGCCGGATCGGCGAAGGCTGGGGACACGAGGCCTGCGCCAAGATCATGGCCGAGACGGAGAAGATCCGCTCCGGCGCGACCTTCCGGAGCCAGCGGACGTCGACCTGGCGACGAGGCGCGGGGCCAGGAAAAACCCGCGACCGCTTCTGACCCTCGCCCCAGGCTCTACGACCGGTCGGTGCGCACTTCGGCGCGGCCGTCCTCGATCCGGAGGACGTCGCCGTGGACGTCTCCGACGATCCGGGCCACGGCGTCGCGGCATCCCTCCGGGTCGATCCAGGGCTCGCGCCACAGGACGGCGCAGTCCAGGCACCACAGCACGCCGCTCGCGGTGACCACCAGGCCGACGGTCACGCTGCAGAACGGACAGAACGCAATGACCTGACGACCGGTGACCGGATGCAACCCAGTGATCGGACCCCCGGCTCGAACACCCGGCACCTTGGACCGCACCGCACGCATGGCCCGGAGCAGGGGCCGGTCGCCGCGCACGTTCTTGGTGAGGAAACCGGCCTCGATGACGGCCCGGTCTTCCGCCCCGCTCGGCTCACACCCGACCTCACGAAGCCGCCGCCTCGCCCGCGCGACGTCGCGGTGGCCGCCATCACGGATGTCGAAGTCGAAGGTGTCGTTCTCGTTGAACGCCTCGACCAGCAGCGCGCCGTCATAGTCGTCCCAGAGCCGCTCCAGCTCATCCCGCGTCGGTGCCAGCCGGAGCCCCTCGCGCCACACCGGAGTCAGCAAGCCCATGCCGGTCACGATATCGGTCGGGAGCCGATCGGCACCTCGTGCTGCGTCAGCACACCTGGTAGCCGGTGATCCAGTACCCGGTTTGCCCGGGCGGGGCGGCGACGGTCAGCCGGCCCAGCTGAGGCCCGGGTGGCGGCTGCGGTCCGTCGGCGATGAGCATCGACCACCGCAAGCTGCACGCGTCCACGGCGACGCTGCCATCCGTGGCCGCCGGCGAGGCCTTCGCCCCACCGAGCACACGCCGGTAGCGGTCCCGATCGACGATGCGCGCCCGGAATGCGGTCACCGCGGCCGGGCAGTCCGGCGTGGCGTAGACCTCGGCGAACTCGCCGGCTCCCTCGGGGGAGAACAGCCGGCACACGGTGGCCGGGTCGCCGGTGCCGGCCAGCTCGTCGACCAGGACGTCGGCGACATCGCCCGGGTCGGTGGGCAGCGGCCCGGTCCGCGGTCCGGGCTCCGGTGGGCACGGGGTGTACCAGTCGATGATCATGCCGCCGCTCGGCGGCCGGACCCGATGCAGGTGCAGCTGCCCCAGCCGCGGGCCCGGATCGCTCCCACCGGTCGTGCCCTCGATCCAGCCACCCTCGAAGCTGACCGCGCACCCGTTGACCCACCCCCCGACATCGCCCTCCAGGCCCTGCTCCCCCTCGGGCACCCGGACGTCGGCGTAGGCGGGCCCGTCGAGCACCTGGCCCCGCAGCCCGGCCAGCGCGGCCTCACACGTGGGCGCGCCGTAGTCCCGCGCGACCTGCGCCTGCACCGCGATGTCGAAGAGCCCACAGGCCCGGTCCGGCCGATTCTGGGCAATCATCGAGTGCAGCGTCCGCAGCGCCTCTTCCGGTGTCGTGGGCAGGATCCGCGACAAGTTCTCCTGGTGCTGCTGAGCCGCCCACAGCGCTTCCTGCGCCGCCCGCGCCCGGGCATCGACGATCCACCCGACCCCGCCCGCGACAACCATCGCCCCGGCCACCGCGCCCGCAGTGATCGCCTGCCAGCCGCCGGCCGGAAGCCGGCGGACCGCGACCAGGCCGGCCACCGCCACCAGGCCCAGGATCCCTACCGCGAGCAGCCACCCCCACCACGGCACCGCCGACAGCCACAGCACGTCCGCGACCGCCACCCCGACCGCCGCCGTCCGGACCGGACCCAGGCGCTTGCGCGCGCCGAGCACCGCCAGCACCAGCACCACACCCAGCGCGTAGACCCACGGCCACGGATCCCCCGACGCCACGTAGGCCACCAACGCCACCCCGAACACGGTGACCGACGGCCCCCACCGCCACAGCCACGCCCGCCACGAAACCGCCACGCTCTTACCGGCCTGCTTCCCCCTCGTGACCATGACCCCAAATTAGGCGATCAACGCAGGTCAGCGCATCAGCTCTGCCTTCAGCGGACGGCAAGGCCCGGGCGGTGAGACCGGGATGCCGCCCACCGCTGCAACGCACACCACGACAGCAGGGCCGGCGGATCCGGCTCGGCGACGATCTCGCGCCGCCACTCGCGCAGCAGCATCCCGAGATCACGCACCTCGTGCACGCCACCGACGTCGTTCATGCTGACTTGATCGTCCGCCGACAGCGCCGCGCTACAGCGCGTCCGGCTCGATCAGGACGGCCACCGGCAGGTGATCGGTGCAGCCGCGGGCGCGGCTGCTGTCGTCGACCTGGTGGTCGACCACGGCACCGGCGGGCAGGTGGTAGGTGGCGTACCAGCGATCGATGCGCCGCGGCGGGTGGGCATCGGCCGGCCAGTGCCCGGCGGTGGCCTGCCAGGGCGCGCGGATCAGGCGCGCGCAGCCCGCATCCGGCCCGGGCCTTCCAGCCGCCGGGCGACACGGCGGTCGAGGTGGCCGTGTTCATCGAGCTGGTAGGCGTGATCGGGATGCCAGGGGACTTCGGGGTAGGGGTTGGGGTCGTAGTCGGCATCGCCGCCGATCCCATTGACATCCCCGCCGACCAGGCCGGGGATGTCGTCGCTGTTCATGGCGCGCATGATCTGCGCAGCGTCGGAGAAGCCCCACGCCTGATCGAACGGCGAGAACTGTACGGACCCCACCCGCAGCCGCGGGCCGCCGAGGTCGAACACCGCAGCCACCATCGAGTGCCACAGGCCGTCCGGGACGCGTTCGAACCGGCGCACGCTGCCCGGTACGACGTCCAGTCCGGGGCGCCACAGCAGCGCGGTGTGGTGGATCCCGCCACCCAACGCCAGCACCGGCTGACCATCGGCCTCGCAGCACAGCCCGACGGCGTCGGCCAGGCGCCGCACGTTCCGCTCGGCGAGCACGCGCTGGACCGGCTCGCCCGCCTCTTCCGGCCGGGGCACGGTCGCCGCGCCGCGACTGGCGATCGACCCCCACGACCCAGTGAAATGGCCGAGATTGGATGGTCAGGGGCCCAGTAACACCCTCTCCGCAGCCCAGTTCCTTCAAGATCATCCGGCAGCCGGGAGCGGAGCTTGCATGGCTATCGCATGGTCATGGCATCGGGACTTCCAGGCTCTCTCAGTTAAACCCGCTGACACGTCGTATGCGCTACGCCATGCCGGATGCAACTTCATCGCGGCGTGTCGCATACTTGGTCCATGAACGAGCAGGTCGTCGTGGAGTCTCCCGCCAACGAGGAGGAGACCCGGGCTGCGCTGCTCGCACGCCAGAAGCGGGACTTCGCGCCGATCAACAAGCTCTTCGTACAGCGAGCCCGGGGCAGCAAGTCGCGGCACGGACCGCTCTCTGAGTTCGTGAAGCACCGGGACCTGCGCGGCCTCCAGGCCATGCTGCTCATCATCGCCGCGAGCAGCAGCGACTCCGCCGGCGACTACGGCACCACGCTCCCCGCCGCGGTATGGGCGCGAGCGTTCGGCACCACCCGCACCGCGACATCCGCCTCCGCGACCACGGCGGTATCCAAGATCCTGACACGGCTGGAGCAGCGGAACCTGATCCGCCGCCAGCGCGTGGGCAACAAGCGGGCCATCAAGGTCATTCCGCTGCGAGAGGACGGCTCTGGGGCCGACTACACCCGTCCTGGACGGGGCAACACTGACCGTTTCCTCAAGCTGCCCCACGCCTACTGGCTGGACGGATGGGTCGATCGCCTCGACCTGCCCGCGACCGCGATGCTGCTCGTCGCGCTGCACGAAAAGCCCGGCTTCCAGCTACCGACCGAGATGGTCCCGGACTGGTACGGGTGGTCTGCCGACACGGCTGAACGCGGATTCCGACAGCTCCGTGAGCTCGGTCTTCTGCGAGCCGTCACCCGCCTCAAGAAGGCGCCGCTGAGCCCCACCGGACTGGTGAAGGTCAACGAGTACCACCTGCTCGGCCCGTTCAACCGGCTCCCGGCCTACACCACGCTCGACCTCACCGTGACACCCACAGCCGACCCTGTGACCCCGACATAGGTCCAGACCCCGGTCCCCGACCAGAAAGCAGACCCCCTATGACCACCCCTACCGCCGGCGGCCCAGCCGGCCCTGTCCCCGCACCCGCTGGTGTGCCGCGGATGTTCTACGTCGACGACTCCGGCGCCGAGGACACCGGATACATCGTCTACAGCTGGGTGGAGTGCACCTTCGCGACCTGGAACGAGGGTATGAAGGCATGGCTCGATCTCCGCAGGGACCTCTACGCGAACTACGGAATTCCACCCTCTGCCGAACTGCACGCCACGAAGTTCATCGCCGGCCGCGGACTTCCCTCGATCAACCCGGGTGTGAACATGTCGAAGCAGGCACGATCGAAGGTCGCCGAGCTGACCCTGGCCGCGATCGGGCAGTGTGCACACCTCGCCGTCGGCACCGTCTACCGGAAGACCTCGGCACGCCGCAGCGCGTACGGCGCGGAACGCAACACGGTTTACGGCAAGCTCGTCGACCACCTCGATGCCCGCCTCGCGGGGGACGGCGACCACGGCATGATCGTGATGGACGGCAACGGCACGGCCACGGGCTACTACAACGCCCACCGCAACTTGAAGCTCAGCTCGCGGAACATCATCGAAGACCCGATGTTCGTTCCCGCACACCGCTCCGGCTGGGTCCAGATGGCTGACTTCATCGCGTGGACCGCCTACCAGGGACTGATGCGCCATCCCGGCAAGCAGTTCGCGTGGAACTGGTACGACCAGCACCTCCGCGGGTGCGACGTGAACGGAGGTCCCATACCGGTCTGATCGTTCTAACCCCAGAAAAAAGCTAGACCTGCCGATCCACATGTGTGGGGCAGGTCCGCGCACACAGAATAACACAGAATTATGCAGAGTCGCATCGAACGCGCGACCGAGTGCGACTCAGCGCCACACACTGCGATGACCTGCACCAACGTGCCCACCATGTTGCCGCCTCAGCGGGTCTCCCCCAGACGGTTGAGCACCCCTGCGCGCACACGTCGCCCGACTGACGATGAAGGCGTGCCGCTGCCGGACCCTCCGCTCAAGCTCGCCGAGGCCGAGAAGGCCACAGTGCTGCCGGCCGGACCGGACTGGCGGTTCGAGCCGAAGCTCGACGGCTTCCGCGGGGCGATTCACGTGCCCGCCGGCGTCCTGCACTCCCGCAACGGGGCCGACCTGACCCGCCGCTATCCCAGGCTGGTCGAGGCCGCGGCCGAGCTGGGTGAGGTCGTGCTCGACGGCGAGATCGTGGCCTACTCCCCCGGCGGGGGCCTGGACTACGACGCGCTGATGTGGGGACCGAAGCGGCGCCGCGACGCCGGGATCACGGTGGTGTTCGTGGCGTTCGACCTACTCGCCGAGCAGGTGCGCGACGCGCGCGGCCGCCGACGTGCCGTCGACCTCCGGGACCGGCCCTACGACGAGCGGCGCGCCCGCCTCGACGAGTTGGCGGCCGGGCACCGGGGCGCGGTCCAGCTCATCCCGTCGACCAGCGACCGAGCCCGCGGCGAGGCATGGGTCAGCGAGCAGCAGGCCGCGGTCGGGATCGAGGGCTGCCTCGCGAAGGCCGGCCCCGGCCGGTACCCGAAGCACGGCGGCCGCGCCCGCTGGCTGAAGGTCAAGTTCTGGGACGACCGCGACGCCGTCATCATCGGCGTGCTCGGCGCGCTCAACTCCCCCACAGCGCTCGTGCTGGCAGTGGCCGACGACGACGGCCACTTGCGGACCGGGCTGTCGGCGACGCTGTCCAGCCGGGTGCTCGCCACGCTACGAGGCCGATTGCGGCCAGCGGGCCGCCTTGCGGTGTCGGCGCCGGCCGGGCTGGGCGAGCAGATCAGCTACCTGCCGGTCCGACCGGACGTCGTGGTGGAGTGCCGGGTCGACGCGGCACGCTTCGCAGGGGGCTTTCGGCATCGGCTTCCCGTGCAACGCGTGAAGCCACGGTGACGGCGGTTAGAAGGGCGCTTCCGGCGACCACCGGGGCCGAGGTCGGGGGTGTTGAATCGGCACGACGATCCGCGGAGGAAGCTCGACATGAGGTGCCCGCGGCACGTACCCGATCCTAATCTGCTCGTTCGCCAAGAGGTCCCCCTCGCGATAAGGCAGGTACCCATGCGCGCTTCTCTCCGCGCATTCGTCGCACACCTCGCCCGCGCGCAGAACCGGGGCGTGCTGGCAGAGCTGGCACACCAGGTTGCGGCAGTGGTAGCAGGTCCACCACGCGCTGTCGTGGTCCAGGTCGATGATCTTCACGTTGATGGACTCGCAGGTGCCGATGGGCCAGCAGCGCGGGTACCGGTCGAGGCCGGCTCGCGGGTCACTCCGGTCGACGACGCGGGCGGCTTCGTTGAAGGGCATTCCGGTCTTGAACATGTGCACCTTGATGGCCCGGATCCGGGCGCGGTTCCTGTTCGCCACAGCAGCTCCCCCGCGGCACGCCCACGCTCGCGCCGCTGGAGGTGTCCAGGGGCGTTACAGGTCTGGTGAGCCGCTGGGTCTGTGACACCTTGGCCTCTCCGGGGCGCGTGGGCTGTCCCGGGGGCATCTGGCGGGGCGGGGCCGCCTCCTGCCATAACCCTATCGGACGCGAAGCGACCGGGCGTTCAGAACGTCACTGGCCCGGCTACTCCGTCGCTCTCAGCACCGCTGAGCTCTGATGTTCCCAGCCCCGGGGCGGTCAAGTGTTTGTGTCGCCGGAGCTGGCTTGGTCGTTCGGGCGCTGCTTGATCCTCTTCCATGCCAGGTCGATCTCACGCTGTCGTTGCGCAACGACGCCGAGAACTCGTTCGACCTCCCTGGCCGAAAAGCCTTCCATCGTTTCGACCTGGCCCTCAGACCCAAACGTGACCTTCTTGCCCTGATGCCGGCCGAGGAACTTGGTGATCGCAACGGTCACGGCGCCGCCGCCAGTGAGGGAGACAGCGAGGACATCGAGCCATCCCCCGGCGGAGAACTCCATGACGTTGCTGACACGCAGCCCCTCACTTTCGAGGCACTCGCGCAGCTCTTCGACGTGCTCAGGCGAAACTCGAACGTCCAGTTCGGCTTGCCCGGGATGGCCCGGACCGATCTGCAGGGTGACGTTTGAACTGGCGGGCGGTTCCGGTCTGTGGGCCATCCCGTGATTCTGCATGAGCAGAACCGCCCACCGTGTCAGGCGTGCCAGCGATGATCGGTCTCAGGGACCGTCAGCCATGTCGGACGCCGAACCGCAAACCCGAAGATTCAAGCACGTGCACGCTCAGAGTTGGAGGTTGACGCCGTCGAGGTACTCGGAGATGCCGAGGGTTTCTTCAAGGCCGTCTTCGTAGCCGCAGATGATGGTGTCGGAGAACGCTTCGGCGGCGCCGTCGAGGACGTTGTTGTGGAGGTCTCGGACGCATTGCGCGAGGTAGCCGCCGTTGCGGGCGCCCACGGTGACGGTGCCGACTCCTCGAGTTCCTTCGGCGCGGCCGGTGGCCTTGTAATAGACCTCGACTCGTCCGGCGTCGATCGCGGTGGCATAGCGGAGGATTTCGGCGACGACGTGCGCCACGCCGAGGGACATGGCGGCTTGGATGATCTCGGTTGTTCGGCCGCGGGGATAGGCGGGGGACATCCAACGGCGGGCGGTACGAGGTGCAATGCCGGCGGTGTCGGAGAGCCAGCTGGTGGAGCCGCGGCCGTGGACGGCGCGGATCGCGTCCTGGGCGGACCGCGCGGTGGCGTAGCGGGTGAGCGAGTCCAGGACTTCGGAGAACTGCATCACTGGCCTTTCTCGGCGTCACGGATGCGCCGCTGGATCAGTCCTGCCCGGTCATCGGCGTGGGCTTGCGCGATGCCTTCGGTGACGGTGACGGCACGTGCGACGCGCCACTTGCCGGGCTGCCGGAAGCTGGCGGGCTGCTGTTCGGGGAGGTCGGCGTAGGTCAGCCCGGCAGGGCGCGCTGGTGCGGTGCCAGCCGGGGACACCAGCCAGAAAGCGTCTTTCAGCGAGCCGAGTAGTCGGGTTCCTTCGCCGAGACCGGCACGGATTGCCTTATCCCAGGCGCGCCAAGCGTTGCAGTTGGCCTGGGCGATCACCATGTCGCGCCAGTCTGGCCGCAGGGTGCCGCGGTCGTTGTGCTCGGTGCTGGCGAGCATCCCGCCGAGGAAGCTTGCGTACATGGCCTTGAGTACGGCCAGCGCGGCGCCGGCGCCGGGGGTCTTCTCGTCGCGGGCCTGCTCGAGCGTGAGGCGGGCGTTGTTGACGTGCGCTGTCCAGACCTTGAGCCGCTGGCCGCGTCGGTCTTTGGGCCAGATCACCGCTTGAGCGGGAGCGAGGTCGATGCCGTGGTCCTTGTGCAGGTACTTGACCAGCGGGATCGGTAGCCACCATTCGGCATCGACGCGGGCCAGGGCGTGTCGGGCGTGTGTGGGCAGAGCGTCGAGGTTGGGTCGCTTGGCGAGCTGGACGTAGCCCGGTCGTTTGATGAGGTCGGCCATATGCGCGCGGAGTGTGTCGGGGTCGGTGATCAGGTCGGGTTCGCCGTCGCCGCACTCGGTCGAGGCTGCCGCTGCGAGGTACTGGCCAGTCACGTCCAGCTCGGTCAGGTCTTCGCCGGGCTGGGGCTTGGCGGCGGGGTCGGTGAACGACCAGGTCCGCACGGTGCTGCTGCCGCGGTGGATTTCCCACACCAGCTCCGATTGGAGGGGTTCGGGCTGGACCATGGCGCCGTTTGCGGCGGCGAGCAGGTCGTAGAGCAGCACGCCGCTGTAGCTGTCGCTGGAGGCGAACCGGAATGGCCGGCCCAGGACTTGCAGCGCGTTGTGCCACGCATCAAGTGCGGCGGCGCATTCCTCGTCGCTGGCCTGCTCGAATCCTTCCATCGAGCGGACGGCCCGGGCGAACGCAGCGGTCTCGGCGACCGGGTCGGGCTCGTACTCCCCCTCGGGATGGTTGCTGGCCGATGCTTGGGCGCGCGCGGTTTTGCGGCGCTGCCAGCCCGCGGGCTTTTCTTGGGCCGTGGCCTGCTGGGTGTCCTGTGCTGCCTGTTCCTCGGTGCGGTTCGCGGCCTGGTCCGAGTCGGCCGGGATGGAAGCGGGTGTCGAGTTTGGGGCATCGACCGGGCTTCCGGCGCGGTACCAGCACGCGTGGTGCCATGGGCGGTTGTAGACGCGCACGATGGTGTCGCCGCCACAACCAAGACATGGCCGCGGTTCACTGGTGTCGCTTGGCGGTGCGGTGGTGCCGGCTTCGAGGGCGGCCACGACACCAAGGGCGTCCTGCAGCATCCGGCGCACCTCGTGCCAGCGCTGGGCGGTGCCGCCGGCGGCGGCGTCGGTGTGGTAGCTGGAGGCGACGCGGTAAGCGGCATCGAGCAGTCCGTGAGGGCCGATCAGGTCGTGGAGCCGGGATGGCAGGTCGTCTGGTGTGGTCACTGGGGTGTCCAGTCTGGCCAGTAGCGGGCGAGGATGTCCCGGCCGGATTCGGTGAGGGTGGCCGGGACGGTTTCGATGGGGTCGGTGGGCACGTAGCCGGTCTGGATCCAGCCGAGTTCGAGCGCGGCGCGGAGTTGGCTGAGGTCGCTTCCGCGTGCGGGTTGGGAGCAGACGGCCCAGCCTGCGCCGGTGCGCTTGACGCGCCCGTTGGCGACCTCGGCGAGCACGCGGAGCCGGTTCTCCGACGGCTTGCGCATCAGGTTCCCCTTTCGACGAGAACCAGGCTAGCAGCTAACTTACAGAGTTACAAGATTCGGAAGTTGGGCATTCAGTCTTCTGATTGCGCTGCCTGTCGGGCAGCGTTGGCCTCGTCGACCAGCTTGGTCACCGAGGCGACGAGTTCTGCCTCGGTGTCGCCCTGAAGCCGATCCCCAGCCGCCATGAGTAGGTCGACGGCCACCCGGAGCAGGGTGTTGTCGGTGATGCGCTCGCTCTTGTCCACGCGGTCAGACATGATCTCTCGCCGCTTGCGGGTCAGATACTCGACCTGGTCTGGCCACAACCGCGCCTCGCTGCGGAGGAGCTGCTCGTACTTGGGTTTTCCCTCGCTGCCGGCGCGGGGGGAGCGAGCCGGCTGCGGCACCGCGGAGCCCTGCTCGGCTTTCACTTTCGGGACAGCCTGACCAGTGGTCTTAGCCTTGGAGGCGCCCCGGGTGGGACGGCGTCGCGGAGGCTTATCGCCCGTGGTTTCGCTCCTAACGCTCATCACTGCTACCTCCGTGATCAATCGGGGGCTCGGCGATCGTTCCGAGCAGTTCACCGCGTGCTTCAGGACCCATCCGACTCTGGCTCTCCCTATACGACACGAGCCCCAGAGTCCGATAACTCCGTAGTCTGTCATTTCGCTGGTGAACGTGGCACAGTGCGCTCGCGCGTCCGCGTGTCGCGGCCTTGGCCGCTGCGGGCGGGCTCACACCGGCCTCCGGAACCCAGAACCTCGCCGCTTCGCCGCTGTGAGCCAAGGCCTACCGGAGGGGGCATCCGCCACCGGGCGAGCACCGCGTTGACATCGCGCTCGTAGGTGTTCGGGTCCCATTCACCGGCTCAGCGGCCTCGGCGGCCTCCCGGCGGCCGCGATCGGTTCGTCCCCGCACACGGCGAACACGCTCCGCCGCGCTGGGGGCTGAGAGCTCCGCCCAGTGGGCGCCACACGACCGGCAGGTGCAGGCCGCCACAGGAGCCGAACCATTCGCCGCCCCACATACCGGAACAAGGACATGTCATCGTCACCCCCACGTGCAGGCCGGGAGGGCGCCTGGGGTGCCGGCCTGCACGTGCTCCCAGAACTCGCCGTGCTCGTTCTGTCCGAGCAGGACCCAGGAGGTGCCCATCTGGCCGACGACAGGGCAGCCCTGGTACTTGGCGAGCATCCGCGTGGCCAGGGCAATGTCGTGGGTGCCGATGATCACGACGTCGCCGTCCTCGGTACTCCACAGCTGCAGCCTGACGGTGGGGCTGGGCACGGTTGCGTTCTCGTGGTCTTGGGACACTCGGGCCTCCGGTGACTTTCGGGTTACTGGAAACCCGGTCCGGACTGAGGGGCTTGGACGGATCGGGCGGGGTGCGCTCAACTACCTCGACGATGGCCAGCGTCGCTTGCAGTGCCGCGGTTGCGGGTCACGCTTGGTCTCGTTGTTGCTCGAGGTGGTCCTGGATCTCGCGTTTTGGAAAGCAGGCGGGAAGGTGGCCCCGACCCTGCTGTTGATGTGGCCAGACCCACCGTGATCTACCAGCTCGGTGGCCAGAGCTACCCGGCGTCGCTCCCCGAACAAGTCGCCCGGCCACCTCGCATCCGGTCAGCATCGCCGCAGTACCCCGGCGAGGGCCTGCCGCTCGGCGGTGTCGACGGACAGGGCGTAGCGGCTTTTCACCTCGACCCAGCGGGCCGCGTAGTCGCACTGGCCCTGCGCGGGAATCCACTTGGCGGGGTCCTGGTCGCCCTTCGCACGGTTGCTCGACGCGGACGCGGCGACCAGGACGGACGGGTCGTTGGCGTAGCGCTCGCGGTCCGCGCGGGACCACAAGCGAGGCCCGACGCGGCGGCCGTTCTCGATCGCTCCCGAGCGGGCGACCTCCGCGAGCGGCACGATGTGGTCGACGTCGAATTTGCCCGGGTCGGTGACGGTGACGCCGTCGTAGGGGCTGGTCCATTCGCCGGTGAGCTTGCACTTGCCGTCGTTGGACACGTGCACGTTGCGACCCTGGGCGATTAGCACGGCGTCGCGCACGTCGCAGCCGCGGCCGGCCTGCGGGGCGTTGTCCCAGTGGGGCCAGTCCTCGCGGCGGTAGTGGTAGCCGGTGTCCGCCGGGGCGACCGGCAGGGTGTCGAGGGTGCGCAACGCGGCCGCCGCGTCGGGGGCCGGGGTGGCGCCGCTGGTGGCGCCCGTGGGCGGGAGCTGGCATGCGGTGGCCAGGGTGCCAGCGGCGAGCAGGGCGGCGATGATGGCGCGGTTCATCGCGGATCCTCCTCGATGAACAGGACGACCCGGCTCAGCGGTTCGTCCTCGATGTCGTGGGTGGGCAGGACGTCGAACAACTGGGTCTGGTCAGGGGCAACGTGGGGGATCTGCTCGACCTCGAGCTCGTGGCCGCACACGTCGTCGATGCAGGCCTGGTACCGGTCCTGGACGTGCTGCACGGTGCCGCATCCTGGGCATGTGACCTCGTAGCAGCGGCGCGGCTCGTGACAGACCAAACCCGGGACGATCGCGAAGGCCCCGGCGACGGTGAGGCCCCAGCCGTGGTCTTCGCGAACCTGGTCGGCGTGAACGGTCTCGGCCTCCTCCCGGGTGAGGTGGTGGGTGATCATCCCGTCGTCGTTGCGGTCGATCCACCAGCACGGGGCGGGCAGGGCAACCGCTGGCGGCGCGGCCGAGGCGAGGTCGAGGTGGTTCACCGGGCACTCCCGGCGAGCAGCGTGGTGATGATCGCGCCGAGTGGGACCTGCAGACCCTTGTGGCCGGCCTGGTCCATCAACGCCCGCCCGTTGATGCCGCCGGTGTTGAGGTCGTGGAACCCGAGCTTGCCGGTCTTGTCCGCGAAGCGACGCAGCAAGCGGCCGTCGTCGATGATGGCGTGGACCGCGGTTTCGACGGCGAACCCGGCGAGCTGCGCGCGAACCGGCACCCGGAGGCCGGCGGCCCGGTAGGCGGCGGCTTTCGTAGCTGCCTGGGTGAGGCCGTAGGTGAAGGCGTGGCGGGCGAGGGCGCGGCGCCCCTCGGGGGTGCGCTGCTGCTTGTGCTGAGCATCGTGGTCGCTCTGCACGAGGTAGTCCCCGGTTTCGTGGCCGGCGTGCCCGGCGAGCCAGGTCACGGCGAGCACCACGGCGCGGTTATTGAAGAACTTCATCGGGTTGTCCTCCCAGGTGAGGTCAGGCGGCCACGGCGGCGGGGGCCGGGTAGCCGGTGGTGTCAGCGCAGTCGTCGCAGCGCCAAGTGGACGTGGGCAGCCAGCGGCCGGTGTCGCGGCCGCAGTCACGACAGGTGCGGTGCGCCCGGCACATCGCCTCGACGGAGGCGGCGACGGCCGGGGTGTAGCGGCGGGCCGGGACGGCGAGGTCGACGCGATAGAGGTCGGCGAAGCGGCGGCCACCGCGCCAAGCGAGCAGGCCGTACACCTCCTGGCCGCGTGCCGCGCGGAGCCGCTGCTCGCGCAGCTGGCGCGGGGTGACAAGCCCGGCCGGGGCTTCGCCGAACTTCCAGACGGGCAGACCGCCGTGGAAGCCGCGGCACCAGGTGATCCGGCCGTCCCACAGCTCGACGTCGGCGAGTGCGCCGAACTGCACGTGTTCGCGGGCGGGCACTGGGTTTCACCGGCCGATAGAGATCAGCAGGAGAACCACGGCGCCGGTGAGCGCGGCAGCCAGGCCGAGCCCACCACCGTCGACCACGCCGATGACGATGCTGACGGCGGCCACGGCCGCGCCGATAGTGCGCACGGCGGTGCGGCCACGCGTGGACAGGTGAGACACTGCAGGCACCTCGATTCGATTCGTGTCGGGTTGGAGGTGGCGGCCCCGGGGTCGTGCTGTCCAGGCGGGAACCCGGGGTCGCGCTCTGTCCGGCTACTCAGCCGGTTTGGCGATCATGGCGCGAGAGCTTGCTCACGCACCGCGTTCAGTCCTAGCGGCTAACTGCGGACTGAGCCGGGCGCACAAGCTCGTAGTAGAACGCCTTCCAATCGCTCGCCGGGTGGCAGGCAGTCAGCAGGGCACCCCGGTGTGCTTGTTGCGCACCACATCGCCCTCCCGGAACGCGGGCGGCTGCGGCCTGGCGGAGTGGGTCAGTTCCGGCATTTCGTTCTCCTTCGCGGCTTCACGAAACCTGCACTAGAAGCAGAGTGGGTTTGAGCCCTTCAAAAAGGCACTTTAGCAGGAAACTTACAGAGTTACAAGCTACGCAAGTGACGACGTGGGAGGCGAGGCCTCCTCGTCGGACAGTAAAAAGGCCTGGCTCCTCCCCTGCTGGGGAAGGAGCCAGGCCCCACTGCCGTAAGTGGGCACGGATCAGGCGGACGACGGATTTCGGTATGCCCGAGCGCGTTGCTGCACCACGTCAGCGAAGTCGCCGAAGGCGACGATCGCTGTTTCCAGCCCCGGCGTTCGGGCGGCGCGCCAGAGGTTGGCTTGCTCGCGCATCGCGATCACGACGATGGTCAGTTCCTCCGCGAGCAGATCACGCACCTGGAGGGGAAGGCCGGCTGTGAGCGGGCGCCCCAGCTCGGCCAGGTGGCGGCTCACCGCGCCTGGCACGGGTTGTGCTCGTCGAGCCGTCGGGTGACCCGTTGGTGAGGCCGGCCGCGCAGCGCGAGCAGAGACAGCACACTCCACGCCGCGGCGATCAGCCCTACCACGACAGGGCGATGGCTAGGCGTGTCCGTGCCCATCCACGCCAAAGCCGCGGTGGCGGCGCCGTAGAGCGGCCACAACAGCTGGGCTCCGAGGTGGCGGTAGCTGGCAGCCAGGAACAGCGCCGTGCCGGTCAGTCCCCAGATCCAGGATGCGGTCTGGGTGGAGAGGGGCAGGCCGGCTGTGTGGGTGGTCATCCAGTGACCGATCGCGTCGGTCACGATGCGGACGGCGGGCAGGGCGCGCTGAATATCGTGGAGGGCGTGTCCGGAGACGGCCCATTGCAGGACGGCCGCGAAGAGGCCGACGGCGAGCACGACTGTCAGGACGGCGCCGGCCGCGGCGCCGAGCAGCGACGCGGCCCCGGCCGGGTCAGTCTCGACGAAGCGGCGGGCGGTGTTCGCGGACTGCCGAAGCCATGCCAGCGCATGGACTGCCCATCGGGGCCAGCCTGGCTTCTCGTCGGGCTGGCTGGGGTTCTCGGTGTCGTCGGTGATGGAGCGGATGTTCGTGGTGTGCATGGTTTCCCGTTCTGTGGTGGCGTTTCGAAGGGTGGGCCGAGTCAGTCGTCCTTGCCGAGCAGGCGGGAGATCTGTCGGATCTTCTTGCCGGATCCGCCGCATCGTCCGCAGTCGCGCCAGTTCTTCCCGGTGGGCGAGGCGTGTTTGCCGGCCTTGCAGGCATTGCAGGCGGTGTACGGCCAGAGGAGGCCCGACAGGGCGTACAGGCCGGCGAGAAGGGCCAGGACGACGATGAGGCGGGCGGTGGGGTCGAGCGCAGCGAACATGCGACTCCTTCCGAGCAACTGCGTGGGACGCCCCGTTGCGACGAGGGCGGGCTCTCCCCCGTCGGAGTGGCCCGCCCTCGGTGGACGCTGTGGGTTATCGCGTGCTGTCTGAACTGGGGTCGGGCAGCTCGACGGTGATGAGAGGCTGAGCGACGACGGCGCCACAGGCCGGCAACCTCGTGAGCGTGGACGCGGGGCCACAGTCGAGCCATCGGTCAGCGATCTGGACGTGTCGTGGTCCTTCGAGCGACCACGACCAGCCGTCGGGCACGCGTTCGACCCGAATGGTGCAGATCGCGCACTTGCGGTCCCTGCTGCTGTTGGTCGAGACGAACTGGTGACGCCGCCCCGTCATCGGGTTCATCGGCCCTCCTCGTCGATGCGGGGCAGTTCCTGTGTGGGCCAATCCTCCGGCGGTGCACCTCGGAATTGGGCGCGTTCCTGAAGAAGCTGGCCGGGCGAGTAGTGCGGTTGAATCGGCGTTCGAGCCTGCCGATCTGCGGTCCGGATGCGCGCCAGGAGCGTCAAGGCGAGAGCGACCAGCAGCCAGCCGATCACCGCGACCACGATCCAAATCACCATCGCTGACCTCCGTCTCCGTCTGCTTGGTGCGCCAGGCGACCGCGTAGGGCGGCCATGGCTTTGTGGCGGGCGACCCGGATCGAGACCGGCGAGCTGCTCCAGCGGCGAGCGATCTCGCGATCGTTCTCCCCGAGGACATGGCACAGCAGCGCTTCACGGCGGCGCGGCACCATCGTCTGCAACACTCTGCTGATCTGCTGCTGTTGCCAGCGCCGTTCCACCACGTCGGCCGCTCCATCGGTGACCAGCGGCAGTGCTTGCAGGTCGTCGTGGTTCAGGATCACCGGCCGCTTCGCGGCGCCGCGCTGAACGTCGGCAATCCGCCGCGTGGTGATGGTGTGTACCCATGCCAGAAACGGCACGTCGCCTCGGACTTCATACCGGTCGAGACCGGTTTGGACGCTGAGCCACACGTCCTGGACGACGTCGTCGGTGCTGCTGCCGGCCGCGCGCAGCGCATACCGGTGCGGGCGGCAGTAGCCACTGATCACTGACAAGAGCTGGGCGGCCAGGGTTTCGAGGGCCGCCCGGTTGCCAGCCTGCGCTTGCGAAACCCAGATCGGCCACTGGTGCTTCACATCCCCTCCTCGTCCCACTGCGCTGCAATGCGGTGAGTTGAGGACCTGAGCTTCCCTGGGGCTGAGCGTGGTGATCGTGTCGGTCATGCAAGGCCTCCTTGAGCAGCGGGTTGCGGGCAAGGCAACGTCGCCAGCGGGGACATGGCCGCTGGCCCGGTCGAGAAGCTCGACCGGGCCAGCGTGGGCGGGCTGGCTGTGGCTCCGACGACGTCAGGCCGCCTGCGTTCGTCGGGCCCGGGATAGTGCCGACCGGATGCTGGCGGGCTGGACCTTGAATCGCTGCGCGATGGAGGCCACGGTGTCGCCGCTGTCGAGAAGCTTCTGGATCTCATCAACGGGCGGGAGCAGCTTTCGCCGGTTGGTCGGCAGGTTCGTGACGCCCTGCGGGCGGGCATCAGGGTGGTCAATGGCGTCGTCGTCCCACGCCGCCGGTGGCACCCATCCATTAGCGCGGGCCTGGTTGCGTGCTTTGGACGCCGCGGTGCGTTCGTTCCGCGTCGACTCGGGGGGATGCTGGTCCCACAGCTCGTCGTACAAGGCACGGACCTTGCTGGCGGTGGCGGCGGTGACCTTGGCTTGGTGCATCATCGTGCCGAAGTTGGCGCGGCTGAGGCCGAGCCGTTCAGCGAGGCGGGTTTGGTTCCAGCCGATCGCGACGAGCGCCTGCAGCCGCCGATGGGTGCCGGTGGCAGCGATGTGGACCTTGCCCGCGACATTCTCGCGCCGGGGGCGGACGGCGAGGATCTTGCGCGCTGTGTCGGGGCGGACACCTTTCGACGGGCCCATGCCGCGTGCCGGGCATCCGGTCAGGAGTTTCGAGATCGTGTTTTCGCTGACCCCGCTGAGGGCGGCGAGCTGGCGGCGGCCGATGCCGGCGGCGCGGAGCGCGAGCACGTGCTGGCGGACGGGTTCGGCGTCGACGTACGGCTTCCGGCCGTAGGCGCGCTGTCGGCGACGGTTGTTCTCGTAGGCACGGTGGGCTGCTCTGCACCGGAGGCAGCGGCATTTCTCGACGACGAATTTCACGCGCGTGCCGTGCGGACGATGGGTGGCAGGTTTCGGCGCCTCCTGGAGGCGGGGTGCGTTCACCCGGGTCTCCTTCGACGGTTGAGAAGTGGGGCTGGAACTGGGCAGAGATCCAGCCGGTGGACGAGGCTTCAAGCTGTGGCGAGCAAGGACCGTGGTGGTCCGGTCTACAGCCGTTCAAGGGTGGTGGTCTGGTTCTGGTCGGAAGAGGGGGCGGCCCAGTAGCCGCGCAGGTCTTCCGGTACGTCCTTGAGCAGCAGAGCGCCGGTGCCGTTGCCCAGGTCGGTGTATTCGGCGACGGTGCCGTCGACGCAGACGTTGCGGGCCCCGGTGCGGTTCTTGTCGTGAAAGACGCGGACCAGCCGGACTCGGTCCCCGGGCACGATTCGATTCATCTAGGAGCTCCTTCCTGTCGGTGGTGTCGGCGCAACAGAAAAGGGCCGGGTCTCCCTTGTGGAGACCCGGCCCTTTCGGGGTGGTTCTGGTCAGCGGTTGCGGCGTTGGTGTTCGACTTCTTCGGCGTAGAGCGCGGCCATCGCCGAGAGCGCCATCGCTTGGATGGCCTGCATCTCCTCGGACGAGCCGTTCTTGGTTCTGCGGTACGCATTGTCGGCGCGCTTGTACCAGTCCCAGGCGTCACTGGCGATGTCGTCCGGCTCCTGTTTGGCCACCCCTCAAACCTCCTGCTCACTGCGCGTCGTAGGTCGAGGGTAGCGGTGATCAGTGACAGATGGGCTGAGCTGCCCGCCCCAGCACCCGGGCCGCGGGCGGCCGGATACTGGGATGGCCGCTCAGACCTTGGCCATGTAGCGGCCGTCCTCCATCCGCACGGCGTGGCCCTTCTTAGCCAGCTTCTGCAGGTGTCGTCCGGCGACCTGGCTGGTCATGTCGAGAGCCCGCCCGAGGGTCGTGGGGGTTTGCGGTGTCTCGATGAGGACGTCCATGACCCGCTGCTCGGCCGGCGTCAGGGACTCGACCTCCCCGGTAGGGGCATCCTCCTCCCCCGGTTCGCGCTGGCCGGCCTCAGTGGCGTGGCTGCCGAACGGGAACCGCACGACCTTGTTCTCGTTCGCGCCGCTGGTGTCGTCTCCTTCCTCGTCGTCGGGTTCATCGGCGACCAGGGCGGCGGCCGCGACGCCCTGAGCGGTGTGCTCGTCGAGCACGCCGGGGTCGAAACTGGTCATCCACTCCTCGGGCTCGCGGTCGGAGGCGTCGAGGTTCGGGCCCCGCCACAGGGCGTCCGGGCGGTCGCCGAACGGGGAGAACCCGTAGCCCTTCGGGGGCAGGGTGTCCAGCGCCGGGCAGCTGGCGGGCAGCATGCCGATGCGGGACTTGTCGGGCAGCCGCATCGCGGCGAAGTTGTTGCCCGCGAGCAGCGCGGAGCGCAGGCGGGCGGAACCGCCGAAGGTGGCGGTCAGGTCGAAGTCCTGGCTGGCGGTCAGGATTCCGACGCCCAGCTTGCGGGTCTGCTGGCCGTACTGCCCGAACACCTCGCCGTAGGTGCCCAGCTTCTGCTTGCCGGCCATGCGGGGCATGCAGAACACCTCGTGCCCTTCCTCGAGGATCACGATGACCGGGGGCCGGTTCGGGTCGTAGGTGTAGCGGTTCTTCAGCTCGCGACGTTCGCGCAGTTCTGCGTTGCGGGCGCGCATGATGGCCGAGACCGTCGCGGACAGCTCCCGGACGCCGTTCTCGGTGAACGGGAAGGTCTCGTCGGCGTGGTCGTTGAGCGCTGCGCTGGATGCGCCGCCCTGCCCGTCGATGTAGAGGATGTGCACGCCGAGGAACCGCAGACCGATCGCGATGGTCTCCATCAGCTTGGTCTTGCCGGAGCCGGTGCCGCCGAGCACGAACATCGAGTTGACGCTGCCCGCGTCGATCACCCGGTAGGCGGTGTAGCCGCGGCCGTCGAGGTAGTGGCCGTAGACGATGTCCACCGCAGCGCCGGGGGTGATCTCCCAGCGGGAATGGACCGGCTTGCCATCGCACAGCACGATCGGCCCGTCATAGGTGAACGAGGGTTCGGTGATCAGCTGGCGCATGATCACGCGCGCGGGGTGCTTGGTGAACTCGAACGACAGCTTGTCCTCGAGCACTCCGATCGCAAGGGCGATCCGGCGGTGCACCTGTGGCTGCTTCAGCTGGTCGCGGGTGACTGCGCCGTCCTGGTCCAGCAGGATCTCGTACTCGTCGACGCTGTCGTTGGATCCGAGGTAGGTCAGGGTGGCGCCGGCGACGGGACCACGCTCGCGGCCGATGCGGGCGTGCCAGGCCTGCACGATGCCACGGACGCGCTGGGTGAGGGCGTCCTGCTTCTCGGCTTCGGTCGCCTCCTGGATCTCCACGACGTTGAGTTCGGCGATGTCGTCGGGCAGCGGGATCGGGTGGTCGTGTTCGCGCCACCAGGGCAGTCCCATCCAGGCCGCGCCGCCGGCGAGCGCGAGCCACATGCCGGCCTGACCGGTGCCGTGCACCAGCGGCATCGCGGTGGTCCAGCCGCACAACATGGCCAGGGACGCCTTGAGCCGCTCGGTGAACTTCGCCGGTGTCTTGGCCTGCAACTTCTTGCGCCAGGCGATCAGGGACGCGCCGGCGGTGGTCGCCGCGCACAGGGCGCTGATGCCGATCGGTGATCCAGATCCGTATTCGGCCAGGAGGTAGGCGGCTTCGCCGACCGCGGCATAGGGGGTGGCGATCTTCCACGGGGCGAGCTGGGCGCGGTTGCGATGCACCGCGGACTTGACGTCGGCGTAGACGCTGGTGACCGTCTCCGTCGCCACGGTCTTGGCGCGCTGCCGGATCTGCTCGCGCCGCACCTGGACGGTGGCCTCCCGGCGGGCCTGCTTCCACAGCACGGCGTCGGTGGTGCGTTCGGTTGGCGGCTTGCGCAGCTCGGCGTGCGCCAGCTCGGTGAACAGGGTCTGGGCCAGGGTGTCGATCTTCTGGGCGCGGACGGCGGCCACGTCCACCGCGGTGTCGTCGATGGTGGCGTCCGGGGCCTGCGGGATCGGGGTGGACACGGCGAAGCTCCTCTCCAGGGTCGTCGTGGGGGTGGCGAGGTGGGGCTGAGCAGCCCAGAGGCCACACCAGCCGGTGGGGTTGGTGTGGCCGAGTGCGGCTCAGGCGTTGGCGTAGAACCCGGTGTTGTCGGCGACGGAGGACTGGGACTGCACCTGCTCGGCGATCCCGAGCTGCGAGGTGAACACGGCCTCGGCGGCGTTGAGGTCGCCAGTGGCCGAGCCCAGCGCGTCGTCGGTCGTGGCCAGCAGGGCCTCGACCTGCTTCAGGTTGTTGATCAGCGTCGTGAAGTGCTCGTGGATCCGGGCGATGGGGCCAGTCACCGTGCCGTCGAAGCCCTGGCCGGCGAGCGTGGACTGCGCGGTCTCCAGCGCGGCGAGCTGGGCCTGCAGGTCGTTGACACTCGCGGTGGCCTGCGCCTTCGTGGTTTCGAACGTGCTGGAGATCTGCGCGCAGTAGTTCGAGGTGGCCGTCACGTAGGCCAGGGCGCTGGGCAGGTCGGTGATCTCACCCGAGTGCGTCGGTGTGGTCATGGCGGTGGGGGTTCCTTCCGTGCTATCGGTGTTGTCGCGGTCCGTCGGGGTGCTGTTGTCGGCGTTCGCGTCGTCCTCCTCGGTGTTGTCGCCGTTCCCGTGGGGTTCCGGCATGGTGGTCGTCGAGTCGGTGTCCGGCTCGGAGGCACGGTTGCGGAAAGGCAGGACGGTGGCGTTGTTGAAGGACTCCAGCCCGAGGGCGTCCTCGAACGGCCGGTTGAGCAGGCGGTCCATCTCGTCCACGTTGCGGATCACCCCGGCCTTGCGGGCATTCACAGCCCATGCCGCCAGCTCGCCGTGCATGTATTCAGGCATGCCAGCGGTGGCCGCGAGTTCGGTATAGCCGCGCTGGTACAGCTGGTCGCGGATCGCAAGCCGCTCCGGACCCGATAGCTTGTCGTAGTCCTGTTCTGCGGCCCAGAACAGCTCGTTGTTGTCCATGGCCCGGGCACGGTCAGCGGGGTTCATGGCAGCAAGCCGCGCAGCGCGTTCTTGCGGCGTCTCACCCTCGGGGGCAAGGATGATGCCCGCGGAACCAGAGGCACGGCTGCGCTCGAAGGCGCGGTCATTCGCCGTGCCCCCCTCATCGTCGTAGTTGCCGGGACTGGCGGAGGGGGCGCCGTCGGTGGAGTCCTCGTACTCGGCGTAGCGCAGCTGGTTGTCGACCGGGTCGGCCGTGCGTTTCTCGTTCTCCTTCCAGGCACGGGCCTCGGTGCGGCGTTCCTTCACGCCCTCAGCCCAGATCTTCGCGGCCTCCCAGGAGGTGTTACCCATGCCGGCGACGGTGGCGCCGATCTTGTCCCACCGCTGGGCGCGGCGCTGCAGCTTCGCCTTCTCGCGGGCCACGTTCTGGGGGCCGTTGTCGCGCAGGAATTCCATGCGGGCGGCGTGCTTCTGGGCGGCCTTGGCGTTGTGGTGCTCGACGGCGTTGCGCCAGCGTCGCCGCCACGGGCCGGTCTCGCGTTCGGGGGCCTCGCCGCGCGCGGCGCGCTCCTTCTGGCGCTGACGCCATTTCTCCAGGCTGGGCGGCGTCTGCCCCTTGGCCTGGGCAATGGTGTCGGTGACCGCGGAGGCGACGGTGCGTGTGACCAGGACCGAGAGGATGCCGGCCAGGATCAGAGCGGAGAAGGGGTCCATCAGTTGTGCACCTCTTCCGGCTCGTAGATGGCCACGGAGGTGGCCGGGGCCAGCGGCCACACCCACCCCGGCTGCTCGGCGGTGGTGACGAACACGATGGCGTCGCCGTGCCCCTGGTCGGCGTGGGTGACCGTCTCACCGCCCGACAGGGCGCTGACCTCGGCGAGGCGATCGCCGGGGATGAGCTCGTCAGCCCGCACTGTCGTGACGGGCGGACGAGGTCGCCGCAGCAGTTTCATCGCGGTGGTTCTCCTTCCTGCTCGGTTCGTTGGTGCTGGTGGGCGTGCCCGCGCCGGGAATCGAACCCGGCCACCCGTGAGCCCGGCGCCGTGGCAGGTGGCGCCGGGGGTGCACCGTGCGGGCTGTGGTGGAGCGAGGGTGAGAGGGCATCAGGAGATGCTGGCGATCACGGTGGGCCCGACGTTGCCGACGAGGTGGGTGAACTCGAGGACCTGCGCGGCGAGCGGGCCGCCGGCGACCAGGGCGAGAACGGGCGCGGTGTAGATCGCGATCTTCGCCCAGGAATCCGGCTTCTTGTCCTTGACGACGTCCCAGATGCCGAGGCCAGCCACAATCACCAGAAGCACGGCGGCCACGACCGCCGAGCCGGTTCCCAGCAGCTGGCCGACCAGGCCGAAGATCCAGGACGTGATGTAGGCGGCGACGCCGCCGAGGGTCCCCCAGCCGAAGGGCAGCGGGGCGAGGATGAGCGCCCACGTGCCCAGCGCGAGCAGGACCACGTTGAAGATCCAGCCCACGCGCTTGAGCTTCTGGGTCTTCCAACGGATGACAAAAAACAGCAAGGCAGCAAGCCACAGCATGAGACCTCCAGAACGACGGGTGTGGCGAGTGAAGGGGGTGCGCGGAGCCGCGCGAGGTGAACGGGCTGAGCAACCCAGAGGCGGCGCCCGCCTTGGTGCAGCGCGGGCGCCGTCGAGTGCAGCTCAGAACCGCGGGTGGTTCAGTCAAGCTGCTGCTGAACCCAGGCGACCGGGTACAGCAGCCACGCGATCAGCTGGCGGGTGGGCGGGAACACCAGTGCCAGGCCGAGCAGGAGCAAAAAGACGGCGAACCGGGCCTGGTGGTCCACGATCCACTCCCACGTGCGCACCGCCGCCTTGTTCGCGGCGGCCACGTAGCCGTGGGCGATGCTGATCTTGCGCAGCGGTCCGTCCGCGGCCAGCTGCCGTCCATGCTTGGCGCGTCGGATGGCCTCGGCGATCGAGGGCGGCCGGTCGGTGTAGAGGCCGGCCTCCGGGGTGAACACGGTCCGCAGCCACGCAACCCGCTCGGTCAATGTGCCGCCAGTGGCGTCGCTGTCCGAGTCCTGCCCGGGCACCGCGGGAACCTCGATGGTGTCCTCGGTGGGATGGACCGGGTACAGGTGGCGAGGCTGGTCGAACCGCTCGGCTGCCGAAGTGGCGGCCGGATCCGTTGGCTTACCGGTGTGATCGGGCAGCGCAGACACGGCTACCTCCTTCGTGAATGGGGCTGGGGCTGATCGATGCAGGGCTGAGCAGCCCAGGGGCGGCACCGGCTGTTGACGGTGCCGCCGAGTGCGGCTCAGCGGGGCCGGGTCAGGCGGAGTGGCGGGTGTCGTTCTGCTGGCGGCGCACCGCGGCGCGGCCCTCGCGTACCAGCAGGGCGGTGCGCTTACGCTTGGCCCGATGCTGTTCTGCTGCGGCGCGGCGGGTGCGTTTCGCTGACGGCGACAGCGGTTCGCCTGTCATGAAGATCCGGTCCCCCGCTGCGATCAGCGCGTCCACCGCCGCCGCCAGCTCACCAGAAACCTGGTACTTCGCCGCGGCGCTGCGCACGTATTCGCGAGCGATGTCCAGCTGCCGCAAGGGGTCGCTGGTGCCTGCCAGTCTGGCGTTGATCACGGTGCGGGCGCCCAGGTGTTGTTTGCGGCGCTTGGCCTTCTCAACTTCACCGGGCGGGAGGTGCTGGCGGATCTTGCGCGTCTTGCCGCTGGCGGTGCGGCGAGCTTTGCCGGTGTCGATCGACCTGACGTGGCCGGCCAAACGCGGTCACCTCCGGGAGTGTGCACTGAGGCGTCAGATGAATACTTCGAGGTCGGGGTCGTCGCCCGGCTCCGGTCGCTGCGAGGTCCACTTCAGCGAGAGCACCGAGCCATCCGCGGACTTCCAGTCCAACTCCACGTAGGGGCCGATCTGGGCGTTGGCCCACTCGGTGGCTTCGCTGGGCGACAGTGACGCCGCCCTCGCGATCACCTCGGGGTCCTCTCCCGGGACGAACTCGGTGAGCTTCCACTCGACGAGGGCCAGACTCTCCGCGCCCTCCAGGACGTAGCTGATCACGGTTTACCTCCAGGTATGAGCAGTCCGACTCCCACACCGAGTGGGTGCTGGCCACCGAATCGACTAGCGTTCAACAAAGGGGGGCCCCGTCGCGGCACTCCAGGATGTAGCCGCGTTCCTCGGCAACCCATCGGGCGGGCTTGAAGTGAAGAACGTGCCCGCACCATTCACACTGACCGTTGCCAATGACACGGCCAGTCGCCAGGTCGCGCCACAGTTCCAGCGGGTTGCGTGAGGCACTACGCGGGCCGGTGTCCGTCTGTTTCATGTCTGCTCCCTCATGAGACCAAGCCCCTGAGCCGGGTCCTGGGCGGTGTGTACGGGCGGATCGATCAGTCGGTCGTTTTCACCTCGGCGAGCCAGTTCCGCACCGCGCGGTCGGTGGGCAGCGGTCGGCCTGTGGACTCGAAGTGGTGCAGGACCTCGCCCGAGTTCGGCAGTTCGTCCTGCTGGAGTGCCCAGGCCAGCACCTCCTCGCGTGTGATCTTGTTGCCGCTCGGCTTCTTCGCCGCAGGCCGCGACTTGGCCGGACCGGGCGTCGTCCGCGAGGACGCGCGTGGTGTGGGCGGTGGCGGTGTGGCGGGCTGCTCGGGCTTACGTCGCTGCAGCTCCTGCTCCTTCTCGATGCGCGCCTGCTGCTGGCGGGCCCGCTCGATCTCGGCCTGTTGCTTGGCCTCGAGCTCGGCGATGGCCTTGTCGTACTTCTTCTTTTCGGCGAGGTACTCGGTGCCCTCGCCGAAGCCGTGCACGACGTGCAGGAGGAAGCCGAGGAAGGCGATGCCTCCGAAGATGATCGCCATGCTGGGGTTTTTGGCCCACCAGTGAGTCAGGTTCATCCCGGACGCTGCCGCCGCGGCGGCGAATGCGATGAGCAGGAACGGCACCCACTGCGGCTTTCGGCGTCCCTTGGCGCGCAGATCCAGCGCGGTGTCGCCTGAGGAGACCATGACGGTTTCTGCGGTGGTGGCGATGATGGTGGCGGCGAGGTAGCCGGCCCACCCGAGGTGGAACAGGTCGCCGAAGAAGATCACCTGGCCGATGGCGCCGGTGAGGATGGCGATCCAGTAGACGGCGACCAGCCCGCGCTGTCCCCAGTACTCCGGAGCGGTCGGCGCCTGTGGTAGCCGCGGGCGGGGCTGTGGCAGCGGCGCGGGCGGCGCGATCTGCACCGGGACTGGAACGGCGGCGTGCGCGGGGGTGGGTGCTGGTCCCGCCGTCCGCTCCTGGTCTGCGTTCGGCGCGGGAGCGGGCGGCGGAGTTGTGGGCGGGTGTGCCGGGTGGTGGGCCGGCGCCTCCGGGGCGGTCGCGGCCCGCTCGATCTCGGCGCTGTCGAGGCCGGCCACGATCTGGTGGAACTGCTCGTCGGGTCCGGGGGCGTGCGCGCCGATGGCGTCCACGACGGTGCCTCCTTCCAAGGCGGGTGTGCAGGAGTGTGAGGGGGCCGGTGATCTCGGCCGATGTGCAAGGGCTGCTGATCCGGTGGCCTGGGAAACACACGCGGGTGGGGAGGTCGCGCCGGGCTGGGGGTCCCCCGGGCGGTCCCGCGTGTGCTCCCCCGGTGCCGGAGCACCAGGTCATGGGAGTTGGTTACAGCTGTTGGGCGTTGGCGAGCGCGTCCCAGAGGCTGCGCTCGTGCTCCTCGATCGCGGCCAGCCGGGCGGTGTTGATCTCCGGGGCGATCCCGTTCGCGATTTCGCGGCGGCACCGTCGCTCGAAGATCTCGTCTGCCTCCAGTTGGGCTCGTAGCGTGAGCCGGAGGTCATGTCCAAGGTCGCCGGTGACGGTCACCATCGCGGCCGCCCTTCCCGCTCCTCGAGTTCCGGGAGCTGGACCGTGCCGTCTTGGCCGACGACCGTGGCCGGTTCCGGGACGTAGACGACCTTGGTCGCCGGGCGGGGCCGCATCAGGTTGGCGGCCTGCCGGGTGATCCAGAGCAGGCCGATCACGACCGCGGCCGCGAGCAGCATTCCCACCGTGGTGGTGACGATCGGGTTGTGGGCCAGATCCGGCACGGTGACGCCGGTGAGGACACCGGCGCCGGCCAGGCCGGTGATGGTGGCGGCGGCCGTGGTCAGGGCGGTTGCGCGGCGCGCTCGGCGGGACAGCAGCAGGGCCGCCACCGGGGCGGTAGCCGCGCCGGTCCCGCCGGTCGCGAGCAGGGTGGTGAGCACGGACATTTCAGCGCTTCTCCTTCGTTCCGGACAGGATGGGTGGATCGGCGGGGACCGTGATCGGGCGACCGTTGATGTCGGTCTGTGTCGGTTTGGACGGCGAGGTCGGCGCAGACTTGCTCATCACGCCGCCCTCGTCTTGGCCCGGCGGAGTGCCCGGCGCTCTTCGGCGGTCAGGCCGCCCCAGATGCCGTCGTCGAGACCGTCGTTGAGCGCCTCGGCCAGGCAGTCACTGCGTACCGGGCAGTGGTCGCAGACCTGCTTGGCCAGCTCCTCGGTGTAGGGGTTGGAGGGTTCGAAGAACGCCTCGGCCAGTTCCACGGCTGGGATTCGGATATGCGGGTTGAGTCCGCTTGGCGTGGGACGGCAGGCGGCGTGGTCTCGCCAGCTCATGCCGCCCTCCCCAGCTCAACGTCCTCGGGAATCGACTCGCCGGGCTGCGGCATGTTGGCTCGCAGCAGCATCAGCTCGCGGTGCCGCTGTTCGTAGGCCGAGAGCGTGTTCGCCGACGCGATTCGGGCGTCGATGTCGTCGTCCTCGAGCTCCTTGGCGGCCCATGCCTCGACGGCCAGTAGGTCGGCGACGGTGGGCTCGTACTCGGGCAGCTCCCAGGCGGGCAGGTCCGACGGCGGGATGGTGATCGCGTCCGGGGCGAGCAGGGCGTTGAACTCGCGGTTCCGGTCGACCGGCTCGGCGAGCGCGTCGTCGAACCGGTCGGCCGCGTCGACGAAGGTGGCGTCGCCGAAGACGTCGAAGCAGTCGGTGATGGTCATTGCCGTACGGCTCCCTTCCGAAGTGGACGAATGGAAGGGCCCGTCCCGGTGTGCCAAAGCACCGGGACGGGCCGGGTGGTGGTGGTTCCCCGGCACGCCCTCACCCGGCGCTACTCGGCGAGCAGCGGATCAGGTGAGAGCGACCGGCAAACCCCACTTGAACTGGGTGTTTGCGTTGAGCGTGTGCGGTCCTTGGTTGACTCCGTTCCGCGCGGGGCGGGGCTCCTGGGGGAGCAGGACCGGAAAGACATCTCCCACGTCGGCTGGACAAACGTGAGGGCGGCCGCTTCGGGGCTGTTGCGTGGTGCCGTACGCCGCTCAACCCGACTTCCCAAGCCCGTGAGGGCCGACCAGAAGCGGCGGAGACAAGTCAATCCGTCCAGCTTCGCCTGCATTTGCCAGGTTCCCCTGGCCGCGGTGGGTGCTCTATCGGGTCTTGCAGGCCACTCGTAGCTCCCAGCGCAACGCGGGCCGCAATCCCATCCGCTCGCCTCATGTCCCAGGTCGAGGTCTGCGGATCTCACTATGTAGTTCTCTGCAGTTCCCTCGGGCACGTGCCGATGGGGTGGGGCAGCCACACGGGTGCAGGCCCGCCGCTCCCGACGCCGGGGGCGCCGACTGTCGGAACAACAACCCCGGATAAGACCTTTAAGGGGGGGTTGAATCTTCAGTTTGCAAGTCCCCCTCTGCGCTTCAAGGGGGGGTTGTATCGCCAATCTAGACAGTCCCCCTTGAGGCCGTCAAGCCCCCCTGAGAGGATTGGCGAAGATTGATGCCGTGGAACAGGACGGACCGCCGGATGGATCAACTGAAAGACCTGGTCAAGGCTGATCTCGAGCGGCTCGCGGGCACGCCAGCTGAGGCGCGCGCGAAGCAAGCGATCGAGGCATTGGCCCTTCACCAGGAGTGGGTCAACGAGTACAGCCGCGTCCGCCGCGAAGCGTTGGGCGAGCTGATCGGCGAGGGCAAGACCCCCAATGAGCTGGCCAAGATGCTCGGCATGACCCGGTCTCGTGTTGACCAGCTACTCACCTCTGGCCCCAAGCCGGAGCGCGCCTTGTTCGGCACGGCAGCACTGACTGTCGCGATCGGGGGCAAATGGGAAACCCGCGCCGGCGGTACCGGAGGGCCAAACGTCGAGCCATCCGCTGTGCTGTCCGAACAGTCCTTGGCTGCGTTCAACCTGATCGCCGAAACTGTCAGCGACTACGGACTAAAGGCCAGTTACCAGGTCGTTCCTCCACCTGGCCTAGTCCAGCTGAACCGGTCGAACCTCATCGTCATCACCAGTCCTCGGCTTTTGCCAATCGTGGGCCAGGTGCTCGAGGCTGACGAACATCTCGGCTTCGCGGTCAACGGGAGGGGCTGGTACCTGGTGGACAAGACCACCGACACCAGGTTCCGCTCCCCCATTGACGAGGGCGTGCCCGCGGACTACGGCTATATCGGCCGGCTTCCGCGGCCGGACGGCAAAGGCACGTTTCTCTATCTGGCTGGCATTCATGCGATGGGGACCCTCGGCGCTGCGCACTACCTCACCAGCCACGTTCATGAGCTCTACCAGCAGGTGAAGACGAAGCGGTGGTCAGCGCTGGTCAAGTGCACCTTTGATCCAGAGACTCGCGAGGTTGAATCAACCGAACTGGCCACACCGGTCTACACCGACAAGTAGGGAGGCCACCGAATGATCTTCGCAGGGACCACTGTCCCCGGCGGTGCTGGCGAGAACGAAGACTGGTTGGCCGCTACTCCAGATCTGGTCGTGGTGCTCGACGGCGCCACCGTGCGGACCGAGACCGGCTGCCATCACGGCCCCGCCTGGTACACGCGCAAACTTGGGGCCGCCATCATCGCGGCAGCAGCGGATCGACAACTGACACTCGGTGAGATCCTCTCGACCGCCATTGCCGAGGTCACCCAGCTTCACCCAGAGTGCGATCTCACCCGTCCAGGTGCCCCATCGGCCGGAGTTGCCATAGTGCGAGATGAAGGCACTGTGCTGCGATACCTAGTCCTTGGCGACATCACGATCGCCGCCGACGTTGCGGCCGGCATTAAGGTGATCAGCGACGATCGAGTGAGCAGCACCGCGTTGGCTGAGCGCGCCGCTGCGGACCGACACCTCATCGGTACACCGGAGAAGGCTGCGGCACTGATCAAGATGAAGGAGATCGAGCTCGCCGCCCAGAACCACGACGGTGGGTACTGGATTGCCTCAGCTGATCCCACGGTCGTCGACCATGCAATCGCCGGGGAGTTCCGGACGGACGACCTCCGACAGTTCGCACTGCTAAGCGACGGGGCAGCGCGCCTAGTCACGGGCTTCGGCTTCATCAGCTGGGACCAGGCGCTCGACCTACTCGCCACAGCAGGCCCAGCCGAGCTCATCAACCGCACCCGAGCAGCCGAAGAGGCCGACCCGCTCGGCGAGCGGTATCCCCGCAACAAGAAGTCCGACGATGCCACGGTCGTCTACGCGAGGATCTAAATCCTGGGTGGCGAGGGTGGGTGACCAGCAGATGCGCTGGTCACCCACCCTTTCACACGCCTGTTCCACTATGGATTTCTCAAGGACCCGATGACTTGATGTTGCTTCGGGTCCTAGGTCTCTCGGCAGTGTCAATCTAGGGACACTCCACCGTGTCACCACTTTGTCACCTGCGAAAACCACGCCCGATGACGCAACTTGGATGGCATGAGCCTCGCGCACCTGGAAGATGAAGACATGAGTGAACCTGGCCGGATCGAATGGGGCGATCGGATCCGCCGTGAGCGCGAACGCCGACGCTGGTCTCAGTCGGAGGCCGTCCGCCAACTGCGCGAAAGCGCCCGTGTGCACCACGACGTTGAGCTCGCTGATCCCGAAAACCTGTTGCGCTCATGGAAGCGTTGGGAATCGGGCAGAACCGGCATTCGCCCGGATCATCAGCGCTACCTCGCCACGCTCTTCGACACGGTTCCTGGAGCTTTGTTTCCCCTGGCGCGCCCAACGCTCACGGTGCCAACAGGCGACGTAGGCGAGTTGCTTCAACAGCTCCAGGCTTCAAGTGTCGATGACGCGAGCCTGCACGGCATTGCGCTCACGGTCGACAAGTTGTGCTCGGAGTATCCCTACGTCCCAGCTGGTCAACTTCTGACGGAAAGCCGGGCGTGGCTGGGGCGCGTCGTCCAACTGACCCGTCAGTCCATGACGTTGGCTCAACGACAGGAAGTCCAGGTCCAGGCTGGATGGCTTGCGTTGCTACTCGCCTGCGTGCAGTACGACATCGGTGACACCGCCTCCGCAAGTGTCACGCGTGGCCATGCCCTCAGCCTCGGCAAAGAGGCCGGGCATTCCGAGATCCAGGGATGGGCCTACGAGATCGAGGCCTGGCAGGCATTGACCAGCGGCAACTATCGCGGAGTACTTGCCGCCGCGGAAGCTGGCGCCGCGGTTGCTGGTAACTCACGCGTCGCCGTGCAGCTCGCGGGGCAAGAGGCCAAAGCGCTCGTCCGGATGGCACGTCCCGACGACGCACGCCGTGCCCTTGAACGAGGCCGTCGGCTACTCGAGCCCATGCCGTACCCCACGAATCTCAGCCATCACTTCGTGGTCGATCCTGCAAAGTTCGACTTCTACCGCATGGATGTCCACCGCATCGCCGGCGACGACGACGCAGCTGAGCAGCTCGCGCACGAGGTTCTCACGGCTGGAACCTCCCCAGACGGCACCGAGCACTCCGTGATGCGGAACGCCGAGGCACGCGTGACCCTCGGGACTGTTGCTGCGCGTAAGGGCGACGTTGACGGTGCCGTCGAATACGGGATACGCGCACTCTCGGCCGACCGTCGATCTATCCCGTCTCTGTTGATGGTCGCTCAGGACCTCACTGCTGCGATCACCGCCAGCGCGCCAGACGCAGCGCCAACACGCGCCTACCTTGAACAACTCAACGAACTACGGCGACGCCCATAGTGGCCTGCCCCTCACGCCAAGGATCGTTAGCCTCCATAGCGCGTTCCGACACGCCGAAACTTGCAGGTCAGCCCGGAAACCCTAGAGTTTCGCTAACTTCAGCTGGACCTCTCGCCTTCTTTGGAGGAGCCGCGATGACCACGATGACCGCCGAACGCGTCAGCAAGAACCCCGCTGACCTTCGACGCGCCCTCATCGCTGTCGACGAGCTGATCTTGACTTTCCATGGCAAGCCCTACGCCCACGTGATGACCCCTGGCAGGGCCGAGCGGGAGCGCGCCGAACTGAAGCGCCTCCGCTCCGAAGTTGAGGATTTGCGCGCCCAGCTTAAGTTGCGCGCCGAGAAGCTGGAGGTGTCACCGACCTAAGCCTGACCTTTCGCGTTCGCCCGAGACGGTGCCGAACCACCACCGTCTTACGAACACCCCCAGACAGGCGAAAACCCTCCGCTCTTCCTTTGGCCGGGAACGCGGAGGGCTTCCGTAACGCGTGGAGTACCACTTCACCGCCATGTGGAGAACCACCACCACATGGAGCCCCTCGCCCTACAGCGTGGAGCGGACGGCTTTGCGAGATGTTACCGCACCCAGCTGTCAAACTTCGACGTTTCGGGGCGGTCGTCACGGCGACGTGGTGCTTCGGCATGATCATGAAGGATCTTCGTGGCACTTGCAGTGATGGACTGGGCAACCGAGGATGCCCCAGTCGCGAACGTCTATGAACGTCTGATCTTGGTGCTCCTGGCCGATCGGGCCAACCTCGACGGCACTGACGCATACCCCAGCGTTCGCCGGCTTGCGCGCGCGGCCATGTGCAGCGAACGCACCGTGCAGACCTACCTGCGGAGCATGGTCGAGCGCGGGCTGATCGCCCGCGGAAACCAGGATGCCGCCCGGCACATCGACAAGCGCTACCGACCGACGGTCTATGACGTGCTGATGCCCTACTCCGCCTACGGCACGGAGAAGTGGAAGCGGGCGAACCGCGAGCGGGCAGAGAAGGGGCTCAAGCCGCTCTCCCCCGAGGATCGCCCAGACATCGCGCCGCCACCGCAGACCGGCCGCGCGCAGCGGTCTGACAAGGGCAAGCCGAACCCCAAGCGGTCCCGGAAGAAGGGAACCGATTCCAGCGTCAGTGCCACCGGGACCATGCCGGTGACCAGCGGAAATGTTCAGGGGTGCACGCTATTCACCCCTGACGACAGCACCGCGGATGCCGCATCAGGGGTGAATGACATTCAGGGCTCAGGGGTGAATAAGAAACACAGCTCAGGGGTGCACACCATTCACCCAAACCTGTCCTTATCCCTACGGGAACCGGTCCAGCCTCAACCGGTCCCTGAACCCTCACTTCGTTCGGGTTCTGGTGGTGACGATCCGTCCGTCCGTCCGTGTGGTGACGCCCGCGGGCGCGAGGCCGCGGCTGCCGCCGCCGAAGCCCGCAGCGCGGACGGACGGACGGACTCTCCGTCCGAGGAATCCAACCAGCCGTCGGCTGCGGCCCTGGCGGTCGCTGAGCAACTCCTGGCCGAGCGTGAGATCGAGGCTGGACTACGGCGGCTGGACTGCAGGACGACCCAGCGCAGGACGCTCAGGCGCCGAGTAGCCGCTGCCATTGCGGCTGGTCATGAAGTTGAACGCGTGCGCGGCTACCTGTTGGCCAAGTTCCGTGAGACTACGGGTCGGAAGATCACCTTCGTGATCCGTGCCTTCGACCCCGAGCACGCCCCGGACCTCGTCGACGCCCAGGCCGTCGAGCACGCCGATGCACGTGCCGCGCGCTGCCGTGCACCGCAAAGTCCCACCCCAGCGACTCTGGAACGACCGGCTACCAGCCCCGTGGACTGGCTTGATGACGCCCAGTTCGCCGCGCTCGGTCCCGCGGACCGAGCGACCCTCGTCGCCCATGGCCACCGCCCCCTCGCCGAGCTGCCAAAGGGAGTCCAGGCGCGCCTACACCGCATCCGAGCGCTCACCGCAGCGTGATCAAGTCGCGCTGAGAGGCCCCGAAATGCCCTCTCAGTTCGCCGCTGACGCCCGGACAGCCATTCGGCTGTGTCCTTGCACCCCTGGACCGGCAGAAGCGATCTCAGGGCGCACATCGACCAGATGTCGGCCGGCTCGGATACGGGAGGGCGGCGGAAGAGGGTTCGTCGCAGGGTGGGAGGTGATCTTCGTTCGCATCCGACAGCGAAGGTCAGCGCCGACGAGCGCTGCTGGCCGAGGCTCGCCAGAACCAGTCCTCCCTCGGGGTCGCCAGCCTCACCGCGGGTGCCCGGGCTCGAGCAAGCTGGCGGACGGAACAAGAGCCGCGCATCAGGCACGCAGCCCACGCTGAAGCGGCGCCGGATCACCCGCTGTAACCGAAGGCGCATGCGTGAACCCGCGTCCCCGCGCCGGCGAGCGCAGGCACTCGGAGCGCGGGCCTAAGCGGCGCGTCGCGCGCGCGTATACGCGTGCGAGGCAAAGCCCCAGGTCGTGGGGTTCATGAACCTCGATTGAACCGTGGCCTTGAACCTTCTGAACCTTCTACGGAGAGTGATCGAGGCTGCGTTCCGGGATACGGGGTTGCTCGCCGTCGCGTCAGTGGGGCGAAGCGGCAGCAGAGATCCCATGACGTTGAGGCATCCGTCGGCGGGGAGGTGCGCGTGATGCAGCTGTTCGTGCCCGGCTCGTGCTGCCGACGGGGTTGCGACGAGTCAGCCGGTTCCGGTGCCGCGTCGCCTCGGGGTGGCGTCGGATGGGGGCCGCGGAACCGTCAATCCTGGCGGAACCTGCGGCCGCCGTCAGACGGAACTGGCTCGGCGCCTGGTCCGGGACCATGGCGGAACGGCCGGTCCTCGTCCAGAACGAGTACGAGCTGTACGGCCGGAACGAATGAGTGGAACGGCCGCCGGAAAACGGCTGCTGACCTGCGGAGTTCCGGTGTTCGTTCCGTCTCGTTCCGAGAGGCGTTCCGCCTTCGCTGCAGGAACCGTTCCGCTGCCGGTTCCGCTGGTCTCGTCCGAGAGGCCCTCTGGCTCGTTCCGGTTCCTGGGCGTGGATCTCGGAAGGGATATCGTTCCGTCGCCGCCGATCTTCCCTTCCGCCGCCGACGTGAGCCGTCATCCGCACCTATTCCGGAAACACTGTTACGGAATCCGGAGGATGTGAGGCGTTTCCGTCGGAAACGCCGACGTGTGTCTGCAGGGCTACAGGCCGACCGTCCTATGCTGGGCGCGCTCCCGAAGCAAGATCCCCCGGGACGTACACCGTCAGCGGCCCGCGCGGCAGCCACGCGAGCCCCGGGGCCGGGAGCTCTCCACGTACCGCCTCCACGACTCGAAGGGTGTACGAATGCCCCGCAATTCAGGCCGGAACCGTACGGGTGGAGCCGGGGCTGCGACGGCGACCCCGCCGCCAGTTGCTCCAGTGCCCGCTCCCCTACCCGTCCCCGTAGTCGCTAGCGAGGACGAGAAGCCGAAGTCGCGGAGCGGTGGGCTGGGGTCATACGGGATAGCCCGCCTTGAGCGGGAAGTCGCCGAGTTCCCCGATCGCTTCCGCATCATCGACATCCCGCTGGACGACATCGTCGAAAGCCCGTACAACCCCACGCATCGGCAGGAGCCCAACGAGGAGGAACTCGCGGACATCCTGCCGAGCGTTCGCGAGTTCGGCGTCATGTCCGCCGTCCTGGTCTGCGAGCGGGCCGCGCTGGTGCGCAACTCCCCCAAGCTCGACCAGCTGACCAAGCGTGGTCAGTACGTCATGGTGGCAGGTCATCGCCGGAAGGCGGCCAGTCGGCTCGCCGGCCGCGACACCGTCCCCGCCGTCGTTCGCAACGAATTCGCCACGGCTCGTGCGCTCAACCAGATACGTCTGGCCGAGAACGGCGGCCGACTTCAGCTCACCCCGCTGGAAGAAGCCGAGGGCTACCAGCTCCTGGTGGACGACGGCATGTCCTATCAGCAGATCGTGGACACCGTCGGCGGTGCGGTCAGGAGCAAGGGGCAGGTCGCCAAGCGGCTCAAGCTGCTCCAGCTCACGCCGCTAGGCCGCGACCTTCTCAATCGGCAGGAGATCACCGTCGACGGCGCCCTTACCTTGCTGTCCAAGTTGCCGGAAGCCGGCAGTCAGGATCGAGCCCTGAAGGCTGCCACCGCCGGACCGCCGGGGGAGCGGCTGTCGCTGAAGGCGGCGATCGAGCAGGAGAGCCGGCGCCTTGAACTCGAGGGTGCCGTGGCATCCGCCCGCCAGCAGATCGCCGAAATGGGCCTCGAGGAAATCGACCCGACGGGGCGCTGGGGCGACGCAGCATGGTTGCACCGGCTGGCGACCGAGAACGAGGTCGAGATCGCGCGCGCGGCCGGTGATCTGGCCGGCGCGGCCGTCGTCGACGGTCGGATCCAGTACTTCCGCAAGAGCGCATCCCCGACCGCCTCCGGTGCGAAGGCGGAGAAGGTGAAGAGCTCCACAGCGACCGATACCCCCGCCGATCTGGAAGCCGCCCGTCTGGCGCATGAGCAGCGTCAGGCGCACTACGACGCGTCCGCCGCTCGCAAAGACGCCTGTCGCCGGATGGTGAACGAGTTCTCCGAATTCCGCGACAGCCGGCGCCAGGCCCTGATCGAGATTCTGGCGGAAGCTGTGCTCACAGGCAGCACCGACAAGGCGGTTCTCCGCCGGCCTGAGGTTGCGGAGTGGACAGGAACCCAGATCGCGACCGAGTACGACCTTGGCGAGGTGATCCGCGATAACCGTGCCGAGGCGAATAGGCTCGCCTTCGCCACCGCCCTGGCCGTGCTGGAGGCCCAAGCTGCCGACGACAAGTACCTTGGCGACCGCCCGTGGCCGCCCGCGGTTCAGCGCTACGTTCGCCGCCTGGCCGAGCTCGGTTACCACTCCCTCACTGCCTACGAAGAGAAGAAGCTGGCCTGACAGCCACCGTTTCCGTCGGAAACGCCGCCATGCAGCCTGGCCGTTTCCGACGGAAACGCTCCTCCCCTCACCGTCACCGTTTCCGTCGGAAACGTCTATCCCTGAAGGGCACCCCATGCCGGAGATCAGCCCGCGCCACGAGAGCGGCCTCGAGCGGCTCAACCGCGCAGTAACGGCCTACCTAGAGCAGTCCGCGCCGACGACAACGCACGAACTGGGGTCTGTGGGAGAGGCTGGGTCGGCGGGCAAGACCACCACTCTCGTGACCTTCGCCGCCCTGCTCGCCCAACTCGGGTTCGAGGTAGAGATCGTTGACCTCGACGGCCAGGGCAACGCCTCGAAGCACCTTGGCATCGGGTCAAGCCCGTACGAGGAGGATCGGCTCGTCGAGCCTGGCGGCGCGTACCCGGTGCCCCTGATGCTCGGCGACGCACTGCTCCGTCGGAAGGCCAAGTTCCCGGGCGAAGATGCGCCACGCGAGATCACCTTGGACGACATCCGCCGTTGTGCCTACAACGAGCACGGCATCCCCGGATACGGAGTGATCAACGACGACCCGGACACCATCGCGTGGCTCAAGCGCATCCACGTGTACCCGAATGGACCGTCGTACGTGACGGGGGAGAAGATCGACTTCTATCAGGACGAGGCAGAGCTGTCGAAGGATCCCTTCGCGGGCATGGTGCTCAGCCGTCTGATGAACAAGGTCACCACGCGACCACACTTCCGCTTGTACGACCTGCACGGCACCAAGTCACTGTCGATGATGTCCGCCCTGGTCAGAATGAAGCGCGTCTTCAACTGCGTTCAGCTGGATGACAAGACCACCGGTCCCGACCTCGACCACCTCAAGACCACCATCGAGGAGGTCCGCGAGTACAACCCGGACCTCCAGCTGGCCATGATCCTGCCGTGCCGAGTCAAAGCCGAGCGACAGCGCGGGAACCACGGACGCGAGATGCTGAAGCGCCTGCACGCGCGCCACGGCTCGCTGGTGGCTGATGTCGAAATTCGCGAAGCAGTCACAGTCAACGAGGCGTACACCAACCGCGAACCGCTACCACTGTGGGTGCCCAAAGACCCAGTGACCGATGACTACCGGCGTGCTCTGGCCTGGGCGTTCGAGCACGGCGTGTTCAGCTGAGCGTTTCCGACGGAAACGCTCAGGCACCCAACCAGGCTTACCTACTCGCGTTGCTGCCGCTGCCTTGCGGCCGTCAGCTGCGCCACGACGTGTCCCTCCGGCGCCGGTCGCTCGTTCTCCGCGGCGTGGATCCGCCTGCTGCCGGCCTGCCACCTGTACAACAACACGGGCAGGAGCATCAGCGCATGCTGGTCTGTGGCGAGCAGCAGGGGAGCGTTCAGTGTCCTACAAGAGCTGGGCCGGGTTCACAATCGATGACAGCCGCTACGACAACGCCACCTTCGTCAACGGGCTCGGGCACGAGCCACCAGGCACCTATTACACGATCGGTGGCCCGCGCTCCGGGCCGCGCCGGCCACCAGAAGACCGTCCTGTCGTTGCCCCGGACCGCGACAGCTGGTCGGTGGAGCTCCCGGTCATCCTCTGGATGCTTGATCAAGTCGAACGCGGAAGCCTGACGTCGGCGCGGATGCGCGAGCTGCTGGTCGAGGCCACCGCTCCGGTCAGCGGGTGCTGCTATGCCTGCGACGAGGTGAGGGAACCGGAGGACGAGCTCCTTGCACGCCTCGCTCGGGAACGGCAGGAGTGGATTGCATGGTGGAACTCGCTCACCGGGGAGTCCCATCCCTACGTGCTGTCCAGCAACAAGATCCATCGCTGGGACTGCCGAGCGGTGGGCGAACAACCTCAACCGCCGCCGCAGTATCACTCGAAGCACGAGTACGTCACCCGAGGCTGCCTGGAGCCAGAGATCTGGACCCATCACAAGCGGGTGACGGTCGACGAAGCGCGCAAGTGGCTGTACCAGTTCCGCCGTCGCACGTACGCGCCTCGTTGCAAGGTCTGCGCGCCTGAGCTGCCAGGTGCCTGGCGGGGCGAAACCTCGGATGTGGCCAGCACCCGCTAACTGGGGCGTGCCGTCACAGCCAGAAGTGGAAACGCCGTTACCAGCCCGCGCGACGTGAGCTCGGTCCCGTCAGCGTCTCGGGCGGGCGGCACGAGGGGAACGGTTGATGGACGAACTGAAGGTCTTCCGGGATGCGCAGCCGGAGCTCGAGCGGTGGCGGCTGCGTCAGCTGCGTCTTGAGGAACCTGAACGGGGCAGCGAGCTCGCCGATGACGACAAGGCGTTCGAGTTTCACCGAATCAGCCAGGTGGTGCGCGTCAGCCTCATCTTGGCCGGCGAGCACTTGCGGCTGGTCTGGGACGGCCTGCAACGCGGCAACCTGTACACATCAGCGCAACACACCGCGGTCCGCGGCGGCTTGGTCGGCGCGGCACAGGCTGTCTGGATCACCGCGCCGGATGATCACGTCACGCGGCGCCGACGCGGCCACGCTGTGATTGCGGAGTCGTACGAACAGCTGCGCAAGTATCACCAGCGAACGCTCGATCTCTCAACGGAACTAGGGTTCACGGCAGAGGACGAGCAGCAGGTGCGGGAGCAGATCGAGTGGATCAAGACCCGCCAGTACGCCCTGGCGGTGGTTGAGCCGGCACCGATCCGAGTGAACCTCGCGGACGCCCTGCGTGACATCGCCCCGGTTGTGTTTCCGGACGATCCGCTGCGACAGGGTGGTCTGCGTATTGCGTGGAACGTGCTGTCCTCAGACGCCCACGCGCTCATGGGGAGCGTCGCTGCGAGAGCCGTTTTCGCTCCAGCTCGGTCGGCCGGACGAAACGGGGGCCTATCGATCGGTGTCGCTGGTGGGCAACTCGGCGAGCTTGCCGGCTGGTACGACCTGGCCGTGCACTGCCTCAGACGAGGTTGGCGGCTGTTCGACCGGCGGTGCGAGGGGGAGTGAGCGCCCAAGATCGCCCTTGGCTGGCCCCGCCTGTAAGTAGATCAAGATCAGCACAAGTTGTGCAGCGATCATTGCGGCGTTGCGCAGCAACTATTACGTCCTGAAGGTAATTAGTGCTGCGCACTACTGTAAGCAACGTTGCATATCGGGTAGGATCGTGGTCATGGAGATGCGCGCGGCTTTGGAGCTGCTCGGCAGCTTCACTGCCGAGCAGTGGGGGATGGTCACGTCCAAGCAAGCCCGGACTGTCGGCATAGACGCTGTCACCTTGTTTCGTCTGAAAGAGGCCGGCTTCCTCGAGACCGTCCGGCACGGGGTCTACGCCGCAACCACTGCCGTAGTCACCGCCGCCCGTGAGGAGCAGGCCGCATGGCTCTCTATCCGGCCTGCGGTGCCTGGGTGGGAACGACAGCCCCTCCACCGGGATGATGCGGTGCTGTCTCACGGCACCGCCGCGCGCTTGCACGGCCTCGGCGAGCTCACAAACAGCGAGATCGCCATGACCGCGCCGCGTCGACGAACCAGCCGCGATACCGATCTGTGGTTCAAGATCGCTCAGCTAGAGGCAGAAGATGTCACTCTGATCGATGGGCTCCCGGTGACCACGGTCCTGCGAACCGTGTGCGACCTGCTTGACCAGCACATTGACGCCAGTCACATCGCCACGATCATTCGCCAGGCCGTCCTCGCCGACGAGATCCGTCTCGATGAGCTGACCGAGCGCATCGCGCCCTACGCCCGACGCTACCGCGTCCGCCCTAATGATGGCGGTGCGCTGCTGGAGCATCTGCTCGAACAAATCGGCGTGACCGCGGCGGACCTGGTCACCCGACCTGCGCCGGCGCAGCTCCAGGTCACCGCGGCCAGCAACGCTCTCCAGCACCTTGCCCTGGGTAGCGGCACCGGCAAGACCTACGCCAGTGGCCAGTTGATCAACGAGCTGGCGAAGCAGTCCAGCCTCACTCCAGCTCTGACAGAGACTCTGCGTCAGATCCAGCAGCAGCTGGGTACTTCCGCCCTCAGCACGCACTTCAGCGGACTCGCCGACCAGTACCGCAATCTGGTCGCCACACCGGCATTGAGCCGTCTGGTGGCAGACCTCGCGCCTCGCTTCACACTGCCGGAGGACGTCACGCGAGCGATCCTCGGAAGCCGCTTGCCACCCGACATCCCCCAAGCCCTCGCCAGTCGCCTGGCCAGCGGAGAACTCATGCGTGCCGCTCTAGACCACTCCGGCCGCGGTGAGGGAGCCGACGAGCGTGACGAAAGTGCGCCCGGAGACGATTAGCTGATCATGGCACCTGAACGGCTGTGGACCCCAAGGTCTTACAGGAGCTCGCTGAAGAACCGGGCGGAGAACGCCTCCAAGCAGACCGGCATCCCGGCCAGCGAGCTCGTCGATCTGCACTACCACCGCCGCCTGCTTGCGCGGGTGTTCCACAGCGACCCTGACCGGTGGGTGCTCAAGGGTGGCCAAGCCCTGCTGATGCGGTGGCCGACTGCGCGCTACTCCACCGACATCGATCTGCTGAGCGCCCAAAACACCACCGACGCCGCGGTCGAGGACCTGATCAAGGCGGCGTCGTTGGAGCTTGACGACCACCTTCGGTTTGCGCATCACGACACGACCGAGCAGACACACGTCGACCGGCCGACAAGGTCGGTGCGATTCCGCGCGATGTTCGGCAACGTCGTACTCAAATGGGTGAGCGTCGACGTCGTTGTCTCCGACTACATGCCCCGCGGCGACATCGCCACCGAGCCGCTCGAGGCACCCTTCACGACTGAGTGCGAGACGTGGCCAGAGGTGCGGATCTTCCCGCTCGAGGATCACGTCGCCGAGAAGCTGTGCGCGATGTACGAGCGGTACCGGGCCGATGGGAACCCTTCCAGCCGCTACAAGGACTTGGTGGACCTGGTACTCATTGCCTTGAAATCGCCGATCAACGGCCCCCGGATGCACGCCACCCTGCAGGACGAGATCGAACGCCGGCGCAATCGGGGAATGGTGCTGACGTTCCCCGAAGCGTTCGAGGTCCCGGACAAGTCGTGGACCGCCGGCTATCGCAGTGTGGCCAGTGGAGTCCGTGAGCTCCCCGCGGACCTCCGCACTTTGGCTGGCGTCCAGGAGCTCGCGGACGCGTTCATCACTCCTCTGCTGGCGGCCAAAGCTCCCGTCGGCAGCTGGAATCCGGACACCCGTGGGTGGCGATGAGAACCTGATCTCGCTCGGAATCAGCGCGTGACGGCGCGAACAACGTCCCCGCCGAGCAGCGGTTTGTCCGCTGGCCCCTTGAGGTAGGGACCACGGTAGATGACCTTGTGGCTGTTCAGGCTCGGGTACCACTGGCGGACCTTGTGCATCCGGACCACCCAACGGTGCTGCCAGTCCCTTCCCTGTGGCCGGACCGGCGGCCGCACCGTCCGGTCTGCTGGCGGCGCGGACCTGCACGACGCGGACCTCAGGGGGCGCGCCGATCTGATGCGCGGCGACCCGCGCGCTGTGCGTCATCGGGGCTTCATCCTGCTCTGCAATGCGCTGGTCGCACAGTCGCCAGAACGCAGCGAGGAATCGCAGGGTGAACGTGTCGTCAGCGTCGTCGATGGTGCTGCCTGGCTCGTACTCACCGACGACTTCCTCGGCCTCATCCTCCGGTCGGCCATCCAGAGCGCGCAGCCGCTCGCCATGCTCGCGGGCCGCGGCCGCCTGGCGCTCCAACATGCCGGGGTTGTTCTCGTTGGGATCGCCCCGGAACACGAAGGTGCGGACCGAATCCAGCAGCAGCGGTGGCAGCGGGGTGCCCGAGCGCGCGGGCGTAGTCCTGTAGCTCGCGGAACCGTGCGGGCTGGACGGGACCGTGGGTGGCGTGGTAGCGCGACACCCGCGCCGCGGGGTACTCCAGGACGCGCTGCTGCTTGCGGGAGCCGTGAAACGCCGATGCCGGTGTGGTCCAGGTGAAGGCGCGTAGATCGCTGAGGTTGCTGTCAACCGACCGGGTGAGGATCGGTTCGGGCAGCATGATCAGGCCGGTGGGGGTGGGCAGGTCCGTCTCGTTGATCAGGTAGAGGTCGTCGATCGTCAGCGACTGCGCCGCGGCAATGACGACGTCGCACATCTGCGGGCTCAGCACGTATAGCTGGGCCTGGGCAAGATTGCGCGTCTCGTCAGCCAGCACCATCTCTGCAGCGCTGCGCCAGTCGCTGGGGGAGCGGGGGTAGCCCATTCCTCCGAACAGGGACAGCATCGCCGAGAACTGGTTGCCGCCGAAGGCCTGTAGCTTCACCTGGTAAGCCCTGGCCAGGTTGCCCACCTGCACCTTCACAGCGATCTCGCTGTCGGCCAGGTACTTCACAGTGGCGACTCGGGCGTCGCGGGCGGCGCGCGCCGCTCCGGCCATCGTCCACTGCTTGACGCGCTTCTTCGCCCCCACCGGAATCTCCCCTCGAACTCCGCTCACCTCGACGGTAACGAACAACCGTGGAGGCGCGTGGATACGAAACGCGAAGTCTCAGCCCCCAATCGCACTCGGATCAGCTCCGCGGACATGCAGGAAGGCGTAGAGGGCGATGAGGGTGCCGGCGCCGAGGAGCTGTCCCGTTCGGGTCATCTCCGGTACCCGGGTGACTGGAATCCACGACAAAGTGCCGGCCTCATCGGGATCGCTGGGATCTTGGACGCGCTCGAACCGGCGCCACAGGTAGAGCGAGGTCTCGGCAGTGATCATCCCGGGTAGGGGTTCGTAGGTCGCGAGGTGCTCAGGCTCGCCAAGCACGCGGTATCCGCTCTCCTCGAGCGCCTCCCGAGCCGCCGCGGCGGCAGGGTCCTCGTCTGGTTCGACCAGGCCGCCGAGCAGCTCGTAGCCCCACTTATCGACGGCGAAGCGGTGCCGTCGCAGCATGAGCGCCTCGTCGCGCTCGTTGACCAGCAGTGCGATGGCGATCCGCTGCAGTCGTGCGACGGCATGCTCAAACCTATCCCCGCTGGGAGAGCGGATATCTGCGAGATCCACCTGAATCCAGGGGCTGCGATAGACCGTGCGCGTGCCGTAGAGCGTCCACCCGTATTGCTCCATGATCACTGCATACACCCGGCCATCTGCGGCGCTCCGCCCCGCGTCGCATTCCCAACAGGCTGTGACTGCGTCGGGTTCCAGACTTCACCGGCCGTGCCGGCGTCGAATCGAGATCAGCTCCAGGAGTTGCCAGACCTGGTCAGGTACGTCGCCTTCGTGGTCGGGAAGGCCGCACACCAAGCACACCGCGGCCCACGAGCCTGTGGCCTGGTTCCGCGCGAACAGCGGGACGTCTTCGGGGTGGCACGCCATCGCCGGAGCTTCCCCGAACGCCTTCCGAATCGCTTCCCGCACGGTTCGGACCTTACGTGGCGTAGTGGTTGGCGACAGCTCATGAGCCAGGCATCGATGGTGCACTTGCGGGTGGTGGCCGTGCCTTGGCGCGAGGTTCTTGCCGCGATGCAGCGCAGGCCACGAACCGGACGTCGGCCAGCCGGCGCGAGCTCCTCAGTCAGGGGGAGCGGTGGGTCGCGCGATAGAGCGCGAGGAGCTCGGCTTCGCCGGCGGTCTCCAGCAGCAGCTCGACCGTGGGGTCCAGGGTGGGCAACGGCTCGGCGTTGAGCGCGGCGGCGATGGCGTACACGGCCTGCTCGGGCATGGCGGTGGCGGCCAGGCGGCGCGCGAAGTCTGGGTAGCGAGCAGCCGCGGCCGCAGTGAGGGGCACTTCGCGCCCGGGGTCGGCGGGCGTGGTTGGCGGGCCGCCGGCGTGGTCAGAGACAGGCAGCGGATGGCCAAAGATCTCGCGGATGGCGGCCAAGGCGGTGCGCCCGATGTTGTTGATGGCCAGCAGCGCGTCATCGGGACAGGCGGCGACTTCCTCGCCGAAGCTGAACCCGAACCGGTCGAGCTGGTTGTAGCCGCGGAGCGAACCCCGCTGGGGTGCCGCTTCGGTCGCAGCGGCGAGGTAATGGTGCAACGGCGTACGGGTCTTGGGGAGCGGCTGCAACTGCCAGCCGGCGACGGCGCCCTCGGTGAACAGGCGGCGCAACTCCTCGGCCATCTCGCTATCGCCCACCACGTGTAACACGCGGCGGCGCTGCACCCGGCACACCTGCGCGCTGCCCCACGGCCCTCCGGGCTCACCAGCCTGTTGCCACCGGGGTCCGCGGCCGGTGCCGAGCAGGTCGGCGACGCGGCGGGCTTCCCGCTCTGGGGTTCCTTCTTGCAGCCGGGGGTTCTGGCTCACCATGCGCAGCGGTTCCCTCAGGGAGAAGGCGTCAGCCAACGGCATCGACCTCGATCTTGAAGGTGAAGGAGGCTTCGTGCTCGGGTGGGGCCGTTTCGACCCGCACCCGGAAGTAGGCGCGGTGTCCCTCGAACTCGACGGCCGAGGTGATGATGCGCACGTCGCGGCCCTTGAAGGACCTCTGGAATTCGTGGTCGCCAAAAGCGGCCTGGAGCACAGATCCGGGATCGAAGAAGAACGGCTCCATGGCCGTCGGGGTCTCATCGGCGCTGGCCATGATCGAAGCGTATCCGTGTCCTTGCCTCGACGTGGGCAAACACGCCTCGCCGTCATCCGGGCGAGCTTGTCGATGAACGGTCATGTTCGGCTCGGCTAGTCACTCGCACGTCGAGCGGTTGCGCTCGGACGCGTCTCAGTGCGGCTACCCACCGTACCGAAATAATCGTAAAAGCGATTAATCGAAAAGCCCTATTGAGCTGCCGTCAGCCGTCCGGCAAGCCGCGCTGCGACCTTGATCGGGATGACTAGTGCTCGGCCTCCTACGTGCGCTGATGTAACGAGGGTCGTAACGCTTACATGGTCGGTTACGCCGAAGTGGTGCGTACCGCTGGTCGCGGAGGTGGCACCGTTCGTCGCCGAAATATGAACAACCGCCGAGTAACCGACAGTATGACGAGAGTGCCCCAGTACCCCAGCTGGGCGAAGGGTTTGGGTCACTGAGAGGAAGGTGCGCGGGTCTCCTGCAGGCACAGGAGACCCGCGCCGTGTGTGTTCTGCCCACCGGATTCGCGCGAACGAACGGAGACGAGAACGATGACGACACTACCCACACGACGACCGCGAGCAAGGCGGTCGCAGCTCTCGCGCCGTGGGCGGTCAGCCGATGCGGTGAGCGTGCAGTACTTGCTTGCTCGAGCACGCCACCCGTGGCCGGCACAGCCGCGGCGTCATCGCAAGCCCACAGTCGAGCCCGGGTTCGGTTTGATCGGGGTGGTGGTGCTGTCCGGCTGGTCGGCCACGCTGCGGTTGGTGGTGCTGTTGTCAGGCCCGGTTGCGACCCTGGCCATCGTGTCCCCAGAAGCGGCCGGCGCGGCAGTGCTGCCTTTCGCGGGGAGCCTCGCCTGGCTGGCCCGCCCGCAGGCGGGTCGAGCCTGGGCCCGCTCCTAGGTGGCCTTAGCGGCGGTGGGACCCGGACCTCGTGCCGGCTCCCACCGCCCCGGCCATTGCGCGGGGGCGGAGTTGATCGTCGGGGCTCCATGCCAGCGCTGGCCCCGGGCGGGCAGCCGAAGGCTTCGAAGCCTGCTCCAAGTGTGAAGATCAGCAGCCTCGTCATTGGCCACACCGCTCAGGAAGGTCGGCTCACCAGCTCAATTCTCCACGTCGACGCAGTAGGGCGACGCGCCGTCGGGCTGCCGGAGTTCCCCGTGCTCAGGGCGGTGTGGGCAGTGAGGGTTCGAGGCGTTCGGCGAGGGTTTTGGCGTTGTGGCAGGTCTGGTCCTGCGGCGAGTTGATCATTGAGGCGATGACGAGGACCCGGGATTGTTCGGTGATCTCGATGGCCAGGGCGCAGAGCTGGAAGCCGGTGTCGTAGATGTAGAGGCCTTGGCGGTGGTTGATGCGGATCTGGGCTGCGCCGGGGTTGTTCTCGCGGAAGTCGGCCAGGCCTTGTACCGGGTCGAGGGCGAGGGAGTAGCCGCCGTATTCGGACTTGCTGGCGGTGCACTCGTTGCGGGCGCTCTTGTTCTCGCCGGGGCGGAACCCTTGCCCGGTGAGGAGTTGGTCCAGTACGCGGCAGGCGTTCATTCCCGCGAAGACGTCGGTGCCGGGGCTGAGGCCTGATGCCGGACCGGGGATGCCGACGGTGGCTGTGGTGCAACCGGCTGCGGCGAGTGCGCCGCAGAGGGCGGTGGCGATGATCGGCACGATGCGGCGACGGGTCAACGGTGTCCTCATGCTGTGCGGGTGGGCGGCAGGTCTGCGGCCCCGGCGGGGCCGGGTCTCCTCGGTCTCGGCGACCGTGACGGCGCGGCTACGGGAAGGTCGAGTCCGCGAGTTGCTGACGGACGACGTAGCCGAGGGCGACGCGGGCTGCTTGGCAGGCGGAGTTGCCCGGCCTTCGGTCCGGCCCGGTGGTCAGCTGGAACACCTTGCCGCCGGTGTACTCGAGGCTGGCGGTGCACCGGGCGGGTTCCTGTTCCAGGCGCAGCGTGTAGGAGGTGCCGAAGCGGCTGGTGGTGACCTTCGCGCCGGCGACCGGGGGAACTCCGGCGAGGCCGGGTGTGCCGGTGGTCAGCAGGAAGGTCGCGGTGTTTGCTTGCCCTTCGACGGTGCAGGTGGTGCCCAGTGCGGTGCTGCCGCGCTGCCGCGCTTCCTCGCGGTAGGGGACGTTGAGGTGGTAGACGGCCGCTGCGGCGAGGTCGCACGCCGATGTCGCATCCAGCGCGCCGGGGGGCAGGTCCTGGATGGCGTCGCGGGCAGGTGTTCCGCCGGCCAGCGGCACGTAACGCCGGGCGAGCAGCTCCATCCCTTGCCGGGCGAGCGCGCACATGGCCTGCTGGTTGCCGTTGTTGTCGCGGGCGAACGCGTCGACGGCGGGCACGGCGATGGATCGACCGGCCAGCTGCGCGGTGCAGAGGCCGCGGGGGTCATCGGCGGGGACGAAGGAGTACATCCGGCCGGGGAGGCCGGCGAAGGTCGCGGCCTCGAGCACGCTGGTGTACTGGTTGATCGCGTAGAAGGGGCCGTCGTTGCGGACCTGGATGACGTTGCCGTCGGCGAGTCTGAACGAGCAGCCGGGGCCGCCCTCGACGCTGCCATCACTGGTGCGGACCACGCCGCCGCCGAGGCGGCCGAATGCTTCGGTCATCTCGGGCATCCAGGAACACAGGTTCGCCCCGACCGGCAGCGGGATGGGCTGGTCCCAGGCAGCGGTGTCGTAGCCGGACCCGTCGGCCGGCGCCTGGTACTCGGTGATCGCCGCGGCCGCCGGTGGCGCGCTGGGGCGCAGGGTGATCACGAGCGTCGCGGCGATCGCGGCGACGGCGACCAGCGCGATGCAGGCGGCGATGATCGCGCCGCGCCGACGCCGGGGCGGCCGAGCAGGCGGCTGGGGATAGGCCACCGGCCGGTAGGGCTGCTGATACACCGGCGGCGGATACGGACCGGGGTGCGGCGGATTCCCGTGCGGGCGCGGCTGTCCAGGCCATTGTGGATGGTTCATGTTCTCCCCCTCGTGCGATCGACATCGTAACCAGCGCAGCGGCCTGAGCAGCACAGATAGCCGTATTCGGTACGTCGACGCGCGTCTGCCGCCGCGGTCTGCCGGCCCGGATCGCTGGTGTTCGTGCACGATCACCCGTGCAGGGATGGGTGGTGCCGCTATCGTGACGCTGGGGAGTTGATCGACGTTTTCGCGTGAGGGGGCAGCGTGGTGAACGCGCTGGGCGATTCTGGGGTGGGCCGGTCATGACCAGCAGCAACGGCGGCACGCCGCAGGCCCCATGCCCGAACTGCGGCCGCCCGGTGTGGCAGTCGCGGACGCATCCGGGTGCCTGGGTTGACGAGCGCGGCGCCGCGTACTGCCGCCCCGGGACCGCCCACATCGCTCCCGGTCCGGTCCCACCACCGGCCTGGCAGCACCAGCCTGCCGCAGCGAGTGGCTCGCGGAACCCAAATCGGACAACCTGGGTGATCGTCGCGGTGATCACCGTGGTGGCAGTGCTCGGGGCGGTGGCCGTGGCGATCTCGGCGAGCAGGGACGACTCGCCCAGGCCCACCGCGGCAGGGCCAGCATCCAGCCTGGCGCCTGCATCCACCTCGGCCACGCCCCGTTTCACAGTCGTACCGGGAGGTCCGGCGCCCTGCGATCCGGCCAGGCCGGACCTGTTCTACTGCTTCGACCCGGCACTGACCTCGGACGCGCTACGGTCTCACATCCTGCAGCGCCTGCCCTGGTGGAAGTGTTACGGGCACCGCGACCCCACGGCACCGCCGGACCTTGATGTCAAGGGGTACCTCGGCATTTGTCAGGGAGTAGCCCGCGCGGATCGTTACTTGTGGACGCAGGAGATCAAGTGGACAAACACCGGGTACCACCCGGAGGCCCCGTTGGAGGAGGTCACTGCCTCCGCCAGCGTGATCGTGTTCCCCGGACGGGGTGAGCACGTCGAAGACGCCGAGATGAATCAGAAGTCGGACGGGGCGCTGCAGCTCGCTCTGGCTTCGCTCTGGCCCGACGATCACGCAATGGGACAGGCGATCTACGACGTCTACAAGCCGCTGAAAGCCGAATGCGACCGCGGCTTCGACCACCCGTACCCGGCAATGACCCCCACCGGCTACAAGGTCGGCTGCATGGGAACTACCCGTGTCACCACCACTAACCGCAGCGGCGAAGAGGTCATCATCCGGTCGGCGTCTGCCCAGCTGAGCTGCCCCATGACCGAAGAAGAGGCCCTGGAAAGCCACCAGCTGAGCAACTCACCGCCAGCACCGACGCAGTAGGACAGCAGGGACGCCACAGACTGGGCCGTGCGGTCCCGACAGCCGTCGAGCTGACGCTCAGCGCAGCGAGTCAAGCGGCCGGGGTCGACCAGTAGTTGGCCTGCTCGGCTTTCAGGCGCGCCAGGCAGTCTGGGCAGAGCACGCCGCCAGGCCCCGCTGGCTTCTCACCAGCGCCGACCTCGACGCCAGCGACACCGGGCCCGCCCGGCGTGTCGCTCACGCTCACCGCAGGGTTCGTTCGCTACATTCTGGCGTGGCGGACGTGCCGCCTGTCTCCGGTGTTCCGGGTTCCCACGCAGCCTGGTTCCTGCTGGACAAGGGTCTCGGACCCACACGGATCTGTTGGCGTACCCGCGGTTTGTGCCGTGCCTCTGTTGAAAGCGCGTGGGGCTTCAGGAGGAACAGCCATGTCCAACAAGCGCAACCGCAACATTCGTGCCCGGATGGCGCGCACCGGCGAGTCCTTCACCGAGGCCGCGCGTGCGGTCGACGGCGACGACCTGATGTATCACCGTCGCGACTGGGCTCACTCCGGGTGGGCGCGTCTGCTGCCTTCCTCGGCGCACATACTCGAGACGATCGTGGCCACGGCCACCATGGAGAACGTGGACGGCAATCTCCGGCACCTGTTCAAGGACCGCGCCGCGCGGCTCCGCTTCCCGCAGGGAGTTGCCACCGCGGTGAGCTGGGTCGAGGACCATATCGACGACAAAACCCGCGCCCTGAGCGAAGAAGCCGAGGCGGCGTTCCGCGCCGCTCTGGCCGCGGCGGGGCGCCCGGTGCCGGGCACGATCGGCGAGCTCGCCGTCCTCCTGGCCGAGCTCGGCGTCTACCAGCACTCCATCCTGCCGTCGGGGAAGGAGCAGTGGCGCGCCGGCCCTGACCTTCCGGCCCCGGAGGACGTCCTGGCGCTGCCGGCGTCGTGGCTGGCGCGCGAGGAAGAACGGCGGTGGCGGCTGGTCACCGGGCGGCCGGCGCTGGCGCTCGCCAGGCATCTTCGCAACCAGGGCCTGAAGGCTGACCTGAGCACCACGATCCTGCGCCTGGCCCAGGACTCCGGACTGGCCGCGGACGAGGTCCGGCGCGGCCTGGAAGGCATGGCCTACCGCGGCTGGATGACGGCGCACCGACACGATGCGCAGCTGCGACACGCCGACCTCCGCGAGCTCGATGAGCACGCCAGGTTCACCCTGCGACCGGACCTCGAGGCGATGGCCGCCGAACTCACACCCGAGGACCCGGATGACAGCGACGACACCGCGGACGCCGTGATCGATTGGAACGCCAGCCCATGGAAGGTCTACCGCAGCGCTGAGCAGGACCACGACCTCAGCAGCGAATCACTGGCCGTGCTGGCAAGCCTGCCCTTCCCGATCGAACACCCCGGCGGGTCAGCAGGCATGCTCTCGTTGCGCGACCTCGCCGAGGCCCAAGGCATGTCGGTCGAAGCCACCGTGCGCGCGTTGTACGAACTTGAGGGAGTGGGCGCTCTGAAGTGGGACGACGAGCGCCGTCGCGCCCTGACCGCGGGCAGCGTTCCCTTCGCCATCTGAAACAGGAGTGGACGCCTGTCCCGGCCGACAACGCCTCGGCAGGGACAGGCGTCCATTCCCGCTACGGGGGCCAGCCTGCTCACGGCTTCCAGTCCGTGCTCCGTCCGCGCGGCTTGCGCGGCCCAGGGGCCGGAGCCGGAGGCCGCGACCTCGTCCCGGTGGGCATGGCTGGCGGCCGACCGGGTACCAGCTCGGACGTGACCTTGCTCGACCGGCAGCCCGATGTCGGCTCCCCCGTGCACTACCTGGAGGTCGACGGCGGCCCGTGCGAGCCGGGCATGGTGGTCGCGGTTCGCGAGCCCGCCTCGCTGCCGACCGGCGGCATCGTGGACCTGGTCGTCGGCGAACAGCTGCACCTGGCGGTTCCGCGCGTGCTCGCCGAGCACGCGCTGGCCGGCACCTGGCACTGGCCCGACGAACATCCCGCGTCCAGCCCGCCGCGCCCGCTACCTGCTGCCCCACGCCTGCGCAGGCTCTGACCCCGGCAAGCCCCGCCTGCTGCTCATCCCGGCACGGCTCGGGACTCACGGGATGCACGGTCATCGGCAGGTGATCGAGGCGGTCGAGGCGCGGGCTGATGACCCCGTTGGCGAGCGAGCCGCTCGAGGCCCGCTCGGGACCAGCCACCAGGTACCCAGCCGACGTAGAAGGCCATGCCGCTGATCACCAACATCAGCACCGTGTCCTCTGCGCGATCACAGCGCTCTCGCTCGCGACCTGCTCATGGCGCCACCTAGCCGAGCAGTTCGATGATCAAGCGGATCACCTCCCCGACCAGGGGGATGATCAGTGCGAGCCACCGCGTCTGATCGCCATCATGACGCTTCTTCTTCTCCATGTTTTCGTCCTCTCCGCACGCGCCGGGCTCACCACCAGGCCGCGCTCTCGTCGTAGGTCCGCGATCTCCTTCTCGAAGTCCTCTGCCGAGGAGAAAGAGCGGTAGACGCTGCCGAACCGGAGGTGAGGGTCCAGCGCAGAGCCGAGTTGCGGCTGAGCAGCGGTAACGGATCGGGAACACGGGTAACGGGCAGGCAGGTGAGATCGACATCCCACCGGGAAATCCTGAGAGGGGAACCATGCGCACTCATGCCCACGCTGCGGCCGACCCGGGAACGAGGCGCGGCGCAGCTGGACGCGTCAGTGTTGCGGTAGCGATCGGGTGTGCTGCTGGTCTGCTGATTCTGGGATGCAGCGCTGGCCCCGGCCAGGCGACGACGACTGCACCCACGTCGTCGAGCGCGGCCCCGGCCTCCACCAGCATGCGGTCGATCTTCTCCAGCACCACCGCCGCCGCACCCCGCCCAACGGGGCCGCGCGGCAACCTGATCAAGAAGGTGGGCGAGGTGATCTACTGGGGCGGCCCCACCGCGCAGCCCTCGGATCCGGAGTTCACCGTCACCAAGATCGCCAAGCAGAGGTCCCAGTACGGGGGCCAGCAGGTGATGGTCGTGACCTTCCATGTCCAGACCCGCTCCGACGCCGCCCTGGCGCAGGAGCTCTCCCTCGCGCTGACCCCGGTCGTCTACGTCACCGACCCCGACAGCGGGGAGAGCAAATCCCCTGGCGGAGCCATGGAGATCGGGGACCGGCCCGAGATCTTCGGCACCAACAAGACCTACGACTTCGGCTACGAGTTCGACCTCGCCGACGTCTACGACCACGGCTGGCTCACCATCAACAGCAATGGCGGCCCCGGCGGCGGCGTCGACATCCAGTACGACCTGCGCTAACAGGGGGAACATGCAGGAACCGAGCCCAGTGCCGACGCGGCCGGCGGCAGACACGACGCCACCCGAACTCGCCGAGCTGGCGACCTGGTCGTCATGGCTGCCCTTCGACCAGGCCCTTACCCAAGCCCCGCGGCAACCCGGGGTGTACTTGGCCCGCTCGGCTGGCGTCATCGTCTACGTCGGCATGGCCGGCGAGCGGAAAGGCCTGGGCATCCGCGGCAGGCTCGCGATCTACACCTCAGGCAAGGGGGCGGTCAGCGGCCTCGGCGAGGCCGCGTTCAACCGCGCCTTGGCCGATCCGTCCTGGGTCCGGTCCCAGCTCACCGCGCTCGAGGCCGGCCAGGCCCGAGCGGCGAAGGAGTGGGCGCGGGCCGCGCTCGACCACGCGGCGCTCGACCTGGCGTGGGCCACCACACCCGACCGCACGGCCGCGCTACGACTGGAAGCGCAGGTCATCGCGCTCCTGCATCCCCACGGCACGCTCTGGAACGCGCGGATCTAGCTGCCGCGGCGGTTGGGTCGTGCCGGGCACGTTCCTCGTCAACGATGGCTGTCTGGGTAGGGCTTGGCCTCCTTGTTCGGGATCCACCGCCACAGCGTCCGCCCGGCGCGTGCGACACCGCGGCCAACCCAGCGCACCGCGCCAGCCGCCCAGCGGGCGGCGGCCGATGGTTCGGGCTGAACCGTGAGCGTGGCGTCGTGCACCCCTGAGTACGGCTCGACGTCGGCCACGCGGTGCCTCGGGAAAGCACGAGCGGCGTGTCGCTGGGACCGAGCCCGAACGATGTAACGGGGGGTGTCCTGTCCAGGCAGGGCTGTGAGCGTCACGCGGTACCGCCGAAGATCGCCGTGAACCATGCGGCAGACGGTAGCCATCTCACCGCGATGGCGGGAGTCAGCCTCGACTCCAGTGCGCTCGCCACGCACCAGCACCGGCCGCCGACACAGCAGGCCCGTCATAACCCTCATGGGTGAAAGTTGCCGTGTTTGCCTGTAAGTAGCACCCGGCATTCGGTGAGTTGATCACCGGACACAGTACCTGCGGTTTTCGATCATCACTGCGCCGTTCTGCGGGCGCTGGCCTGGTCCACCGTTGCCAATTCACCAGTTGAACGTGGTTATACGCGGAGCTTCTCGAACGATCACGCAACGGACACCAGCGCCATAACGCGCTGGTAGATCTCCGGACAGTAATGAAAGAGACCAAAGCGATGACTTCAAACCCCATGCCGGCGGCGCCAGCGCCTCAGCCCACCACCCCTGCCAAGCCCGCGAAGTTCGCAGGACTGGCCTGGGCTGCCCTCATCCTCGGGATCGTCGGTGTGGTCGGTTCGCCGATCATCTTCCTGAACAACGTCACTGCGGTGATCGCCGGAGTGGGTTTCATCCTCGGGATCATCGCGCTGTTCGGCACCCGCAAGGTCCTCGCCGGCATCGGTGTCGTTGTCTGCGTCGCTGCGATCGTGTTCACCGTTCTGAAGCAGAACGCCGACGTCGAAGCACTCAACGATGCACTGGACGGCGGCACCTCGATCTCCGACGGCGACAGCAGCACGTCAACCCCCATCACCCTGTCGGTCGGCGAAACCCACCGCGCCACGGATGTTGACACCACTGTCGCCAACCCGCGTGCCGTCACCACCTCCGCGTTTGCCGCGCCGAAGCAGAAGGCCTCGGCGATCGCCTTTGACGTCACTCTGGTCAACCACTCGAACAAGCCGCTTTCGACCGCGCTATTGCTGTTCCAGGCGACCATCGGTCAGCAGCAGGCCGAGCAGGTGTTCGACTCGGCCAACAACCTTGGCGGCACGCCGACCACCGACGTGCTTCCTGGCCAGACCGCGAAGTTCACCATCGGCTTCGTCGATCCCGGCTCCGGTGACGTCACGGTCCAGATCAGCAGCATGAGCGGCGACAAGATCTACTTCGTGCACAAGCGATAACGAACCCCGGCAGTCCGACGCCGTCCAGTTCCTTGAGACGGAGATGAACAGCGGCCCGTACAAGGCCGCATGACCGAAGATGCCTGCTGCCGCTGGCGGGGCTGAGGCTCGGAGTCGGGGGCGGGGGCCTGTTCGCCCTCTACCTGACGTGGCGCTGGCAGCGAGCCGCCGAAGTCCCACGCTAGCAAGTCAGACCGCTCGACCCGTGCGTCAGCCGGTAGCCAGCTCACCGCGATCGCGCGGGGTTAGCGAAAGTCGCGGGATGCGTGCTGGATGGTCATCGGTAGGTGTTCGAGGCGGTCGGCGCGGAGGCTGATGACGCCTTCGGGGGAGCGTTGGACGATGCCGCGCACGATCATGGCCGGGCTGGCGCGGGCGATGGTCTGGAACGCGGCCCAGGTGCCGCGTTCGACGACGACGTTGAGCATGCCGGTTTCGTCTTCGAGGTTGAGGAAGGTGATCCCGCTGGCCGTCGCTGGGCGCTGGCGGTGGGTGACGGCGCCGCCGACCCGGATGCGGGTGCCGTCGGCGATGTTGGCGATGTCGACGACGCGGAGCGCGCCGAGTTCGGTGAGGCGGTCGCGGACGAACTGGATGGGGTGGGTGCCGGGGGTGACGCCGGTGGCCCAGGCGTCCGCGGCGGCCAGTTCGAGCTTGGTCATGCCGGGCAGCGGCGGGGCGTCCAGGCCAGGTGCGAGGCCGGGCAGGTGATCGGGGCGGTGTCGGGCGGCCGCGCCGGCTGCCCACAGGGCCTGGCGGCGGTCCTGTCCCCAGCTCGACAGCGCGCCCGCGGTCGCCAGCGCCTCCAGCGCCGGGGTGTCCAGCCGGACCCGGCGCCCGAGATCGGCCTGGTCGACGAACGGGCCGCCGGCCTGGCGGGCGTCGACGATCGCGGCGGCGGCGTCGCGGCCGAGGTTGCGCACGGTCCCGAGGCCGAGCCGGACCGCCAGGCCGCCGGTGCTGTCGGCGTGGGGTTCGAGCGTGGCGTCGACCCCGCTGGCGTTGATGTCGGGGCCGAGGGTGATCACCCCGTGCCGGCGGCCGTCCTCGACCAGCGACTGCGGGGAGTAGAAGCCCATGGGCTGGGCCTTGAGCAGCCCGGCGAGGAACGCCGCCGGGTGGTAGCACTTGAACCAGGCGGAGGCGTAGACCAGCAGCGCGAATGAGTGCGAGTGCGACTCGGGGAAGCCGTAGTCGGAGAAGGCGTAGATCTGCTGGAAGATCTGCTCGGCGAGCTCGCCGGTGATGCCGCGCTCGGCGGCGCCGTCGAAGAACCGCTTCGCCAGGCGGGCCATCTTCTTCCCGGAGCGCTTGGAGCCCATGGCGCGGCGGAGCTGGTCGGCCTCGGAGGCGTCGAACCCGGCGCAGTCGATGGCCATCTGCATGACCTGTTCCTGGAACAGCGGCACCCCGTACGTCCTGTCGAGCGCGTTCGCGAGCAGCGGGTGGGCATGCTGCCACGGCTCGCCCTGGCGGCGGCGGATGAGCGGGTGCACCGACCCGCCTTGGATCGGGCCGGGCCGGATCAGCGCCACCTCGATGACCAGGTCGAAGAACTCGCGCGGCCGCAGCCGGGGCAGGGTGGCCAGCTGGGCGCGGGACTCGACCTGGAACACCCCGACGGCGTCCGCGCGGCAGAGCATGTCGTAGACCTTGGGGTCGGCGAGGTCGAGCTGGGCGAGGTCGATCTCCTCGCCTTCGAACTCGCGGACGAAGTCGATCATGTAGTGGATCGCGGAGAGCATCCCGAGGCCGAGCAGGTCGAACTTCACCAGCCCAACGGCGGCGCAGTCGTCCTTGTCCCACTGCAGCACGCTGCGGCCCTCCATCGCGGCCCACTCGATCGGCACGACCTCGGTGACCGGCCGGTCGCAGATCACCATGCCGCCGGAGTGAATCCCGAGGTGGCGGGGGAAGCCCTCCAGGGCGGCGGCGATGTCGAGCACCGGCTGCGGAACCCCGGTCTCCTCCGGCGTGGCGGAGTCGATGCCGGACCAGCGGTCGAGGTGCTTGGACCAGGCATCCTGCTGACCGGGCGAGAAGCCCAAGGCCTTGGCCGCGTCCCGGACGGCGGACTTCGCGCGGTAGGTGATGACGTTGGCGACCTGGGCGGCGCGGTGACGGCCGTGGCGGGTGTAGACGTACTGGATCGCCTCTTCGCGCCGGTCGGACTCGATGTCGACGTCGATGTCCGGGGGCCCGTCCCGCTCCGGGGCGAGGAACCGCTCGAACAGCAAGTTCCAGCGGATCGGGTCGGCGTTGGTGATGCCCAGTACGTAGCAGACCGCGGAGTTCGCCGCGGAGCCGCGGCCCTGGGCGAGGATGTTGTGGCTGCGGCAGAACTCGATGATGTCCCACACGATGAGGAAGTAGCCCGGGAAGTCCAGCTTCTCGATCACGTCGAGCTCGTGCTCCAGCTGCGCGTAGGCCTCCGGGTTGGCCTCGCGCGGGCCGTAGCGGCGGGCGGCGCCCTCCCAGGTCAGGTGCCGCAGGTAGGCGGCCTCGCTGCCGCCGAAGGCCTCCGGTACCGGGAACGGGGGCAGCTTCGGTGCCACCAGCTCCAGCTCGAAGGCGCACTCCACGCCGAGCACTGCGGCGCGCTGCGCCGCGCCGGGCCAGCGGGCGAAGGTCCGGGCCATCTCCGCACCGGAGCGCAGGAACTGCATCGGGGCCGGCGGCAGCCACCCGGCGATGTCGTCCAGGCTGCGCTGGGCCCGCACCGCGGCCACCACCGCCGAGAGCCGGCCCGCGCTGGGCTGGGCGTAGTGGACGTTCCCGGTGGCGATAGTGGGCAGGCCGAGCTCGGCCGCGAGGCCGGCCAGGACGTCGTTGCGCACGCTGTCTTCCGGATACCCGAGGTCGAGCAGTTCGACGGCGACGTGGCCCCGGCCGAACCGGTCGACGAGACCGCGCAGCGCGTCGGCGGCCGCGGCCGGGCCGTCCTCGACCAGGGCGCGGCGGACGGCGCCCTTGCGGCAGCCGGTGAGCACCACGACCTGGCCGCGCAGCTCGTCGATGAGCTGGTCGTGGTCGTAGACCGGGCGGCCCTTCTCCTTGCCGCGCAGCTGGGCGTCGGCGATCACCGACGACAGCCGCCGGTAGCCGTCCAGCCCGCGCGCGAGGACCAGCAGGTGCTCGCCCTCCGGGTCCGGGACGCCGTTCTGCCGCATCGACAGCCCCAGCGACAGCTCCGAGCCGTAGACGGTGCGCACCCCGAGCTCGGCGGCCGCCTCGCTGAACCGGACCGCGCCGTACATGCCGTCGTGGTCGGTCAGCGCGATCGCGTCCAGCCCCAGCCGCGCGCCCTCCTCGACCAGCTCCTCCGGGTGGCTCGCGCCGTCGAGGAAGCTGAAGTTGGAGTGCACGTGCAGCTCGGCGTACGGGACACGCTCACGCAGCGCATCGTCGGCCCGGCGGCCGCGCAGATCCTCCGGCGCACCGCGGTAGCCCTCCCGCTTCCGCGACCAGGCCGGCGAATCGCTGCCGTCCCCGCCCTCCGGGACCAGGCGGCCATCCAGCTGCCGTTCCAGCTCCCGCCACGGCTGCTGCGGGTTGTTGAAGCCCATCCCCACTCCACGACGTCACGAACCCACGCCCGCGGGGAAGACGAGCATCGAACATACGTTTGGATTCTCCGTCCGCGGGCTTCAAGATCGCAAGTGAGGGTGGGTCACTCGGCGGGGGCGTGCGGCCCGGTCTCGATGGGAGGACGACTCAGAACCACCATCCGGACAGTGATCGGCCCGGCGACGCTGACGAACGCTGCGAGCATGATCACGAGCAGGTCGAATCCGGAGTGCTGCCATGCCCCGAGGCCGGCGAATACGCCGACGGTCACGACGACCACGACGAACAACCGCCGAGCGAGGTGTTCATGGACGCGGCGGAACATCACCGACGACACGATCGCCGTGACGTGGAGGGCGATAGGCCAGACGAACCCACCGACGACGTCATAGAACGTGCCACCGATCGCGGTGAAGGCCCAGCGGAACTGGGCCACGGTCAGTACCAATGATGCAGCCTCGACCGCGATTGCCAGGATGGTCATGACTAGGCCCAGGACTCGAGTACTGCGCCGGGCAGGTTGGGTATCCACACAGTGATCTTCGGCAGTGGTCAGAGATGGTGAAGCCGCCGTTGGAGTGGCGGCGGCCGCAGCGGTGACGTGGCCGACAATGCTCAAGCCACAGGCCGCCCGCGAGCGGACGCATGCACGGCCAGCGCGCCTTCTATTTGAGAACTACTACATGAAAGAACTACATGGGTGCTGAGAAAAGGGGTTCTGACCTGCGAAAATGCCGAAGTCGATCGCGTCGGGATGCGTACGCGTCGCGTCCGGATGCGTGGCCTCCTGGGGAAACACGCGACGCCCATCGCGTCGGGATGCGCGCCGATGGCGGCTTACAACGAGAGCTATCCACAGCAGATCTGGTCAGATCGCGTCGGGATGCGTGGACAACTCGCTTCCGCTGGGCGGGCGTCGCGTCCGGATGCGTGGACAAATACATGTTGTCAATCAAGCATCGCGCTGGGATGCGTGGACAACTCGCCAGCCGACGGGGGAGGGGCGCTTGTCGAGCGCATTGGAGCTTTGGGCGATCGCGTCGGGATGCGTGCTCATCGTGGGTTCTTGTGAGCGTGCAACCCGACAAGCTCCAGATCGCGTCGGGATGCGTGGACAACTCGCGGCCTGCGTTTCGGTCTGGAGCTCAGGTCGATCGGGGTTGAGCTTCAAGTTGCGGCATGCGGACGCCGCGGCAGCCGTCTCGGGGCGCCACACTGATCGCGCTGGGATGCGTAACGGTCCGTCACGAACTTTGACAGAAAGTGGCGTCGCGTTGGGATGCGTGCTCATGAGCTGCTGCGACACACCCAGAGCGCTGACAGCGTTCACCTCCGCCCGCATCTACGCTGTGCGGGGTGACGACACAGGCCGATCTTGCCTTCGCGCGGGACGCCGCGCAGGTGAGCATCCTGGACCGCGAACAGCAGGAACTTGGGTTCGTGACGCGGGTGTTTGCCTCGACGTCACTGCCCTACAAGGAACCGCCGCCGACCACCGAGGTGTGGTGGCGCCGCAACGGGAAGCTGCTGCTGACGGTCACTCCCGGCAAGACTGTTGACGAAGATGGCACCGTCCAGAATCTGGGGTTCCCGTTCGGGGCGATTCCGCGCCTGCTGCTCGCCTGGTTGTCCACGGCGGCCGTACAGACGCGAGAGCCGCTGCTGCAGCTGCCCGACTCGATGGGCGAGTTCATGCGGGACCTCGGCATTGGCGCGGCGACCGGCGGTAAGAAGGGCAGCATCAGCCGGTTTCGCAACCAGACCAACCGGCTACTCGAGTGCAACCTCACCGTGAAGCAGGAGGGCGACCCGAGCCTCGACAAGGGCGGAAAGCTCAACATCGCCAGCGCCTGGCAGCTGTGGTGGAGCGAGAACAAGACGCCTGGGCCGTCGTGGATCCGGCTCTCCGAAGAGTTCTTCCAACTGATCCTCAGCGCCCCAGTGCCCATCAGCCTGCACGCTCTGCGGGTTTTCCAGAAGTACCCGGTGCAGATGGATCTGTACTGGTGGCTGACCTACCGCCTGTGCTTTCTGCAGAAACCAGTGCTCGTAACCTGGGAACAGCTCTCCGAGCAATTTGGCTTTCAGCTGGCCCCAACCCCGCGCGGCCTGTTCACCTTCAAGAAGGCGATCGTCGACAACTTGAAGAAGGTGCTGGCCGTCTACCAGCAGGCCAATGTGGAGGTCACCAAGCACGGACTGCTGCTCAAGCCGAGCCAACCGCACGTGCCGTTCAAGGGGCTGCGCGCGCTCGAAGTCGGATGATCCGGCGGCGGAAGGGCGCCTGGCGCCCAGCTGTAGCGCTCGCGGCTGTTCCAGCCGTGCTGAGCACCGCCAGCGCCGCCTATCAGCGGCTCGCCGAGCGGCGGGACGCACGCCGCTTCCCGCCGCCCGGCGAACTGGTCGACATCGGTGGGCGGCGGCTGCACGTCTTCCGGTCCGGCAGCAGCGCGCCAGCGGTGATTGTGTTGCCTGCGATGGGGACCCCGGCCATCGAATGGATCCGGGTGCACCGTGCCGTCGCCGAGCGCACGGACGCGCAGGTCGTGTTGGTCGATCGGGCGGGCATCGGCTGGAGCGAAGCAGACCACGGCCCGCGCAGCATCAGCACCATGGCCGACGAGGTCCACACCCTGCTCACCGCGCTCGAGCTCCACGACCCGGTGATCCTGGTCGGCCACTCCGTCGGCGGGCTGATCGCGAGGTTGTTCGCGGCACGCCATCCGCAGCGTGTGGCACGCGTGATCCTTGTCGACTCCAGCCACGAGGACATGTACGAGCGGCTGCACCGAGTCGATCGCACAGTTCGCGCGAGCGAGCTGTGGAAGGACGCCATCCGTTGGCAGCTGCGGGTGCTGGGCTGGCGAAGGCTGCGGTTTGCGCTCGGGGGACTTCGCGAGCTGCGGAAGGCCGCGGCGCGCGAAGCGCCCGCTGATCTCGTCAACGCCCACCTCGCCCGACAGCTGACGGGCAACTACCGCCGCGCCGCCGTCCAAGAGTTCCTAGGCCTCCTCTGCGGCCGGCAAGCCCTGCGTCGCGAGGCACGAGAACTCGGAGACGTGCCGATCACGGTGGTGACCGCCGGTCCGGCCGGGCGCGAAACCTGGTATCCCGCCTGGCTTGACCTCCAGAGCGACTTCCTGACCATGTCGAACAACCACAGCCAAACCTTTGCTCATCACGCTGGACACCACATCAACCACGACGACCCCGATTTTCTCGCCGCGGTGATCCTTGATGCCGTCAGGGCAGCTGAGACCAGGTGATCCATCCGTCCGTGATTGCCACGCGTCGGTGAGCCCGCGCGGCCAGCGCGATGTCAGCCGTGGCCCCTACGATGCGCCACGGGAACCCCTGGCGAGAACGGCCAGGCAGAAGGGGGAATTGTCATGACCAACGGGGACGCTGATCCATTTAGGCTGGCGCAGCTGTTCGAGGACCACTTCCGCGACTCGCTGCGTGGGGATCCGCCGCCGGCGGGGTACCAGCACTGGGCCTACAAGCTCGTGCGCAGTGACCACAGCGCGGGCGGCAGCTTGAGCTGGCCGACCGAGGCCGGCGCGCTTGTCGAACCCGGTGACCACACCGACGGTCACGCCCATGGCTGCACCGCCCCAGGCACCCTCGCAGTTGTGACCGACATTCGTCACCTCGCCCGCAGCAGTGCGGTGGGTGGCAGCGCGGTGTTGACTCTCGCCTTCGGTGACGAGGACGTGGTGACCTGGAACGACTCTGGGCTTGTGCTGCTGCGTCGGGCGTATCTGGCCGATACTGACCCCGCCCACCTCAACCTCGGGCACCACTTCTCCGACCCCACGTACCGGGCCCTGAACTCCATCGACGTCTCCAGCCTCCGAGCCCGTGAACGCGCCTCATTCCTCGGACCGGAGCCCCTGCAGCCTCCCGGGCTCGACGTGCGTCGACGGGTTGCTAGCCCCGTGCCGCCTGGGGACTGGTTCCGGACCGCACTGGCCTGCTACCGCCAGCCTCCCAACGACGTCTTCGACGTGGCGGCCGCGCTCGCCGCGATCGCCGGCACCAAGACCTGCGCCGACGAACTGAGCACGTTATCCCTGCACGTCGGGATCTTGCGGAACGCGCTGACGTGGGACCGCCAGGTCGCAATTCAGCGCCGCATCGACGGCTACCTGCATGAGCATTTCGGGCGTGCTGACCCGCGCACGGAGGATCCCGAGCGGCCGATGTCCCGGATCGAACAGTGGCTGCACCTCTACCCATACGCACCCCAGTTGCTCAATCTCGCCGAAACGCTGATCGAACTCGACCTGATCATCGAGGATCTTGGCGACGATCCAGCCGAGTTCCTTCAGGAGATCCTCCCGGACCTGCGCCGACTGCGCCGCGCATCCGAACGCGACGCCCACGCCGACACTGAATCCGGACTGGGGCCGATGCTGGACGAGGGCCCCGCCTTCCAGATCCTGCCCGGCACTGAAGACGCCATTCCGCGCTACACCACAGTCACAGCCCTCTACCTGACCCCCTCAGGCCTGGCCAAACTGGTCTCCCTCGAGGACGCCGACGCCCCCGGCGCGCTGCGCATCCGCCAAGCCATGCTCGGTAAGCCCCTCCGTACCGTCGCCCTAGGGTCGAACGCCGAGCTGGTCTGCTCGGCGAATGCCGACGACCTCCCTCACAACGTGCTCGCCAATCGGCTACTAGAAGCTTGCTACCCCGACGTAGACGAGCTCGTCGGCGGAAACGTGATCATCGTCGGTCATCGCGAGGGCCACGAGGCAGACGTCCCGGCCTCCCTGCTAGAGCAGCTTGCGGGCCTCGGCGTAGTCCCGGACCAGGAAATTCTTGAGCATCAGAGCTGAGTCCAACCAATCTCGGTGGTGGCCGGCTCGACCCGCACCGAGTCGTCAATCCACGTCCGCTCCTGGCCTGTCCCGGCTGCGGCGGCCGGGACCACGCCAAGGTCGGGCCCGGCACCCGTAAAGCTGCGGTACTTCGCCCACGACGGAACTCCGGACGCGCTCTGCCCCGGCTGGGG
>NZ_AFWY03000038.1:0-77462 GCF_000231075.2 Amycolatopsis sp. ATCC 39116 | reverse complement strand
TGACCACTCATCGCGGCGCGGGAGGGCCACTCGGGCCGCGTGGGAGGGCCGGCCGTGCCGCACGGGAGTGCCATTCGCAGGGGCTCGAGGTGACCACTCGCCGCGGCGCGGGAGGTCCGCTCGCGCCGCGCGAGAGAGCCAGTCGTCGCCGCAGGACAGGGCCACTGGCGATTGCACGAACGGACCGATCACCGTCACCCGAGATGCCGACTCGCGATCCACGAGGGGAAGCCTTTCGCGAACCACGACCGACCCGGCTGTACCCCGCGAGAGAGCCAGTGGCGACCCCGTGGGCTCCGCGCGCGTCCAACCCAGACATCCACCCGACCCCGCCTGCCCTCTAGCCACCAACCTGACCGCCCCAGGGCTGAGCCGTGCAGGGGTTTGGTGGTGCTTCCGCCCAGCAGCACATCACCCGAGCCGCCGCCTGCCCTCGCCGCCAACCTGCCCCCGGGGCCGAGCCGTGCGGAGGTCAGCTCCGCCGCCGGCGGCGGGGCTTCCCCGTGCTCCCGCGCAGCAGCACCTCGCCCGACACCCGCCGAACGCGACCCCGCGCCCCACCACCAGCACCACCGTCGTCCAGGGCCAGCTCCAGCGCCTCCGCCCCGAGGCGCTCCAGCGGCAACGCCACCGTGGTCAACCCGAAGTCCCGCACCAGCGGCACGTCGTCGAACCCCGTGACCGACACGTCCTCCGGCACCGACAGCCCCGCCGCACGCAGCGCGCTCACCGCCCCCACCGCCATCACGTCCGACGCCGTCAGCACGCACGTCGCCTTGTGCTTGGCCGCCAGTAGGGCCTCCGTCGCCTCGTAACCGCCGTCCCGGTCGAACGAACCGGCGAACACGTCCCGTTCGGACAGTTCGATCCCCAGCCCGGCCAGCCCCTCCCGGAACCCGGCCACCCGATCGGCCACTGTGGTCAGCCGCGCCGGCCCGGTCACCACCGCGAACCGCCGGTGGCCCAGCCCGTGCATGGCCTCCACCAGTGCCCGCGCGCCGCCCCGGTTGTCGGGTGCGATGGTGTCCGCCTTGAGCGACCGGTGCCGCGTCACGGCGGCCACCCGCCCGCCACCGCGCCGGTACGGCTCCAGCTCGGCCGCCATCCGCCGCTCCCACGCGCGGTCCTCGAACGCCGAACCGGTCAGCAGGATCGCCGACGCCCGCTGCGCCCGCAGCGTCGACACGCACGCAAGCTCCCGGTCCGGATCGGCGAACGTCCCGGCGAGCATCACGAGCAGCCCGTGGCTGTCGGCCACCCGCATCACCCCACGGGTGATCGCCGCGAAGTACGGGTCGCTGATGTCGTGGCAGATCACCCCCACCGTCCGGCGCGACCCGCCAGCGAGGGCCTGCGCGTGCGCGTTCGGCGTGTACGCCAGCTCCGCGGCGGCCGACAGCACCCGCTCCCGCAGGTCGTCGCGCACTCTGGTCGTGCCGTTGAGCGCGCGGGACGCCGTCGCCAGCGAGACCTCGGCGGTCCTCGCCACGTCTTCGAGCGTCACGTGCGGCCGGTCGCTCATCGTTCCTCCCGCGGTCGGCGTTGCGCCGAATTCTAGGTCGGTTTCCGCTTTTTGCCTGGTCAGGACCACCCGAGCGAGTGGGGATCACCGAAAGTGACCTCGGAAATACCCAGCCGCCGCCGCGCGTTGCGGAATCACGGATGAATCTGCCGAGACGAAAGGACCCCGCATGCTCTTCGGTGACGAGCACGTCCGCCGCTACGAGGAGACCGATGGTGAAGTCGGTCACGACTGGGAGAAGGGCGCCCCGATCCTGATCCTGACGACCACCGGCCGCAAGTCCGGCCAGGAGCGCAAGTTCGCCCTGATCTACCAGGAGCACGAGGGCGCCTACGTGATCGTCGCCTCCAAGGGCGGCGCGCCCCAGCACCCCGGCTGGTACCTCAACCTGCAGGCCAATCCCGAGGTCAAGGTGCAGGTCAAGGCCGACAAGTTCACCGCCAAGGCCCGCACCGCCACCGATGCGGAGCGCGAGGTGCTCTGGCCCAAGATGGCGAAGGTCTGGCCGGACTACGACGAGTACCAGAAGAAGACGGACCGCAAGATCCCCGTCGTCATCCTCGAGCGCGCCTGATCAGGGGCCGGTCGTGGGCCCGAGCACCCACGACCGGCTCGCCCGCGAGGGCATAGGGTGGCGGGTATGAGTGCGCATTTCGACGTTGTGGTGCTGGGTGCCGGGCCCGGCGGGTATGTCGCGGCGATCCGGGCTTCGCAGCTCGGCCTGAAGACGGCGATCGTCGAGGAGAAGTACTGGGGCGGCGTGTGCCTGAACGTCGGGTGCATCCCGTCGAAGGCGCTGCTGCGCAACGCGGAGCTCGCCCACCTGGTCACCAAGGAGGCCAAGACCTTCGGGATCAGCTCGGACGGGCCGATCACCTTCGACTACGGCGTCGCGTTCGACCGCAGCCGCTCGGTCGCCGACGGCCGCGTCAAGGGCGTGCACTTCCTGATGAAGAAGAACAACATTCAGGAGTTCACCGGGCGCGGCAAGTTCACCGACGCGCACACCATCGAGGTCACCGGTGAGAACGGCGTCGAGACCGTCACCTTCGACCACTGCATCATCGCCGCCGGCGCCACCACCAAGCTGCTGCCGGGCACCCAGCTGTCCGAGCGCGTGGTGACCTACGAGGAGCAGATCCTCTCCCGCGACCTGCCGGGCAGCATCATCATCGCCGGCGCGGGCGCGATCGGCGTCGAGTTCGCCTACGTCATGCACAACTACGGCGTCGACGTGACGATCGTGGAGTTCCTCGACCGGATGGTGCCGCTCGAGGACGCGGACGTGTCCAAGGAGCTGGCCAAGCGCTACAAGAAGCTCGGCATCAAGGTCCTGACCGGCACGAAGGTCGAGAGCATCGACGACAGCGGCGCCAAGGTCAAGGTCACCGTGTCCAGCGGCGGCAACCAGCAGACGCTGGAGGCCGACAAGGTCCTGCAGGCGATCGGCTTCCAGCCGCGCGTCGAGGGCTACGGGCTGGAGAACACCGGCGTCGAGCTGACCGAGCGCGGCGCCATCGCCGTCGACGGGCGCTGCCGCACGAACGTGCCGCACATCTTCGCGATCGGCGACGTCACCGCGAAGCTGATGCTGGCCCACGCGGCCGAGTCGATGGGCATCGTGGCGGCCGAGACGATCGGCGGCGCGGAGACCATGGAGCTCGACTACACGATGATCCCGCGCGCGACGTATTGCCAGCCGCAGGTCGCGAGCTTCGGCCTGACCGAGGCGCAGGCGCGCGAGCAGGGCTACGACGTGCAGGTCGCCAAGTTCCCGTTCACCGCCAACGGCAAGGCCCACGGCCTCGCCGACGCGGGCGGCTTCGTGAAGATCCTGTCCGACGCCAAGTACGGCGAGCTGCTCGGCGCGCACCTGATCGGCCCGGACGTCACCGAGCTGCTGCCGGAGCTGACGCTGGCGCAGCAGTGGGACCTGACGGTGCACGAGGTGGCCCGCAACGTGCACGCGCACCCGACCCTCGGCGAGGCGGTCAAGGAGGCCATCCACGGTCTCGCCGGTCACATGATCAACTTCTGAGGTTGACCTCCAGTTAACTGGAGGTGTCACCGTTGATCTCGCAGGTCGAGATCGAGGAGGCACCTCATGAAGGCAGCGGCGTTCACCGAGCCGGGTGGCCCGGAGGTTCTGCGCGCCATGGACGTCCCGGACCCGCAGGCGGGTCCGGGACAGGTCCGGGTCCGCGTGCGGGCGGCGGGTGTGCAGCCGTTCGACGCGGCGGTGCGGGCCGGCTGGGAGCCGCCGTACGCGACGGGGCTGACGTGGCCGCGGATCCCCGGCAACGAGTTCGCCGGCGTGGTGGACCAGGTCGGGGACGGAGCGGCGTGGTCGGTCGGCGACGAGGTGCTCGGCTTCAACGTGCTGGGCTGCTACGCCGAGTACGTGGTGGTCGGGCAGGACCAGGTCACGGCCAAGCCGGCCGGCATGCCGTGGACCGTCGCCGGCGGGTTCACCGCCGGGACGCAGACGGCGTACATGGCGTTGCGGCAGCTCGGCGTCGGCCCGGGGGACACGGTCCTGGTGCACGCCGCGGCGGGCTCGGTCGGCACCGCGGCGGTCCAGCTCGCGCGGCTGTGGGGCGCGTCCGTGATCGGCACCGCGAGCGCGGCGAATCAGGACTACGTGCGCTCGCTCGGCGCGACGCCGGTCGTCTACGGCGACGGCCTGGAGGACCGGCTGCGAGCGCTTTCACCCGGCGGGGTGCACGCGGTCCTGGACGGCGCGGGTGGCGCCGCGCTTGATCTTTCACTCGCACTGGTGAAGGAGCGGCGTCGCGTGGTGACGCTGGTGGACCACGATCGGGCGGAGTCGCTCGGGGTGCAGCTGGTGCGCGGGCAGCGGTCGGCGGACCGGCTGGCCGAGCTGGCGCGCCGGTACGACCGGGGCGAGCTGAGCTTCCTGGTGCGGCGGACGTACCGCCTGGACGAGGCGGCGGACGCGCACCGGGAGATCGAGACCGGGCACGGGCGTGGCAAGGTCGTGTTGACTGTCTAGCGGAAGGTGCCGACCGCGGCGTGGTCGGCAAGAGCCTTCTAATCTCTAGGTCGAAGGTTCAGGCCGGCGTGGAGCGGGAGGTGCGGATGGGTGGGGTCGCCGTCGTGACGGGCGCCGGTTCGGGCATCGGACGGCACGTGGCGCAGGCGCTGCTGGGCGCCGGCTACCGCGTCGCGCTGGCCGGCCGGAGAGCCGACGCGCTGGCCGAGACCGCTGCGGGCGCGCCGGACGCCCTCGTACACCCGGCCGACGTCGCCGACCCCGCCCAGGTCAGCGCGCTCTTCGAGGCGGTCGCGGACCGGTGGGGCCGGGTGGACGTGTTGTTCAACAACGCGGGCACCTTCGGCCCGGCCGGCGACCCGGACGAGGTCCCGGTCGAGGCGTGGCAGCAGACGGTGGCGGTGAACCTGACCGGTGCGTTCCTGTGCGCGCGGGAGGCGTTCCGGATCATGAAGCGCCAGGACCCGCGCGGTGGTCGCATCATCAACAACGGCTCCATCTCCGCGCACACCCCGCGCCCCGGCAGCGCTGCCTACACCGCGACGAAGCACGCCATCACCGGTCTGACGAAGTCGTTGTCGCTGGACGGCCGCCCGTACGACATCGCGTGTGGCCAAATCGACATCGGCAACGCGGCGACGGAGATGACGGCGGGAATCGCCAGGGGCGCGCGCCAGGCGGACGGCCGTGAGCTGCCGGAACCCACCTTTGACGCCAGACACGTCGCGGAAGCCGTGCTGTACATGGCAGGGCTCCCGCTGACCGCGAACGTGCAGTTCATGACCGTCACGGCGACGAAGATGCCGTTCATCGGCAGAGGCTGAAACGTTCCCCCGCCGTCCGGCGATAGGGGAAGTGACGGTGACTAAACTGCAGGTCAGGACGGCCTGTGGTCGTCGGCGCCAGGCCCTCGTAGCTCAGCCGGATAGAGCAAGAGCCTTCTAATCTCTAGGTCGCAGGTTCGAGTCCTGCCGGGGGCACCACAAGGATGGGACAGGTCGCGCTCCTGCCCCCTTTCTCGTCGGGTTCGCTTCGCCGCTGCTCTCCGCACCGTTGTCGTCGGGGGCTCAGGGCGTCGGCGGTGGTGGTCAGTCCGTCACGGTGATGTCGGCCAGGGTTGCCTCTTGGTGTCGTCCGACGTTCTCGTGCTCGACCTCGACACGTGTTCCCGGCTTAACCTGTTGACAGAGTCAACGGGAAATCATCTGGTTGATGAAGCTTCTGCTGTGTACTCTGTCATGAACGCCGCTCTTCTACCGATGTACAAGGGTAGGTTGGGCGCAGATCATGGGAGGGCGCAGTGTCGGTGAACCGCCAGGTCGTGGCAAATCGGTTCCGGCTCCTTGGCCCTATCGGCAAGGGAAACATGGGTGAGGTCCACCGGGCGGAGGACCTCGAGGCGGACGAAGGCTCGGCGGATCGGCTGGTCGCGATCAAGGTCATCCTGCGCAGTCGCGCCGGCGTGCTCCTCGGCTCCGCCCCTGATCCCAAGGCGATCCAGCGATTTGACCGCGAGGTGCGGATCATGCGGCACCTCGACCACCCGAACTTGCCACGCATGGTCGACGGTGGGGTGGATGAGAGCGGCCTGCCCTACCTGGCGATGGAGCTTCTCGACGGCCGGACCCTGCGCGAGCTGGTCTCGGAGTGTCCGCAGGCGCCGGTCTCCTGGGTGGCGGCCCTCGGAGCGCAGATCGCCGACGGGCTGGCCGCGGCCCACGCCGAAAAAGTGGTTCACCGCGACGTCAAGCCGTCCAATGTGATGGTAACGCGCACCGGCGTGGTCAAGGTTCTCGACTTCGGCATGGGCCGGATTGCAGACGACGTGGTGGGCCCGCAGATCACGAGCTCCGGGGTCACAGTGGGAACGGCCCGCTACATGGCTCCCGAGCAGTTCCAGGACTCGACGGTGGGGCCGGCCGCGGACCTGTACTCCCTCGGTTGCGTGCTGTTCGAGCTTCTCACCGGAGTCCCGCCGTTCTCCAGTCCCTCCGCTCACGAGCTCGGGCAGAAGCACCTCCACGAATCCGTCCCGCCGGTGCGGCAGGTGCGGTCCGATGTGCCTGCCGACCTGGCTCGCCTTATCGAGCGCCTGCTCTGCAAGGACCCGGCTGAGCGCCCGGAGGACGCCGTCGCCGTGCGCGACGCACTGCTGCCGTTCGCTGTCGGCAAGGAGGGCGTCCCGGGCTGGGACGAGTGGAATCCGTTGCGTGGCCTTTCCTCGACGGCCACCACCAAGCCGGCACTGACGGACGCGCCGCCGAAGCCACCCGCCGACGGGATGGACGTCTTCGACGTGCACCAGCGGCTCATCTCGGACTACCGGGCCTTCACCCAGGGCGGAACGATCATCCGCGACGAGGCGATCGCCGAATACGTCGAGAAGGACCTGACCGCCAAGTCCCAGTGGCCGGACCCTTGGCTGTCGCTGAACCCGTTTTTCGCCTCCGGCGGCACGGTCCTGGAGCTGGCGAACACCGGTGTGCTGCACAAGGAGTGCCAACGGATCTTCCAGGCGGGCAAGACCGAGGGTGGCACCGTGTGCGACGGACGGCCGTTGACGCTGCACCGGCACCAGCGCGAAGCGATCGACATCGCGCGGTCGGGGCAGTCCTATGTACTGACCACCGGTACCGGTTCCGGCAAGTCCCTGTCCTACATCGTGCCGATCGTCGACAAGATCCTGCGAGAACGCGAGACGGAGGGTCCTCAAGCCGCCAAACGGGTGCGCGCAATCATCGTCTATCCGATGAACGCGCTGGCGAACAGCCAGCTCAAAGAGCTCGACAAGTACCTGCTCGACGGTTACGGCAAGGGCAGGGAGCCGGTCACCTACGCCCGCTACACCGGACAGGAGGGCGACGAGCGCCGCAAGGAGATCCGGGACAACCCGCCGGACATCCTGCTGACCAACTACGTGATGCTGGAGCTGATGCTCACCCGGCCGGACGATCGGCGCTCGCTCATCAAGATGGCGGGTGGGCTGGAGTTCCTGGTCTTCGACGAACTGCACACCTACCGCGGTCGTCAGGGCGCGGACGTCGCGCTGCTCATCCGCCGGGTCCGGGAAGCGTGCCGGGCCGAGAACCTGCAGTGTGTGGGGACCTCGGCCACGATGGCCAGCGAGGGCAGTTTCGCCGATCAGCGCGAGGTCGTCGCGCGGGTGGCCACGACCTTGTTCGGCACCGAGGTGAGGCCAGAGAACGTCATCGGGGAAACCCTGGTGCGGGCTACAGCGGAGGCGCCTGCCAGTGTGCCCGCTGAGCGGCTCTTGGCGCCGGATGCGCCGCACGCGTACGCGGAACTGGTCTCCGACCCGTTGGCGTGCTGGATCGAGACTCACTTCGGCCTCCGCGTGGAGCAGGAAACCGGCAGGCTGGTGCGGCAGCGACCAGCCCGGATCGAGGATGCCGCTGCCGAGCTGGCGCGAGACAGCGGGCTGAGCGACGATGTCTGCGCGGAAGCGATCCGCAAGACGCTCCGCGCGGGCTCACAGGCGCGGCACCCGGTGACGGAGCGGCCGTTGTTCGCCTTCCGGCTGCACCAGTTCCTGTCCAAAGGGGACACTGTCTACGTCACGATCGAGGATAAGGGCAGCCGCTACCTGACGCGCGAGTACCAGCGGGTGCAGCCGGGGTCGGATGGCAAGATCCTGGTGCCGCTCGCCTTCTGCCGGGAGTGCGGACAGGAGTATCTGAGCGTCTGGCGCACGGCGCAGGGTGGCGGGTATGTCTACGAGCCGCGGCAGAACACCGCCGCCAGCGGCGGCCGGACCGGCGACGGATATCTCTACATCGACTCCGAGCGTGCCTGGCCGGCGGACGAGAACGAGGCCATCGCGGACCGGCGGCTGCCGGAGTCGTGGCTCGAGATCGACGATCTGGGCACCGAGTCGGTGCGGGAGAGCTATCGCAAGTACTTGCCAAGGGCGGTCACCGTCGACCCCTACGGCAACGAAGGTCAGGGTGAATTGGCGGCGGCGTTCATCCCCGCCCCGTTCCGGTTCTGCCTGCATTGCGGAGTGAGCTACGAACAGGTGCGTGGCAAGGACTTCGCGAAGTTGGCCACCCTCGACCAGGAGGGCCGCTCGTCGGCGACCTCGCTGGTGTCCGCCTCCATCGTGCGGTCCCTCAAGAACATTCCTGCAGAGGCGCTCGACAAGCGAGCCCGCAAGCTGCTCACGTTCGTCGACAACCGGCAGGATGCCTCTTTGCAGGCGGGTCACTTCAATGACTTCGTGCAGATTACGCAGCTGCGGGCGGCCCTGTACCGGGCGACGGTCGAGGCCGGGGAGGAGGGTATCCGGCACGAGGAGCTCGCCTCCCGGGTCGTGGACGCCCTGGGCGTGGGACCCGCCGATTACGCCGGTTCGGCGGATCTGCCGCCGTCGTTGGCGCGCAACGCCGCGAGAACGCTGCGGGACGTCGTCGCCTTCCGGCTTTACCTGGATCTGCGTCGGGGGTGGCGGGTCACCATGCCGAACCTGGAGCAGACTGGTCTTCTCAGGATCGGTTACGAGGACCTGGACTGGCTTGCGGAGCGGGACGAGCAGTGGCACGGCACGTACCTTGAGGGCGCCGCGTCGGGACGCCGCCTGGAGATCATGCGCACGCTGCTCGACGAGATGCGTCGAAACCTCGCCATCGATGTCCAATACTTCCGGGACGACTTCGATACGCTGCAGCGCGCAAGCGAGGAACGCCTGACCGGTCCATGGGTTCTGTCCAAGGACGACCGTCCAGAGGTCGGCACTGCTTATGCGCAGGGTTCCCGTCCGGGCATCGACCGTGCGGGATTGTTCCTTTCCGGGCGGGCGAAGTTCGGCAAGTACCTGCGCCGCCAGCATTTCCCGGAGTTGTCGGTCGACGACACGCAGCAGGTCATTGTGGACCTGATGCGAGTGCTGACGAGGAACGAACTCCTGCGGGAGGTCGAAGCCCCGGTTCAGCGTGCGGGGCGGTTCCGGCGATCAACGGGAGCGGTCCCGGCCACCGGCTACCGGATCGCCGCCCGTGCGTTGATCTGGCAGGCCGGCACGGGTGAGCAGGGCACGCACGACCCGCTCACCCGCACCTACGCCAGCGGTGACGGGCCGCGGGTCAACACGTTCTTCCGCGACCTCTATCGCGAGACGGCGGGCGCGCTGGGCGGCATGGTCGCCAAGGAACACACTGCCCAGGTCGACCCGAAGCAGCGGGAAGAGCGTGAAGAGGAGTTCCGCAAGGGTGAGCTGAAGGTCCTCTACTGCTCGCCGACGATGGAGCTCGGGGTCGACATCTCCGAGCTGAACGCCGTGATGATGCGCAACGTGCCGCCGACCCCGGCGAACTACGCCCAACGCAGTGGCCGGGCGGGGCGGTCGGGGCAGCCGGCACTCGTGACCACCTACTGCGCCACCGGCAACAGCCACGACCAGTACTACTTCCGGCGCTCCGACCGGATGGTGGCCGGTGCCGTCGCCCCGCCCCGGCTCGACCTGGCGAACGAGGATCTGGTGCGGTCGCACGTGCAGGCCATCTGGTTGGCAGAGTCGGCGCTCAAGCTGGGCAACGCCATCCCAGGGATCATCGACATCAGCTATCCCGAAGACGCCCGTCGCCCCGATCCCAAGCTGCGCCTGCACGAGCACGTCGAATCGGCCGTGCACGACCCCGAGGTGCAGCGGCGCGCCGTCGCGGCGGCCCGCGAGGTGTTCGCCCAGTTGCTGATCGAGTTCGCGGACACGGCCTGGTGGCACGACCAGTGGCTCGAGGACACGTTGCGGCGCGCTCCGGAGGAGTTCGACCGCAGTTTCGACCGCTGGCGGGGCCTGTTCCGCGCCGCATTGGTCGACCAGGCGGAGCAGAACCGGCGGGTCCTGGACCACACGCTGTCCGAACGCGATCGAAACAGCGCCGTGAGCCGGCGCCGGGAAGCCGAGACACAGCTCAACCTGCTGAAGAACGAGAGCGTAGACAGCAGCTCGGTGCTGGCCGACTTCAACCCATACCGTTACCTGGCGAGCGAGGGTTTCCTGCCTGGCTACTCGTTCCCACGGCTGCCGCTGGCTGCCTACATTCCGATGTCGGGTCGTCGGTTCGCCGACGGCGACTATCTGCAGCGACCACGCTTCCTGGCGATTCGCGAATTCGGTCCGGGGGCGCTCATCTACCATGAGGGCTCTCGCTACCAGGTCACCCGGATCCAGTTACCCCCCGACGCTTCTGGCGACGTCGTCACGACTGAAGCCAAGCGCTGTGCGGCCTGCGGCTACCACCATGACGTTGACGACAGCCGGTGCGAGATGTGTGACGCGCCGTTGACGGAAAAGACGGTCGGCCTGCTGCACCTGCACACCGTCTACACTCGCAGGCGGGAGCGCATTTCCTCCGATGAGGAGGAACGCCGGCGGGCGGGTTTCCGCCTGGTTACCTCGTACCGTTTTCACGAACACGGCGCCCGGCCAGGCCGTCGAGACGCCACCGTGTCCGACGCGGGCGGGGAGATCGCCACTCTCGCTTATGGCGACTCGGCGACGGTGCGGATCAGTAATATCGGCCGGCTGCGGGCCGCCGAAGACGAGCCGCCCGGCTTCTGGCTCGACCCTGTCGACGGTCGGTGGCTGACCGAACGCGAGGCCAAGGAGGCCTCCGGTGATTCCAGTGAGATGCCGGCCGTCGATGCCGACGGCAACGAGAAGCGACCCCGCAAACGCGTGATCCCTTACGTCCAGGACAGCCGTAACATCCTGGTGCTGAAGCTCGCCGTTCCGCTGCCGGAGGCGGTCGCACTGTCACTGATGTACGCCCTCGAACGAGGCATCGAGGCGGCCTTCGAGCTGGAGGATTCGGAGCTGACCAGCGAGCTGCTGCCGCCGGACGGGGGTGACCGGGACCGGATGCTGTTCACCGAGGCGGCCGAGGGCGGCGCCGGTGTGCTGAGGCTGATGCAGTCCGATCCGGAAGCGTTGCCGACCGCGGTGCGGACCGCGCTGGACATCTGCCACTTCGAGCCGGACGGCACCGACCGCGGCGGCCAGCACCCGGACCGGCCCTGCGCACGTGGTTGCTACGAATGCCTGCTCACTTACGGGAACCAGCTGCACCACGCCGCAATCGACCGGCACAGCATCCGGGACCTGCTGCTTCGCTTGGCCGACGCGCGGGTGCTCGCCACTGGCCGCGGCGAGTCTCGCTCTGAGCAGCTGGCCCGGTTGACGAACCAGTCGGAAACCAGCTTGGAGAAAAAGCTCCTGAGCTGGTTGAAGGAGCAGGGCCTGCGCCTGCCCGACGAGACACAGACCTTCATCCCGGAAGCTCTGGCCCGCCCCGACCTCGTCTACCGGATGAAGGGCGCCAACGTAGCCGTCTTCGTCGACGGCCCCGTGCACGATCACGAGTTCGTCGCGCAACGGGACGCCGAGGCAGAGGACAGGTTGCTCGACCGGGGCTGGGACGTGGTGCGGTTCCGGTATGACGAGGACTGGTCGGCCGTCGCCGAGCGGTTCAAGCAGTACTTCGGCCCCGCCGTGGGCGCCTGACCAGACGAAAGACAGGACATGACGAGTACTTTCACGGCCGGTTCATTGGTCTCCGCCCGTGGCCGGGACTGGGTGGTGCTGCCGGAAAGCGCAGACGACATGCTCGTGCTGCGCCCGCTGGGCGGGGCTGACGACGACATCGCGGCCGTCTTCCCCGCGTTCGAGGATGTCCGTCAGGCCGAGTTCGAGCGACCGTCGCCGGACGACCTGGGTGACGAGCTCGCCGCCGGGCTGTTGCGGTCGGCGCTGCGGATCGGGTTCCGCTCCGGCGCCGGGCCCTTCCGGTCACTTGCCCGCATCGCGGTCGAACCGCGGGCCTACCAGTTGGTGCCGTTGATGATGGCCCTGCGTCAGCAGACCGTGCGCATGCTGATCTCCGACGATGTCGGTATCGGCAAGACCGTCGAGGCTGGGCTCATCGCGAGCGAGCTGCTGGCGCAGGGCAGCGCCCGAGGACTGGCGGTGTTGTGCTCGCCCGCGCTGGCCGAGCAGTGGCAGGAGGAGCTGCGCACCAAGTTCGGCATCGACGCCGAACTGGTGCTCGCCTCTACGGTGTCCAAACTCGAGCGCGGGCTGGACCTTGGGCAGTCGTTGTTCGACCGGCACCCGCACGTGGTGGTCTCGACGGATTTCATCAAGTCCACCCGGCACCGCGACGACTTCGTCCGGCACTGTCCGGACCTTGTCATCGTGGACGAGGCGCACACCTGTGTGGCCGCGGAGGACACGGCATCGGCGCAGAGTCAGTTGCGGTACGAGCTACTGCAGCGGATCGCCGCCGACGAGCAACGTCACCTGATGCTGGTGACCGCTACCCCACACAGCGGTAAAGAGAGCGCCTTCCGTGCCCTGCTCGGGCTAGTCCGGCCTGACCTGGCATCCGTCGACCTGGACAGCGATGCGGGCCGAGCGTTGCTCGCCGCGCATTTCGTGCACCGTAAGCGAGCCGACGTGCGGCAGTTCTTGACCACCGAGGACGGCTTGGCCGACGACAGCCTGCGGGAGGACACGAAGTTCCCGTCGGACCGCTACTTCAAGGACCGGACCTACAAGCTGTCTCCCGCCTACCGGGACCTCCTCGAAGACGCCATCGCCTACGCGAGCGAGCGGGTGAGTGCCGCAGGCAACCAGGGCAAGCGGGAGGCCCGGGTCGCCTGGTGGTCGGCCATCGCGTTGCTGCGGTCCCTGGTGTCCTCGCCGCGAGCCGCCGCCCAGACCTTGCGCACGCGGTCCGCCACAGCGAAGGCCGAGACCGTCGAGGAAGCCGACCGTCTCGGAGCCCCGCTGGTGCGGGACACGGGCGATGGCGACGCGCTCGAAGGGTTCGACGTGGCGCCCGGCGCGGAGACCGAGGGGGCGAGCGCGCGGCTGGCCGCCTTGGCCGACCGCGCGGAGCGGCTGGAGGGACCGGAGGAAGACGCCAAGCTTGCGGTGCTGACGAAGGAAGTCAAGGCGCTGCTCGCTGAGGGCTACCACCCGATCATCTTCTGCCGGTACATCCCCACCGCCGAGTACGTGGCTGAGCAGCTGGCCGGCAAGTTGGGCAGAAAGGTCGTGGTCCGGGCGGTGACCGGCACTCTGTCGCCGCAGCAACGCCTGCAGCGGATCGAGGAGCTGGCCGAGGAGGCGGGCGACGATCCGGCCGCGCGCCGCGTGCTGGTCGCCACCGATTGCCTGTCAGAGGGCGTCAACCTGCAGCACCACTTCGACGCGGTGATCCACTACGACCTGGCGTGGAACCCGACCCGACACGACCAGCGGGAGGGCCGGGTCGACCGGTACGGGCAGCGGCGGGACACCGTCCGGGTGGTCACGCTTTATGGAAGTGACAACGGGATCGACGGCAAGGTTCTGGAGGTGCTCATCAAGAAGCACCGACAGATCCAGAAGGACCTGGGCATCTCGGTTTCGGTGCCGGATGCGGCGTCCGCCGCGGTGACCGACGCGATCGTCGAATGGCTGCTGATGCGCGACCAGCAGCCCGAGCAGGCAGAGCTGTTCGAGCTGGAGACCCTGGAACACAAGGCGCAGGTATTGGAGGCGGACTGGAAGTCGGCGGCGGAGCGGGAAAAGACGTCCCGGTCGCGGTTCGCCCAGCGCGCCATTCACCCGCAGGAGGTCGCCCGCGAGGTCGCCGCCGTCCGGGAGACATTGGGGCGGGCCGGTGAGGTGCGCGGGTTCGTCCGGCAGGCTTTGCGGTCGCTGGAGGCCGTGCTGCGGGAAGACGGCGAGGGCGGCTTCACCGCCGACCTGAGCGGTACTCATGTCGGCCTGCGCGATGCCGTTGCGCCGGTGCTCGGCGGGGACACCGTCGAGACTGGACGGCCGGTGCCGTTCCGCTCCGCGTCCGCGGTGGCGCGCGGCGAAGTGGCGCTGGTGCGCACCGATCCGGTGGTGGGCGCACTGGCCGGGTATGTGCTCAACGCGGCGCTCGACCCCAAGGCCGGCGGTCCGCGTCCGGCGCGGCGCTGCGGTGTCATCCGCACTAAGGGGGTGGACATCCGTACGACCCTGCTGTTGGTGCGTTACCGCTTCCACCTCACCCTGCCGTCCCGGACGGGGGAGCGGCAGCTGGTCGCCGAGGACGCGCGAATGCTTGCGTTCCAGGGCTTGCCGACGAATGCCACCTGGCTGCCCGCCGAGGAGGCATTACGTCTGGCCGATCTGACTGCCGACGCCAACACCGACCCCGCGTTCGGCGAGCGCACGATGCAGCGGGTGCTGGACCAGTTGCCTGCGACCAACACCCATCTCGAGTCCTATGGGGACGAGCTCGCTGCGGAGCTGCTCGCATCGCACCGCAGGGTGCGTACCGCCTCCGGTGAGATCGTCCGAGGAGTGCGGGTCACCGCCCAGAAACCCGCCGACATCCTTGGCGCGTATGTCTACCTGCCGGTCTCGGGAGGGGCCGCCTGATGTCTGCCATCGCTCGTAACCAGGTTTTCACCGCTGTGCACACCGTCGGCGGTCTGTTGCCCGCCGACATGCTGGTGCGGATCTCCGAGGGCAAGGACGTCAGCGGGTGTCTGCCCGGCGACTACCGGGTCGTCGGCTCCCGCTCGGTCCGGGACGACGCGGAACGGCGGTGGGACTACCTGCGTTCGGTGTGGGCCGAGCTGCGGGAGAAGGTGCCCGTCGCGCCCGAGGCCGATCCGCCGGTCGACCACACCGGCCAGGCGCGGACGCAGTGGCTCGTGCCGTTGTTCGACGAACTCGGTTTCGGCGAGTTGACATCGCTCGGCGCGACGGGCATCACCACCGACGACGGCACCAAGACCTTCCCCATCAGCCACCGGTGGAACCATGTGCCGATCCACTTGGCTTCCTGGCACCATTCGCTGGACAAGCGGCCTGGCGGGCCGGGCAGCGTGCCGCCGCAATCGCTGGTGCAGGAGTGCCTGAACCGCTCGGAAGCGCACCTGTGGGGCATCATCACCAACGGCAGGCAGCTCCGGCTGCTGCGCGACTCCAGCGCACTTGCCACCGCCGCCTACGTCGAGTTCGACCTGGAAGCCATCTTCGACGGTGAGCTGTTCAGCGAGTTCGTCCTGCTGTACCGGCTGCTACACGTCTCCCGCTTCGCAATCGCCGAGGGCGCGGCGCCGGCCTCGTGCTGGCTGGAGAAGTGGCGCCTGGAAGCGATCAGGTCCGGTACTCGGGCCCTGGACCAGCTGCGTGACGGGGTCGAAGCAGCGATCAAGGCGTTGGGCACCGGTTTCCTCCGGCATCCGGACAACGCCCGGCTGCGCCGAGAGTTCGACCCGCGCGAATTCCACACCGCCCTGTTGCGCCTGATCTACCGGCTGATCTTCGTGTTCGTCGCGGAGGACCGCGACGCACTGCACCCCCCGAACACGCCGGACCAGGCCCGATGGCGCTATGCGACCTACTTTTCCACGGCACGGTTGCGGCGCCAGGCGAGCCGGCGGCGCGGTACCGCGCACAGCGATCTCTACCAGGCTCTCCGGGTCGTGCTGGACGCCCTTGGCGATGAGCACGGGCGCCCCGAGCTGGGGCTGCCAGGTCTGGGTGGGTTGTTCGACGACACCGGCGCCGACGAGTGTTTGCGTGGCCTGGCCCTGGGCAACAGCTACCTGTTGGACGCGGTGCGTCACCTGTCGCGAGTGCGGGACGGTCTGCGCTGGCGACAGGTGGACTACCGCAACATGGATGCCGAGGAGCTGGGCTCGATCTACGAATCGCTGCTGGAGCTCGATCCCCGGCGTACAGGCGATGACGAGTTCGAGCTCACTCACCGCCCGGGTAACGATCGCAAGAAGACAGGTTCCTACTACACGCCGAGCTCCTTGATCGAGGTCTTGCTCGACTCCAGTCTCGACCCGGTCATCGACGATGCCCAGAAGCGCGGTGAGCAGAAGGCGAGTGCCGCGGGCTTGCCCGATCCCACGGACACCATCGTCGCGGAGTTGTTGTTGCTGACGGTGTGCGACCCGGCATGCGGGTCCGGTCACTTCCTCGTCGCCGCGGCTCGACGGATTGCCAAGCGCGTGGCTGCGGTAAGGGAGAACAACCCCGAGCCGACCGTCGATGCGGTACGTCACGCGCTGCACGAGGTCGTCGCCCGCTGTGTCTACGGTGTCGACCTCAACCCGATGGCCGTCGAACTCGCCAAGGTCGCCCTGTGGCTGGAGGCGCTGGAGCCGGGGAAGCCACTTAGTTTCCTCGACGCACACATCAAACTCGGCAATGGCCTGATCGGTGCGACGCCGGCATTGCTGCGGCTGGGCATCCCGAACAAAGCTTTCAAGGCCGTCGAGGGCGACGACCCGAAGTTCGCCGCGTTCCTGGAGAAGCAGAACGACAAGGAGCGCGCTGGCCAGCTGGGTCTGTTCGACCTGACGGAGAAGACGAAGGTCGCCAACTCCACGTTCGCCGCCGGGCTCCGGCGGATCACCGATGCCCCGGTCCGGAGCTTGGCGGATGTCCATCGCCAGGCCGCCGACTACCGCGTCTGGGAAAACTCCCCGGAATACCGCCACGCGCGGCACGTTGCCGACGCCTGGTGCGCAGCGTTCATGTGGCACAAGACCAAGGACGCGCCTGCCCCGGTCACTCAGCATGTTTTCCTCGCGCTCCAAGACCCGGCGGCTGCGGCCGCCTCGCAGGGCACGCACGACGAGATCGTACGGTTGCGGGAGGAGTATCGCTTCTTCCATTGGCATCTCGCGTTCCCGGATGTTTTCACCGTGCCCGACGACGACACGGGTGTCGATCCGGCGACCGGATGGGCCGGGGGCTTCTCGTGTGTGCTCGCGAATCCGCCCTGGGACAAGGTCGACTTCGAGGACAAGAAGTACTTCAGCGTCGTGGAACCGTCGATCGCCGCGATCTCCGGAGCCGATCGGCGCAGGCGGATCGAGGAGTGGGCCGAGGAGCAGCCGGAGGCGGGTGCGAGGTACCGCGCGGACCGGCGCAAGGTGAAGTCGACATTCCTCTTCGCCGGCAGCTCGGGTGTCTTCCCGTTGTGCGGTAAGGGATTGACAGTAAAGGGTGTCAACTCCCTACTGACCGACCAGCTTTTCACCGAGCGTTTCGCCACGATTGTCGGGCCTACAGGTCGCGTCGGTTGCGTCGTCCAGTCGGCAATCGCTACGGGCGCAGCAGGGCAGCACCTCTTCGGTGATCTCACCCGCCGAGGTGCCATCAAAATTCTCTACGACTTCGAAAACCGCAACAAGCTTTTTCCAGCGGTGCACTCCAGTTACAAGTTCTGTCTGCTCTCTCTCGCCGGGCGGGACATTCGCGAACCGGCAGCGGTGTTCGCCTCCTTCCTCGGGGACACCGAGGATCTGGCCGACAGTACGCGGATCTTCGCGTTGAGCCCAGAGGAGGTCTCGCTCATCAACCCGAACACCGGCAGCCTGCCGGTCTTCCGAAGCCGCCGCGACGCCGACCTCACCGCCGCGATCTACCACCGACTACCTGTGCTCTGGAACGAAGGCGTAAAGAAAGGCAACCCATGGCAGATCACCTTCAAGCGGTTGTTCGACATGACCGACGACTCCGACCTCTTCAAAAATCGCGCTGAAATGGAGGCGGAAGGCTGGCAACGGGTGGGAAACGTCTTCGTGCGGGGCGAGGAGCGGATGCTGCCCCTGTACGAGGGGAAGATGGCCCACCATTTCGACCATCGCTGGGCGCATTACTACGGAACCGGCAATGAAGACCGGCGACGGGTGTCGCTCGAGGAGAAGCAGGACCCTGGGTACTCGCCGGACGCGCGGTACTGGATTGCCGAGAGCGGGCTTATCCAGACCAGACGGAAGAACAAGGATGTCACGATCCCTGGCGTCGAACTACGGCTGGCCGAGGTCGCTTGGGATCGGGACTGGCTGTGTGGTTGGCGAGACGTGTGTCGTTCCACCGACGAACGTACGGCTATCCCAGCTTTTATCCCGCGTACTGCTGTTGGCCACAAATTTCCGCTGATGCTGCCGCGGGTTTCCGCTACCTTGACTGCTGCGCTTGTTGCCGTCCAGAGCTCGCTGGTGTTCGACTTCGTGAGTCGTCAGAAGATCGGTAGCACTAGCATGGGGCTCTTCATCTGGAAGCAGCTTCCCGTGCCCACACCCGGCATGATGGAGCCGCACACGCCGTTCATCACCACGCGGGTCCTCGAACTCGTCTACACCGCCTACGACATGGCCGGGCTCGCCCGGGATCTTGGGGACTCGGGCGAACCGTTCTGCTGGGATGAAGAACGAAGGGCCCAGCTACGCGCCGAGCTGGACGCCTACTACTTCCACCTGTACGGTGTCGGACGGTCCGATGTGGACTACATCTTGGAGACCTTCCAGTCGGACTCCGGAGGCGGACTCAAGAACAACGAGATCGCCAAGTATGGCACCTACCGCACGAAGGACCTGATCCTCGCCGAGTATGACCGCATGGCCGAAGCTGGGGTCAGCCTGACCACACCACTCATCGACGGGGAGAACTACACCTCCACCCTCACCCCGCCACCCGGCCAGGGTCCCCGCCATCCCGCGGTGGCGAGCAGCGAGGGACGTTGATGGACAGCCCCTACCCCGAGTTCCAGCTCCGGCTTCCGTTCAACGGTCCCGTTGCCCGCGGACGCCTGCTCACCGAGAAGGGCACCAACGGCAGCCAGAAGTTCACGGTCAGCGCGGGGTCCCCGGTCCGGTCGGAGGAGGTGCCGTCGTTCCCCGCGACGATGAAGTCCGCGCACAAGCTCCGCGAGAGCCTCCGGGCAGAAGGCCAGATCCGGGAATCGTCGAAGTGGCCAGGGTGTCTGGAGACGACCGAGGACATCACCTGCAACTCGCCCTCGGCGGCGGCGGAGATCCTGCTCGGCCGGGCCGCCAACGGCTACACTGAGTGGAAGACTGCTGACGGGCGTCCGCTTGCTGACTTCCTCAAAGCCTCCTGGTACGGGCCCAACCGCACTTGGCTGGTCCGCGGCTCCAACGTCTCCGGCCTCGACCTGGTGAAGAGGTTGTGGCTGCCGCGCCGCCTCGTCAGCCTCGCCGCCACTCACCTGCGCGAAGGCGTCGAACAGGGGGTGAGCAAGGACGAGCTGCGCACCGTGGTGGAAGAGGACTACGAATCGGTCCTCACCTACAGCCAGCGCATCCGCCTGGTCGAGGCGCTGCACATCTTCCTGTCTCGGATGAAACCGGGCGACACGGTGTGCACGATCTCGGGCGGCAATGTCTTCGTCGGCGAGATCACCGGTGACGCCGAGCAAATGGCCTCCGAGGGCGGCCGATCGAACCTGCGGCGGCCGGTCGAGTGGCAGAGCGCCGGCTACCCGTACCTCGACCTGCCCGAGGCGCTGCAACAGAAACTTTCCATCCAGCACGACGTAGTCGACCTCACCAGCGTCGAGGGTTTGGTCGCCGGTCTCGGACGCAGTGACGAGGAGCTAGCCGAGGAACTCGAGGAGGCCGACGGGGAGTCCAGCGCGGAACTCGCCGCGCTCATGGCCCGGCGCGAGCTGGAACTGCCGGAACCGACGGACGACCTCGCCAAGGACCTGCTGGTCCACGACGTGGCGTGGTTGCGGGAACTGCGGGACCTGCTCTGGGAGGACCGGCAGATCATCCTCTATGGCCCGCCTGGCACCGGCAAAACCTACCTCGCCCTGCGCCTGGCCGAGTACTTCGGCGGCGGCCCGGAACAGGTCAAGCTCGTGCAGTTCCACCCGTCCTACTCCTATGAGGACTTCTTCGAAGGCTTCCGGCCCCAGGAGGACCCGCGCACGCGCGAGGTCGCGTTCCGGATCACCGACGGGCCGCTGCGCGAGATCGCCAATGTCGCCGCGCGCGAGGGTAACCGGCACATCCCGCACTTCCTGGTGATCGACGAAATCAACCGGGCGAACCTGGCGAAGGTCTTCGGGGAGTTGTACTTCCTGCTGGAGTACCGCAACAAGTCGGTCCGGCTCACCTACTCCGGAGACGACTTCGCGTTGCCCCCCAACCTGTTCGTCATCGGCACCATGAACACCGCGGACCGGTCCATCGCACTGGTGGACGCGGCGATGCGCCGCCGGTTCTCGTTCGTCGAGCTGTCCCCACGGACCGAACCGACTCGCGGGCTGCTCCGTCGCTGGCTGGACCGCGAGGGCCACGACCCGGAATCCGCCGACCTGCTCGACGAGCTGAACTCCCGCATCGAAGACCCGGACTTCCAGGTCGGCCCTTCCTACTTGATGAGACCCGGCGTCTACCGCGACGGTGGCCTGGCCCGCACCTGGCGCACGAAGATTCTCCCGTTGCTGGAGGAACACCACTACGGCGAAGGTGTCGACGTCGAGCAACGCTACGGCCTGGCTTCCCTGCGAGCGGCAGCCACGACCACTTCGGACACGATCGCGCCGGCATGACCACCCTCGCCCTGGTCGAACACGCCGCGCCCCGGTCCGTGCCGCTCGACGACGCAACCGGCGGTGCCCTGGCGCGCTCGGGCCTGGTCGAGGCTGCGCCGGACCCGGAAACCACCGGGCAATGGCGGGTCCGGGCCAAGGGTGTGGTCGGTGTGGCGACCGTGGCGGTGCCCGACGGCAGCGCTGTCATCGTGCGGATCCAGCCCAAGCTGCCCGTGGCCCGGCTGCTGTTCCTGCTCGGCTACAGCCGCAGCCCGAAGGGCTGGCGGGACGAGGTGGTGGGGGTGGCCGAGGAACCCGAACTGCTCCCGGCCTTCGCCCGGCTGTTCACCCGCCAAGCCGAACATGCGCTGGGCCAGGGACTGCTCAAGGGCTACGTCGCCGTCGAGGAGACCGCATTGGTCATGCGCGGCCGCCTGCGCTTCGCCGAGCAGGTCCGCCGGCACCACGGCAAGCTCGTCCCAGTGGAGATCGCCCACGACGAGTACACCACCGACACCGCCGAGAACCGGCTCCTGCGCTCGGCCTGTGAAGTGCTCCTTCGCTTGCCCCTACCCACGGACGTGCGCGGGCGGCTGCTGCGGCTGCGGGCGGACCTGATCGATGTCAGCCCGATTCCCCGCGGCGCCGTCCTGCCCACCTGGCGCCCGAGCCGGCTCAACGTTCGCTACCACCACGCCCTGCGTCTGGCCGAACTCGTCCTGCGCAACACGTCCGTCGAGCATCGCACCGGGGACGTCACGGTGCACGGATTCACCTTCGACATGGCCCGGGTCTTCGAGGACTTCCTCACCGTCGCCCTGCGCGAGGTGCTCGCCGATCAGAGCGGACACTGCGTCCTGCAGGCTCGCCACCACCTCGACGAGGACAGGGCCATCCGCATGATCCCCGACTTCGTCCACTACGCCGACGACGGTACGCCGCTCGCGGTGGCGGACGCCAAGTACAAGGCCGAGAAGCCCGAAGGCTTCCCCGATGCCGACCTCTACCAAATGCTGGCCTACTGCACGGCGCTGAACCTGCCGGAGGGACACCTCGTCTATGCGAAGGGCAACGCCCCGCACGCCCAGCACCGGGTCCGCAACGTGGGCATCACTATCCACCAGCACGCCCTCGACCTCGACCAGCCACCCGGTGACCTGCTGAGCAGCGTCGCACACCTGGCCCGCCGACTCATCGGGAAGTGAAGGACCACCATGCCGCAACTCGCCTTCGCCCACAGCTTCTGGGAGACGTACGACCTGCTGGACAAGCAGGTCAAAGCTGGAGTCCGCAAAGCGATGGGCAAATTCCAGCAGCTGTCCATCGCCGAGCTGTACGCGGACAAGGGCCTGCACCTGGAGTCGGTGGACAACGCACGCGACCCGCGCATGCGAACCATCCGCATCACCGACTTCTGGCGCGGCGTCGTCCTCGCCCCGGACGACGGAAGTGACATCTTCCTGCTGCTCAACGTCGTCCCGCACGACGACGCCTACTCCTGGGCGGCCAAGCGGCTCTACACCGTCAACACCGCGACCCGTGGGCTGGAGGTCCGAAACGTGGTCGCGATCGAACAGCTGACGCCCTCTCTGGAGGAGGTGGCCGCGAAGGCATCGGACCTCCTGTTCGCCCGCCACTCCGACACGGTCCTGCGTGCGCTCGGCATCGACGACCAGGTCCTCCGCGCGGCGCGAGCCATCGTCGACCAGGCCCAGCTGGAGGCCTTCGCCGGCGTGTTGCCCGAGGATCAGTTCGAGGTCCTGCAGTTCCTCGCCGAGGGCTTCACCCCCGAGGACGTCTACCGGGACGTCGTCGCGGAGCGCCTGGCAGCCACCAGCGGCGACAGCACGAGCGACAGCCTGGCGATCGCGATCGTCAACACGCCGAACCGGATCAAGCTTGTCACCGGCCCGGATGAACTCGCCGAGGCACTGGACAAGCCGTTCGCCGCGTGGCGAGTGTTCCTGCACCGGTCCCAGCGGCGCGTCGCCTACCGCACTTCCTACAGCGGGCCGGCCCAGGTCACCGGAGGACCGGGGACTGGAAAGACGGTCGTCGCCCTGCACCGCGTGAAGCACCTGCTGTCCCGCGCGTCCGACACCCGTGTGCTGCTCACTACCTACACCAACGCGTTGGCCGGAATGCTGCGGGAGAACCTGGCACTGTTGCTGGAGGACGACGAGCAGTTGGCCCGGGTTAACATCACGACGGTCGACGCGTTCGCGAACCGGGTGGTGCGTGAAGCTAACGGGCGGGCGCCGTCGCCGATCGGTGATGCGGACTAGCGGCAGATCTGGCGACGTCTCGTGCGCCGCCTTGACCTGCCGTGGACCGAGCAGTTCCTGATGCAGGAGTTCCGGCACGTGGTGTTGGCCCAAGGCATCGAGGACAAGGCCGGCTACCTCCGGGCCGAGCGACGCGGCCGTGGCTCCGCGCTGCGCATTTCGCAACGGGAGCGCCTGTGGCAGGCAATGAGCGCCTTCTTCACTGAACTCGCGGGGCGGACCACACATCTGCTGGTCTGCGCGGAAGCCGCGAAGCTCTTGTCGAGCCGGGACGTTACTGGACACCGGTACGACCACGTGGTGGTCGATGAAGCGCAGGACCTGCACCCTGCGCAGTGGCGGGTGCTGCGGGCGGCCGTGTCCGAAGGACCGGACGACCTGTTCATCACTGGCGATCCACATCAGCGGATCTACGACTCGCGGGTGTCGTTGCGGGCACTGGGAATCCCGGTCACCGGACGGAGCAGCAGGCTGCGTGTCAACTACCGCAGCACGGCTGAGATCCTCGGCTGGTCCACCGGCGTGATGGCCGACGTCCAGGTCGACCAGCTCAGCGGGGAGGGCGATGACAGCCTGATCGGCTACCGTTCGTTGCTGCACGGCACCCGGCCGCACATCGCGGGATACCCCGACGAGAACTCGGAGATCGACGCACTCGCCGAATGCGTGCGGGAATGGCTGGGGCAAGGCGTGCTGCCCCACGAGATCGCGGTGTGCACTCGGTTCAACATCCTCCTGGACAAGGTGCGTGACCGGCTGCGGGCCGATGACATCCCGGCGGTTCTGGTCAAGGATCGTCCGGCGGCCGGGACCGAGGGCGTGCGGCTGGCGACCATGCACGCGATGAAGGGGCTCGAGTTCCGCTGTGTCGCGGTCGTGGGCGTCACAGCCCGCGCGGTCCCTTTCGCCAAGGAGGTCACGCCCGTGGAAGTGGACCCGCAGCAGCATGCGAGCGACCTGCTCAAGGAGCGTTGCCTGCTGTTCGTCGCTTGCACCCGGGCCCGCGAACGCCTGTCCGTGTCGTGGAGTGGCGCGCCCAGCCCTTTCCTGCCCGCTTAATTCCCTGGTTCTGGGCGCAGCGCACCGAGGGTGAGACCGTCCCGGCCCAGAGATGTAGCGCGCTGCCCCAGTTTCGCCAGTTCCGCGAGCAACCGGTCGAACTCCTCGAACGCGCGGAACGCCGCGCCGTAACGACGTTGTTCGTCGACGCTCAGCTGGGGGATCCGGGAGCCGGTGACGTCGGTGCGGAAACTGCCGCTGCCACTGGTCGCGCGCTTGACGTTCGCGGCGCTGCTCAGAAAGCCGCGCAGGAAGTCGGTGTCCAGCCGGTCACTCGTCGAGGTCGCTCCGTCATCGGTCAGCGAGACCAGCCCGGCGCGCACGAGATCCGCCACCTTGATCGACGGGCCGTCGAGGGTACCCAGGCCCTTGCCGAGTTCGGGGAGCAGCTCACGCAGCTCGTGCAGCGTGGTCGCCACCGCCGCGCAGGCGGCTGCGTACTCGGCCAGGTGGTCGACATGCTGTGCGGCGACGTAGCGAGCCGGTGTGAGATCGACGTCCTCGTCCAGGAGGTCGATCAGTGGTACGTCCGTGATCTGGCTCGCGATGGGCTCGAGCGTCTCGTCCGGGTCGTTCGCCGAAAGATCCACCATCCGCACCGTGTCGCGCCCTGACTCGGCGTCGATCGGCCTGTCCAGCAGCCACAGCTGCACTGGCTGTGCATGAAGCGCCGCCATCCCCGGTGGCAAGGCGATGACCTCGGAAAGCGCGCCGCGGCGTATGAGCTCCGCTCGGATCCGACGGCCGGCCTTGCGATAAGCGACCGAGGGTGGCATCACCACCACTGCCCGGCCGCCTGGGGCAACGTGGGAATAGCAGTGCTGGAGCCAGGCCAGCTCGCCCTCGGCGCGGGTGGGAACGCCGAATTCCCAGCGGGCGTCCAGGAGCAGATCTTCGCGGCCCCAGTCCGCAGCGTTGACCGGCGGGTCGCAGACGACCAGTTCGGCGCGCAGCCGATCCCATTGGTCGTGCCGCAGTGAGTCACCGACTCGCACGGCGGCGTCCGGGTCGACGAGCTTCAGGCGCGCTCCGGCCAGGCGTGCTGCGGCCTTGTGGCATTCCTGCCCCGCCAGGGACGTGCCGGGAGTCGCGAACGCCAGGAGGAGCGAACCGATGCCACAGGCCGGATCGTAGACGGTTCCGGTCACCGGACCGGCGAAGTGGCTGATTGCGCGCACCAGGCGAGGTGTCGAGGTGTACTCGCCCGCGGACATCCGCTCGACGAGGGCTGTGAGGACTTCAGCCGGTGCGCGTTCTTCGAGCAGATCGTGGATGAGCGGGATGAGGTCCGGTTCGAGATCCTGGGCTGATCCGGTGGTCAGCAGTATCGAAACGTCTGCCAAGCCACGGACTATCTCACTGCCGTACCGGGTGCGCAGCGCGTGCCACAGCACCACTTCCGGCGAGGGATCGTCGCCCTTCCGGTGCCGGTCCAGCCAGGATCGGACCTCGGCAAGGTCGAACAGGGCGGTGCGGCCGGTACCACGCACAGGAGCCGGGAAGTCCTCGTATCGTTTGCGCCAGTTGGACACCGCAGCCCGTGTCACCTTCGCCAGCCGCGCGATCTCGGCAGGAGTGACCAGCGAAGCGGCGCTGGCCCGGGCGGCACTCATAAGCCGACAGTACACGCTCCAGGGCTTCAATGAGCGGATCTGCATGTTGACGGTGCAAACGAACGCTCAGGCTGCGAAGCAGACTGATGCGCGGCTCACGCCCGCTCGCGGTGCAAGGGTTTCTACGACGAGTGGCGGGTGGTGACGCCGGCCAGCACCAGATCGATTCCGGCGAGGAACTGTTCCCGGTCGTCGTGGTTGCGCATCTGCTTCGCGACGCCGCGGGTGAACGGGTAGGCCTCCGGGTCGAGGTTCTCCCAGCTCCTCGCCACCGTGTCGAGGAAGGCCTCCCGCGTCGTGCTGACTTCGGCTGTCGCGGTTTGGCCCGCGGTGCCGAGGATGTAGTGCACCAGCACCGACGTCGCGGTGAACCAGCTGTGTTCGGGGACCCCCAGTGCGCCGATCTGGCGTCCGATGGCCTCGAAGATCCGCGGCGCCACCGGGCCCCCGGGGTTGCGGGTCAGCTGCATCAACAGCTGCGTCGCGAGCCACGGGTGCTGCTCGATCGCGTCGAACAGGCCCAGCGCGACGGCGCGGATCTCCTCCTGGGGCGAACCCGCGGACGCGGCGGGGAGCGCCTCGGCGACGACCGCGTCCGTCGCCGTGGTCAGCAGCTCATCCTTGTTCGCCACGTGCCAGTAGATCGCGCCCGCGCCGGTGGCGAGCCGTTCGGTCAGCGTCCGGAACGTCAGCCCGGCCTCACCCGCCGCGTCCAGCAGCTCGACGGCCGCTTCGACGATCCGCTCCCGGGAGAGCGCCTCCGTGCGCCGGGTCCGTGGTGGCATGCCCCCATCTTGACATATCTGGAATGCCATTCCACGATGGAATGGCATTCCAAAAGGAGGGGACATGAACAACCATGTCACGATCGTGGGCGCGGGGCTGGGCGGTCTCACGCTCGCTCGCGTGCTGCACGTCCACGGCATCCCGGTGACGGTCTACGAAGCGGAGGCGTCCGCGGGGGCCCGCGCCCAAGGTGGGATGCTCGACATCCACGAGCACGACGGCCAGCCCGCCCTCCGCGCGGCGAACCTGTTCGACGAGTTCCGCGGCATCATCCTGGAGGGCCGCGAGGCGACCAGGGTCCTCGCGCCGGACGGTGCGGTCCTGCTCGACCAGCCCGACGACGGCACCGCCGGGCGCCCGGAGGTCCAGCGCGGCGAGCTGCGGCGGATCCTGCTCGACTCGCTCCCGGAAGGCACCGTCCGCTGGGGGCACAAGGTCACCGGCGTCCGCGCCCTCGGCGACGGCCACCACGAGGTCGCTTTCGCCAACGGTGGCACCGTCGTCACGAGCCTGCTGGTCGGCGCAGACGGCGCGTGGTCACGCGTGCGGCCGCTGGTCTCCGGCGCGGTGCCGCGGTATGTGGGCCGGTCGTTCGTCGAGACCTATCTGTTCGACGCTGACAGCCGGCACCCCGCCGCCGCGCGGGCCGTCGGCGGTGGGGCGCTGATGGCGCTCGTGCCGGGCAAGGGGATCACGGCGCACCGCGAAACGGGCGGGACGCTGCACACCTACGTGGCGCTCACCAAACCACAGGAGTGGTTCGCGGAGATCGATTTCAGTGATTCCGCCGCCGCCCTCGCGCGGGTCGCGCGGGAGTTCGACGGCTGGGCGCCGGAACTCACCTCACTGATCACCGACAGCGACACCGCGCCGGTCCTGCGCCCGCTCAACGCCCTGCCGATCGGGCACAAGTGGGACCGGGTGCCGGGCGTGACCTTGCTCGGCGACGCGGCCCACCTGTCGGCCCCGTCCGGCGACGGCGCGAACCTGGCCATGTTCGATGGCGCCGAGCTCGGCAAGGCCATCGCCGCCCATCCCGGCGACCCCGAGGCGGCACTGGCGGAATACGAGCAGGCGCTGTTCCCGCGCAGCACGGCGGCGGCTCTCGAAGGCAGCCACACGCACGAAATGCTCTTCGACGAAAACGCGCCGCACAGCGTGATCAGCTTCCTGACGGCCTGAGGCTCAGGGGCGCTTCTTCTGCTGCGCGTCGTACTCGGCGCGGGCCTGCTCGACCTTCTCCAGGTTCGGCGACCACTCCGCGAGGGTGGCGAACAGCGGCGCCAGGCTGCGGCCCAGGTCGCTGATCTCGTACTCCACCCGCGGCGGGACCTCGGCGTGGTAGGTGCGCACCACGAGCCCGTCGCGCTCCAGTTGGCGCAGCCGCTGTGTCAGGACCTTCGGGGTGATCGTCGTGATGCGGCGGGACAGCTCCACGAAACGTTGCCTGCCGTGCTCGTTCAGCGTCCACAGGATCGGCGTGGTCCACCGGCTGAACACGAGGTCGACCACGGGCGCGATCGGGCAGGCCAGCTCGGGACTGACTGTGGTTTCGGTCACCGGACCCACTACTTTCCTCTAGGTACCTACTAGCCCCACGACAGTAGCGTCGCTCCCACACGAAGAGAACGGGAGCGAAAATGTTCGTGGTGACCGGAGCTACCGGCAACGTCGGGCGGCCGCTGGTGCAAGCGCTCGTCAAGACCGGCGAGGCCGTGACGGCGGTGTCGCGCAAGGAAGAACACCTGCCCGGGGTGCGGCACGTGCGGGCGGACCTGACCGAACCGGAGACGCTCAAGCCCGCGCTCGACGGGGCGTCGACACTGTTCCTGCTCACCTCGCCGGACTTCCTCGCGGCCGGCGGGGACCTCGCCGGCGTCCTGGGAACAGCGAAGGCCGGCGGCGTGCGACGGGTCGTGTTGTTGTCGTCCCAGGGGGTGGCGACCGGGCGGCACGCGCCAGAACTGGAGGACGCGGTCGTCGGCTCCGGCCTGGAGTGGACCCTACTGCGGCCCGGCGGCTTCCACTCCAACGCGTTCGCCTGGGCGGAAACGGTGCGCACCCGGCGGACGGTCGAGGCGCCGTTCGGGGACGTCGCCCTGCCGACCGTCGATCCGGTGGACATCGCCGAGGTGGCCGCCGCGGCGATGCGTGAGGACGGGCACGCCGGCCGGGCCTACACGATCACCGGGCCCGAGCCCGTCACGCCGCGGCAGCAGGCGGCAGCGATCGCCGACGCGCTGGGCGAGCCGGTGCGCTTCGCCGAGCTGAGCCGGGCGGAGGCGCGGACGCGGATGCTGCGGGCCATGCCCGAGCCGGTCGTGGAGTCCACACTGGACATCCTCGGCGCGCCGAAACCGGAGGAGCAGCGGGTCAGCGAGGACGTCGAGCGCGTCCTGCGGCGCCCGGCGCGCAGCTTCGCCGAGTGGGCCGGCGCGAACGCGGCGGTGTTCAAGTGATCCTGCACCACCGCGAGACCGGCGACGGCCAGCCGATCGTCTTCCTGCACGGCAACCCCGCCTCGTCCCACCTGTGGCGGCACATCATGCCGGCGGTCGGCCCGGGCCGGAAACTGGCGCCCGACCTGATCGGCATGGGCGAATCCGCGAAACCGGACATCGGCTACACCTTCGACGACCATGCCCGCTACCTCGACGCCTGGTTCGAGCACCTCGGGCTGGACGACGTGGTCCTGGTCGGCCACGACTGGGGCGGCGCGCTCGCCTTCGACTGGGCCGCCCGCCACCCCGGCCGGGTGCGGGGCATCGCGGTCACCGAGACGATCGTGAAACCCATGTCCTGGGACGAGTTCCCGGACGCGGGCGCCGAGATATTCCGGGCGCTCAAAACCCCGGGCGTCGGGGAGAAGATGATGCTGGACGACAACATCTTCCTGGAGTCGATGACGCTCGGCGCGGAGGACCGCGTGGCCTACCTACGGCCCTACCCGACCCGCGAGAGCCGCGTGCCGCTGTTGCGGTGGGCTCGGTCGATGCCGCTGGGCGGGGAGCCTGCCGACGTCGTCGCCCGTGTCGAGCACTACGACAAGTGGCTCGCGGCCAGCGCGGACGTGCCGAAGCTGCTCGTGACGTTCCGGCCCGGCTTCGACACGATGATGGACGACCGGATGATCGCGTGGTGCGCGGAGAACATCGCGGCTCTCGACATCGTCCACCACGATCTCCCCGCCGGGCACCACACCCCGGAGGACCAGCCCGCGGCGATCGCCGCGACGTTGTCCGCCTGGCTGGACCGGCACGGGCTGCGGTGAAGTCCCGGCCCCGTCGCACGGGGCCGGGACTCCGCGACTCAGAACGGCAGCCGCAGCACCAGGGCGTCCCGCACCGGGGCGTTCGCCCGGACGGCGTCCAGTTCGGACGGTGACAGTGCCTTGCGGTAGAGCCGGACGTCGTCCAGCGCGCCGTTCAGTCCCATGCCGCCGTCGAGGCGGCGGCCGAGCCAGAACTGGAACGACACCCGCTCCGTCACCGAACCGGCCGCCGCCGGGCCGGCCGCCACCTGCACGCCGTCGACGAACAGCAGCAACTGGCCGCCGGTGCGCTGCAGCGCCACGTGGTGCCACTGCTGATCGTTGAACGCGCCCGCCGACGTCACCTGCTTGGTGCCCGCAGTGGTGGTCATTGACCCGATCAGCCGGTTCGCCCCCGGCTCACCGCGCAGCCAGATCTGCGGCGCGGTCGAGCCCATGCCGCCCATCCAGAAGAACACCTGGTTGCTCGTCGACGCGCCGTACCGCACCCAGCCGGTCCACGTGAAGTCACCGTCGCCGACCACCTGCGCGCTGTCGTAGGGCACGCGCACGAAGTCGTCCACGCCGTCCAGCGAGAGCGCGCTGCCGTAGCGGCCTGCCGTGGACACCGGGCCGCCCACGAGGTAGGCGTCCGACCGTTCGCCGGACACGTCCCGCGTGGTCGGGCCGGCCGAGTTGCGCCAGCCCAGCACGTCCTCGGTGAAGCGGGCGAAGCGGATCTCGTCGCGCGCGTCGACCGGGCCGCCCTCGTACATCAGGCCGATCTCGGTGGTGCGCGCGGACCGGTCGCTGATCTGGACCATGTCCGAGTAGCCGGACCACTCGTCGGTCACCCGGCTGCCCTGCTCGGCGTTCTCCCAGCTCCGGCCGCCGTCGTAGGAGGAGCGGATCATCATCCACCGGCGCCGGTCGGTGTCCGACGGCGACGCGAACAGGATCCGGTCCGGCCCCGGCCGGTCCAGCCGCAGCAGCGAGCCCTGCACGATCGGCGTGACCAGGTCGGGGATCGTCCGGAACGGCTGGCTGAACGTCTCCCCGCCGTCGCGGCTGATCGCGTAGTCGCGGTTGCCGATGTCGGTGCCGCCCTGTTCGCGGCCGCCGGCGTAGATCGAGCCGTCGGCCAGTTCGACGACGCTGATCTCCTGGGGCCGTTGCGAGTATGCGCTCTTCGGCGGGAACGAATAGGTGTCCACCGCGCCGATGTGCCAGGTCTGGCCGTGGTCGTCGCTGTAGACGAGCGCGCCGTGGTTGGCCACCACGTCGGTGCCCTCGGCGGTTTCGGCGTTCACGCCGAACACCAGCCGCCCGCGGTGCGGCCCCTTGGTGAGCTGGATGCCGTGCACCGGGCCGGAGGCGTACCAGGCGTTCCACTCCGGCCTGCTGGCCTGGGCGCTGATGTCCACCGGCGTGGACCAGGTGAGCCCGTCGTCGTCGCTGTACTGCACGTGCGGGGTCCGCGCGCACGGCACCTCGCAGTTCTTGCCGCCGGTGAGACCCGCGTTGTAGGTGGAGATCAGCACGATCCGGCCGGTCTGCTGGTCGACGATCGGGACCGGGTTGCCGTGTGTGTCGCCGTCGCCGGAGTTGATGACTTCCAGCGGCGACCAGGTCCGGCCGCCGTCGGTGGAGCGCTTGAGGACGAGGTCGATGTCACCGGCGTCGCCGCAGTCGTTGACCCGGCCCTCGGCGAACGCGAGGAGGGTGCCGGCGGTGCTCTTGACGATCGCGGGGATGCGGAAGCAGAAGTAGCCCTGCTCCTGCTTGGGGTTGAACAGCGACTGCTGGTCGAAGCCCGGTCTGGCGGTGTCGGCGGAGGCGGTGACCCCGCCGCCGAGCAGACTGGCGAACAGCACCGCCACGAGCGGGACCGCGCGCCACGCTGCGAACGATCTCATGTGCCTTCCCTTCGGTCAGTGAATCCGGAGGACTGCGACGCCGCGCGGTGGCAACGTGTGCCGGGCCGAGGGCGCCGAACCGGTGAGCAGGTCGGGGGCCGGTTCTCCCAGGTCCACCGCGACCGCATCCGTGTTGTGGTTGAGCAGGAACAGGAACTGCCGGTCCGCGGCTTCCCGTCGGACCGCCTGGACCCCGGCGGGCAGCCCGGGCAGGACCGGTCGCACGCCCGCTTCCGCGGCCACCCGGTCGGCCAGCTCGCGCATCCCGGCCGGGTCCAGCCGCGTGCCGAGGTACCAGGCGACACCCGCGCCGTAGGCGTGGCGGGTCACCGCGGGGAAACCGGCCAGGTCACCGCCGTCGAAGGTCACGACAGCCTCCGCGCCGCGCAGCTCCACGGCTTCCGACCACAGGCTGCCGGTCCACTCCGGACTCAGCGGCACCGAGGTGCCCGGCGCCAGCGGCCAGAACTCCTCCACCGCCACCCCGAGCGCCTCCCGCAGCGGGGCAACCGGGTAGCCGCCGAGGTGGGCCCGGTCGCACGAGTCGACGATGCCGGAGAAGAACGACACCACCAGGTGCCCGCCGCCCTCGACGTAGCGGCGCAGGCCCTCGGCGGTGTCCGCATCGAGCAGGTACAGGTTCGGCACCACGACCAGCCGGTACCCGGACAGGCGATCGGGGCGCACCACGTCGCAGGAGATGCCGGCGTCGAAGAACGGCGCGTAGTGCGCCAGGTGCGCGTCGAGCTGCGCCACGTCCGCCGACGGGTGCGCGTCCAGCTCCAGTGCCCACCAGCTGTTCCAGTCGTGCAGGAACGCCACGTCCGATCGCACCCGGGTGCCCTCGACGTCGGCCAGCGCCGCGAGGTCCTGCCCGAGCGCCCGCGCCTCGGCGAACACCCGGGTGTCCGCGCCGGCGTGCGGCACCATCGCCGAGTGGAACTTCTCCGCGCCACCCCGGCTCTGCCGCCACTGGAAGAACATCGCGGCGTCCGCGCCGCGCGCCACGGCCTGCAGCACGCCCTGCCGCATCACGCCGGGGGCCTTGGCGCCGTTGTGCTTGCGCCAGTTCACCGCGCTCGGCGCGTGCTCCAGCAGCATCCACGGCTGCCCGTTCTTCAGCGACCGCACGACGTCGTACCCGAACGCCGCCTCGACGTGCCCCCGCGGGTCGTAGGGCTCGGGGTAGGAGTCCAGCGACACCACGTCCTCGTGCGGCTCCCACGCGTGCCAGTCCAGCGCCTTCTGCACCAGCCCGACGAAGTTGGTGGTGAGCGGGACCTCCGGCGTGACCCGGCGCAGGACCTCCGCCTCCACGCGGTAGCACGCCAGCGACGCGTCCGAGGAGAACCGCTGGTAGTCCAGCTGCTGCGCGGGGTTGCGGAACGACGGCGCCACCCGCGGCGGCTGGATCTCCGCCCAGTCCGAGTAGCCCTGCGACCAGAACGTCGTCGACCACGCCGCGTTCAGGGCGTCCAGCGTGCCGTACCGCTCGCGCAACCAGGACCGGAAGTCCTCGGCGGAGGTGTCGCAGTAGCACGCCCGGATGTGGCAGCCGTACTCGTTGCCGACGTGCCAGATGTGCAGCGCCGGGTGGTCGCCGTACCGGTTCGCGAGCTGCTCCACCAGCCGCGCGGCGTGCTCGCGGAACACCCGGCTGGACGGGCAGAACTGCTGCCGCGAACCCGGCGAGAGCCGTGTCCCGTCCTCGCGCACAGGCAGCACCTCGGGGTGGCGGTGGGTCAGCCACGGCGGTGGTGAGGCGGTCATCGTCGCCAGCGCGACCTGGATGCCGGCGGCCGCGAGCTTGTCCATCACCGTGTCGACCCAGCCGAAGTCGTACTCGCCCGGCCGCGGCTCGACCTTCGCCCAGGAGAAGACGCCGAGCGTCACCAGCGTGACCCCGGCCTCGGTCATCAGCTTGACGTCCTCGTCCCAGACGTCCTCGGCCCAGTGCTCGGGGTTGTAGTCCGCGCCGTAGTGGATCACAGCAGGCCCGCCTCCGTGAGCGCGCCCTTGATGCGCAACAGCTCCTCGTCGTTGAGCGGCAGCTGCGGCGGCGCCATCACCGAGTTGTCGATGAACCCGCGCATCTTCATCGCCGCCTTGAACGCGCCGAGCCCGGCCGAGCCACGGCCCATCCGCTCCGGCGGCGCGGCATGCGTGATGTCGTACAGCCGCATGAGCCGGTCCTGTTCCCGCCGTGCCGTGGCGAGATCGCCCGCCCGCACGCGGTCCCAGATCGTCACGTACCCGGCGGGGTCCACATTGGCCAGTCCGGGCACCGCGCCGTCCGCGCCCATCTGCAGCGCGAGGTCCACCACCAGCTCGGACCCGGTGAACACGGCGAACTCCGACAGCCCGCGCTCCCGGCGGCCCAGCAGCAGCGCGCCGAACCCGGCCTCGTCGCCGCTGGAGTCCTTCAGCCCGGCCAGCACGCCGTCCTCGGCCAGCCGCAGGACCATCTCCCGGTCCAGCTTCGAGTGCACCGCGACCGGAATGTCGTAGGCGAAGATCGGCAGCGAGGCCTGCGCGTGCAGCAGCCGGAAGTGCTGTTCGATCTCCGCCGTGTGCGTGCGGGTGTAGTAGGGCGCGGTGATGACCAGCGCGTCCGCGCCCGCATCCTCGGCGACCCGGATGTGCTCGGCGACCCGCAGCGTCGTCATGTCGATGCACCCGGCGAGCACCGGGACCCGGCCGCCGACGTGCGCCACCGCCGTCTCGATCACCACCCGGCGCTGCCGGTCCGGCAGGAACGCCACCTCGCTGGACGAGCCCAGCACGAACACCCCGTGCACACCGGCGTCCAGCTGGACGTCCAGGTGCCGGCGCAGCGAGTCCACGTCGATGGTGAAGTCGTCCCGGAACGGGGTGCACAACGGGGGGATGATGCCGGTGAATCGAGTCATCGCACGCTCACTTCGAGTTCGGGGTGGATGCAGTGGTAGGTGTGCCCGTCGCCGGCGTCGGCGGCCGGGGGCACCGCCCCGGCGCACTCGTCCGTCGCTTTCGGACAGCGGGTGCGGAAGGCGCACCCGCTCGGCGGGCTGACCGCGGACGGCACCGGCCCGGTCAGGACTATCGGTTCGATCGGGTTCAGCAGGCTCGGCGTGGCGGAGAACAGCGCCCGCGTGTACGGGTGCCGCGCGTCGCCGGGGATCGCCGTTGCCGGGGCGTCCTCGACGATGCGGCCCAGGTACATCGTGACGATGCGGTCGCTCATCTTGCGCACGGTCTGGATGTCGTGCGACACGAAGATCATCGCCAGGCCCAGCCGGTCCCGCAGGTCGAGCAGCAGGTTGAGGATCTGCGCGCGCACCGACACGTCCAGCGCCGAGGTCGGCTCGTCGGCGACCAGCAGCGACGGCTCCAGCGCCAGCGCACGCGCGATCGCCACGCGCTGCCGCTGGCCGCCGGACAGCTGCCCGGGCACCGCGTCCGCGACGCTGGGCGGCAGGCCGACCAGCTCCATCAGCTCGCGCACCCGCTCGGCCCGCTGCGCCGGGGTGCCGACGCGGTGCACGTCGAGCGGGTCCCGCACGATGCGGGCGATCGACATCCGGCGGTTCAGCGCGGTCGACGGGTCCTGGAAGATCATGCCGATGTCGCGGCCGAACTCGCGCTGGTCGGCCACCGGTTCGCCGTGGTAACGCACGACGCCCCTGGTCGGCTTCTGCAGCCCGACGACCACCTTCGCCAGCGTGGTCTTGCCGCACCCGGACTCGCCGACCACGCCGATCGTCTCGCCGGGCCGCACGGTCAGCGTCGCGTCCGTCAGCGCGTGCACGGAGTCGTGCCCGAACAGCCCGGACGAGCGGATCTTGTGCACCACGTGCACCCGGTCCAGTTCCAGCAGGGTCATGCCGGCGCTCCCTTCACCAGGACCTCCGGTTCCGCCACCGGTTCGGCGGGGTGGTGGCACGCGACGAGGTGGTCCATCCCGGTGCCCTCGACCACCGGCGGGTCGGTGCGGCAGTGCGCTCGCGCCGCCGGGCAGCGGTCGGAAAACCGGCAGCCGGGCGCGAAGTCCGCCGGGGCCGGGACGACGCCCTTGATCTGGGTGAGCCGGGCGTCGTTCTCCTCCAGCGACAACACCGCGCTGAGCAGGCCGCGCGTGTAGTGGTGCCGCGGCGCGCCGACGACCTGCGCGGTCGTGCCCGCCTCGGCGACCTGCCCGCCATACATCACTACCACGCGATCGGCCACATCGGACACCAGCGCCAGGTCGTGCGACACCAGCACCAGCGCGAAGCCCAGCTCCTCCTGCAGGCGCAGCAGCAGCGAGATGACCTGCGCCTGCACGGTCACGTCCAGCGCGGTGGTCGGCTCGTCGGCCACGATCAGCTTGGGGCTGCGGGACAACGCCATCGCGATCAGCACCCGCTGCCGCTGCCCGCCGGACAGCTCGTGCGGGTAGGCGCGCAGCGTGCGGTCCGGGTCGAGGTTGACCAGCTCCACCAGCTCGCGCGGGGTGCGGGTGCCGCCGCGGCGGGTGAACTGCTTGAGCTGCGCCTGGATCGTCATCGCCGGGTTCAGCGAGCTGAGCGCGTCCTGGTAGATCATCGCGATGTCGTGCCCGAGGTGCCGGCGCCGCGCGGACGGTTTCATCGTGAGCAGGTCTTCGCCGTCGAAGCGGATCCGGCCGGACAGCCGCGCGGTCCGCGGCTGCAGCCCGACGATCGACAGCGCGGTCAGCGACTTGCCGCAGCCCGATTCCCCGATCAGGCCGAGCACCTCGCCCGAGCGCACGGTGAACGAGACGTCGTCGACGACGTTGACGCCGTTGTGCCGCTCCGGGAACGCGATCGTCAGCCCCTCGACGGAGAGCAGGGTGTCGCGCCCGGTCAGCGCGCGGGCGCGGCGGGACAACCGTTCGCCCACCTCGCGCAGACCGCGGATCGGCAGCACCGGCGCGACGTTCTCGGCCGCCTCCTCGGCGACGACCGCCTTGGCGACCTCCGCCGCCTTCGCGGTGCGGGACGACGGCGCCGCCCACGCGTCCGAGATCCCTTCGGACAGCACGTTCAGCGCCAGCACCGTGAACAGGATCATCAGGCCCGGGAACAACGTGGCCCACCAGCCGTCGTTGAGCACCATGTCCTTGCCGTCGGCGAGCACCGAGCCCCACGACGGGTCGGGCGGCTGGATGCCGGCGCCGATGAACGACAGCGACGCCTCGAACACGATCGCGTCGGCCACCATCACCGTGCAGAACACCAGGATCGGCGCGGCGCAGTTCACCGCGACGTGCTTGACCAGGATGAAGAACCGGCGCGCGCCGATGATGTGCTCGGCCGCGACGTAGTCCTCGCTGTACTGCGCCAGCACGTTCGCCCGCACCACGCGCGCCACCGGCGGCACGTTGACGAACGCGATCGCCAGGATCAGCACCCCGATGCCGCGGCCGAACACCGCGACGAGCACGGCCGCGAGCGCGATGCCGGGGAAGGCCATCAGCACGTCCAGCACGCGCATGACCACCGAGTCCACCCCGCGCCGGGAGGTGGCCGCGAGCGCCCCGATCAGCGCGCCGCAGACCAGCGCCAGCGCGGCGGCGCCGAGCCCGATCGCGAGCGACCAGCGGGCGCCGTGCACCACGCGGGAGAGGATGTCGCGGCCGGACTGGTCGGTGCCGAACCAGTGCGCGGCGTTCGGCCCGGTGACCTCGGTGCCCAGCGCGTAGGGGTCCTTGACCAGCAGCGGGCCGATGAGCGCCACCAGCGCGAGCACGGCCAGCACCCCGATCGAGATCCACGACGCGGTGTTGAACCGGCGGAACCGGATGCCGGGCCGGGACAGGCGCTGCGTGAGCCCGGGCCGGTACAGCTGCCGCATCACGACCGGCTCCGCAGGCGCGGGTTCACGATCAGGTACAGCACGTCGACGATCAGGTTGACCAGGACGAACCCGACCGCGATGGTGATCACGAAGCCCTGGACCTTCGCGGTGTCGCCGTCCTTGACGGCCTGGATCATGTTCTGTCCCATCCCGGGCAGCGCGAACATCGTCTCGATCACGACGGCGCCGCCCAGCAGGTAGCCGACCCGCAGGCCGAGCACGGTGAGGGGGTTGATCAGCGCGTTGCGCAGCACGTTGCGGCCGACGACCACCACCGGCGGCAGGCCGCCGCCGCGCGCGGTGCGGACGTAGTCCTTGTCCAGCTCCTCGACCATCGAGGTGCGGATGATGCGCGTCAGCTGCGCGGCGACCGGCAGCGCGAGCGAGATCGCGGGCAGCGCCAGCGAGTTGAGCCAGCCGCCGAACGAGTCGGCCGGGCTGACGTACCCGCTGGTGGGGAACAGGCCCTCGCCCACCGCGAGCCACTGGACGAGCAGCACCGCGATCCAGAACGCGGGCGCGGCGACGCCGGCCAGCGTGACGATCCGGATCAGCTGGTCCGGCCAGCGGTCGCGGAACAGCGCCGAGGTCACGCCGAGCACGAGCCCGGCGACGATCGCGATCAGCAGGCCCAGCAGGGTGAGCTGCACGGTCAGCGGCAGCGCGGTGGCGATGACCTGCCCGACCGGCTCCTTCGTGATCACGCTGGTGCCGAAGTCGCCCTGCAGCAGGTGCCAGACGAAGTGCACATACTGCAGCGGGAGCGGGTCGAGCAGGCCGTTCTCCTGCCGGAACTGCTGGAGCTGTTCCGGCGTGGGGTTGGCGTCGCCGAGCGCGGCCACCGCCGTGTCCACGGGGGAGAACTGCATGACGATGAAGACGAACAGGACCACCCCGAGCACCAGCGGGATCAGGGCGAGGATGCGGGCGAGCAGCATCCGCACGACGACGGCCATGGCAGCGCCCCTCAGACCGGCTTGGCCTGGTTGAGGTAGATGCCCGGGTAGCCCTGCGCCCGCACGCCGGTGATCTTCTGCGCGTTCCACGCCGTGCCGAGCTGGGTGAACACCACGGGGTAGATGACGGCGTGCTCGGAGATCAGGTCCAGCAGCTGCTTGGTGAGCTGCGCGCGGCGCGTCTCGTCGGTCTCCGCGGCGGCCTGGTTCTGCAGGTCCAGCAGGGCCTGCGACTCCGGGCCGGTCCACCGGGCGTAGGTGGTCATCAGCACCGACGTCTTGTCGTAGTAGTAGCGGGTCAGCAGGTCCGGGTCGTTGCCGAACTGCAGCGGGTTGTTGGTGGTGGCGACGACCTCGAAGTCCTTGCCGCTGTCCAGTTTCGAGAACAGCGCCTTGGTGTCCTGCGAGTCCAGCGTGGTGGTCACGCCGATCGCGTCCCAGCCCTCCTTGATGACCTTCACGCAGTCCGAGACGAGCGAGGTGTTGGTGGTGGACAGGGTGATCGCCAGGTTGGTGACGCCGGCCTGCTGGAGCAGTTGCCTGGCCTTGTCCGGGTTGTAGGCGAAGTCGTTGGCGGCCGGCTGGGACGCGGGCAGCTTCGGGTTGATGAACGAGGTCGCCGCCGTGCCCGCGCCCTGCAGGCCGATCTGGATCATCTTCTGCTTGTCGATGGCGTAGTGCAGGGCCTGCCGCACGAGCTTGTTGTCGAACGGCGCGTGCGCGGTGTTGAACATCAGGAACAGGTTGTTGCCGCCGTCGGCGAATTCGACGCTGCGGCCGGACTTGCGCAGCTGTTCGGCGTTGGCGGCCGGGATGTTCTCCACGATCTGCGCCTCCGGGTTGGCCCCGGAGATGGCCGCGACGCGCGGCGCGGCGTCCACGATCGACTTCCACAGCATGGACTGGTAGGCCGCCGGGCGCGGGCCGTTGTACTCGGCGAACTTCTCGAAGCGGGTGTAGGACAGCGGGGCCTGCTCGACGACCTTGTACGGGCCGGAGCCGACGACCTTGCCGCCCGCGGCGTCCTTCCACTTGCCCTCGAAGACGTGCTTGGGGCAGATCTTGGCGGTCTGGATTCGCTTGAGGGCGTACGGGAACGGGTGCTTGAGCACGAACTCGACGGAGTTCTCGCCGGTCTTGCGCACTTCGGCGAGCCAGTCCGCGAAGAAGCTGTGGACCAGCACCTTTTCGTTGGGGTCGAGCACGCGGGCGTAGGTGAAGACGACGTCGTCGGCGGTCACCGGGGTGCCGTCGTGCCACTTGGCGCCGTCGCGCAGCTCGAACTTCAGGCTGGTGCCGGTGAGGTCGGCCGGGAGCGCCTTGGCCAGGCCGGGGAACGGGTCGCGGGTGATCGGGTCGCCCTCGACCAGCGATTCGTAGCAGTGCAGGTTGGCGGCCATCGAGAAGGCGGATGCCGTCTGCAGCGGGTCCCAGGTCTGGTTGTTGCCGTAGCCGATGACCGCGGTGAGCGTGCCGGTGGAGCTGCCCGTGGTGTTGGTGGATGCCGGTCCGCCACAGGCCCCCAGGGTGACCGAGAAGGCCGCGGCCGTGCCGGCGAGTCCGGTGTACCGCAGGAAATCGCGGCGGCTGAGGCCGGACAGGCTGTGCGACATGACGTCTCCTGACTTGTGCGTCGTTGATCAGGCCGGAGCATGGAAGTAGGACGTAGGACGTCCTGCGACCGGGTGACTGTAAACAGCGGCGCGTCCCGTGGTCAAGGGGTCTGACGTAGGATGTCCGGAAATCCGGCGGTCAGCAGGCGGGGAGTTGGATGTGGCACGCCCTCAGCTCGGCGACGAGATCAGCAAACGGATCATCGACCTGATCATCGAGCGGGACCTCCCGCCGGGGTCGCCGATGCCGACCGAGCTGGACCTGATGGCCGACATCGGGGTGAGCCGCAATTCGATCCGCGAGGCGATCCGGGCGTTGCGGGCGCTGGGGATCGTCGAGGTGCGGCACGGGTACGGGACGTTCGTCGGCTCGGCCGGTTCGGAGGCGCTGCGGACGTGGCTGCTGTTCCGCACCCGGACGCCCGGGGCGGGGACGACGGGCCGGTTGCGGGACCTGCTCGAGGTGCGGGAGATGCTGGAGACCGAGCTGACGCGCCGGGTGGCGCGGCGGCACCGGCCGGAGCTGATCGCGGCGCTGGAGTCGTGTGTGGCGCGGATGCGCAAGGGCCCGGACAGCGCGGCCGCCGACCGCGAGTTCCACGACCTGATCTGCGCCGAGGCCGGTTTCGACCTGGCCCGCGAGCTGACGCGCCTGTTCTGGGACGTGTACCGGGCGGCGGAGGCCGAGCTGGGCGGCCCGGCCGGCTCGGCGAGCTCCACGGCGAAGCGTCACCAGGCGATCGTGGATGCCTTGGTGGCGGGGGATGCCGATGCTGCTGAGGAGGCCGTGCACCGGCACTTCGACGAGGTGCGAAAGCGCGCGAAGGCCGGCAAGTACGGGGGATTCGGGGTGGCGGCGCCGGTTGATTAGAGGGCGCTACGTGGGTTTCTGCGCTGCGCGCGGCTGGAAGCGCCGGCCTCGCTTCGCTACGCCCGGATAGCCCCTTCCGAACCCGATCTTGAATTGTTCGGTTGCCGAGACACCGCGTCAAGGCGGGAAAGCGTGCCTTGACCCGGTGGCTCGGCAACCGATTTGGCTGGGGATCGGGTTGCGGGAGGGGACTGGTCGGTGGGGTTGTTGCTTTTCGTTGCCGGCTGCCCGATGCGAGTCGGCAACGAAGTGAAGCCGACGCAGTAGAAACGCGCGTAGCGCCTACAAAATCCGCCTCAACCAGGAGGCCTGCTCGGCGACTTGAGCCCCCTGCCCTCCTTCGTGCTCGTTCCACTCCCACACCCGGATCTCCCCATCCCCGCCCCACCGGTTGAACGCCGCGAACACCGTCGACGGAGGGCAAACCGGATCCCGCAGCGCCACGCTGAACAACGCAGGCGCCGAAGCCCGCGGAGCCAGCACGGCCCCGTCGAAATACCGCAGCGTGGCAAACGCCTCCCCGGCCCGGTGCCGGTGCGCCGCCAGCCACGTCACCAGCTCCAGGTACGGCCCCTCGGAAGCGATCTCCGCCCCGCGCCGGAAGTGGCACAGGAAGGGCACGTCCGGCATCGCGGCCGCGACTCCGGGCGCGAGCGCCGCCGCGGCGATCGTGATTCCGCCGCCCTGGCTGCCGCCTGCCACCACGATCCGGTCCGCGTCCACCGACGGGTGCGCCCGCGCCGCCGCCACCGCGCGCACCGCGTCGACGTACACCCGCCGGTAGAAGTACTGCTCCGGGTCCAGGATCCCGAGTGTCATGAAACCTGGCACGTGCGGCCCGGCCGACCACGAGTCGCCCGTCGCGCCGGGCACCGCCTTCCCGCCCTGGCCGCGCGTGTCCACCACCAGGTGTGCGTACCCGAACGCCGACCACGTCAGGTAATCGTGCGGCAGGCCGCGCCCCAGGTTGTACCCCAGGTACTGCACCACGCACGGCAACTTCGCCGGCCGGTCCCGCGGCAGCAGCAGCCACGCCGAGATCCGCTGTCCCGCCGCGCCGGTGAACGACGCGTCGAACACCTCCACCGTCCGCAGCAAAGTCTCCTGTGGACGGAACACCGGGTCCAGCGGTGACCGGTCCGCCTCGGCCAGCGCGGTGGCCCAGAAGGCGTCCAGGTCGGTGGGTTCGTCCAGAGGCGGCCGGTATTCGGACAGCTCCGACAGCGGCAGGTCGTACAGCGTCGTCACGCTGGGGACCCTAGCGCCGGAAACCGCCGCCGACGAGGGGTTCAGCCGATTCTGTCCACACCGGACAAAAAAGGTCAGTCCCGGCCCTCACGCAGCGTCGGCAGCCCCGCCGCCAGGGCCCGCAGCATCCGCTTCGCCGTGGGGGCGAACTGGATGCACAACGCGGCGATCACCGGGTCCTCCGCGTACAGCTTTGCCATCACCGGCGGCGGGTTGGCCGCCGGGTACAGCAGCGCGGCGAGACCGGCCGCCGCGCCGACCAGTTCGCCCGCCTCGTCCTCGGTCAGGTCCGGCCGCGCCCGCGCGACGGCGGACGACACCTTCGCCAGCGCCTCGGCTGTCCGTAGCTTGAAGGCACGCGCCGCCTCGACGGTCACGTTGTGCTCCAGCGTGATCGAGCTGTGCGAGAGCAGGTCGCAGAACAGGGGACGCTCCTCGAGCGTCTCCACCAGCGCGTCGAACACGCCGTCGGGCGAGGGGGCCGCGGCGATGCGCTCCAGCGCAGCCGTCTCCCAGTCGTGGAACTCCTGCGCCGCCAGTTCGAGGTAGATCTCCTCGCGGGTGGCGAAGTAGCGCGCCAGGTTGGACTTCGCGAGCCCGACCGCGGCCGCGACGCTGCCCAGGCTGACGTTGCGCACGCCCGAGGTGAGCGCGAGCTCCCGCGCCGCCGCGAGGATCGCCTCGCGTCGCTGCTGCTTGTGCTCCGGGCGTCGCGCGCGGAGGAACTCTTTCGACATCGCCGGATCATTCTACGACCCGCGATTAGAGGACGCTGTTCTCTTGTTAAGAGGACGGTGTCCTGCTAGCTTCGGGAGAAACCGGGAGGAGCAGACATGGTCGAGGTGTCACTGCGGGTCAACGGATCCGCGCAACGGCTGGACGTCCCGCCCCAGGTCAGCCTGCTCGACGCGCTGCGCGAGGAGCTGGGTCTGACGGGCACGAAAAAGGGCTGCGACCAGGGCGCGTGCGGCGCGTGCACCGTGCTGGCCGACGGCGACCGCATCAACTCCTGCCTCGCGCTGGCGGTGCAGTACGACGGGCGGGAGATCACCACGGTCGAGGGGCTCGGCCACCCGCTGCAGGAGGCGTTCGTCCGCGCCGACGGCCTGCAGTGCGGCTACTGCACGCCGGGCCAGCTGTGCTCGGCGGTGGGCATGCTCGCCGAGCACAAGGAGGGCGCGCCGAGCGCCGTCACCGAGCACCTGACCACCTCGCCGGAGCTGAGCGACGAGGAGATCCGCGAGCGGATGAGCGGCAACCTGTGCCGCTGCGGCGCCTACAACGGCATCGTCGACGCGATCCGGGAGGTCGCGGAATGAGATCGTTCACCTACGTCAGCGCCCCGGACGTGCCCGCCGCGCTCGCGGCCGTCGCGGACGGCGACGCCAAGTTCCTCGGCGGCGGCACGAACCTCGTCGACCTGATGCGCGAGGGCATCGAACAGCCGGCCACCGTGGTCGACGTCAGCCGCCTGCCGCTGACCGCCGTCGAGGAGCTGCCCGGCGGCGGCGTCCGCATCGGCGCCCTCGTGCGCAACAGCCGCCTCGCCGCCCACCCGGTCATCCGCGCCAGGTACCCGGTGCTGGCGCACGCGATCCTGCACGGCGCCTCGGCCCAGCTGCGCAACATGGCGACCGTCGGCGGCAACCTGATGCAGCGCACCCGCTGCCTCTACTTCTACGACGACGCCGCGCCGTGCAACAAGCGCACACCCGGCAGCGGCTGCGGCGCCCTCGACGGGTTCGCCCGCTCCACGGCCGTTCTCGGCGTGAGCGACCACTGCATCGCCACCCACCCCTCCGACATGGCCGTCGCGCTGGCGATGCTCGACGCCGTCGTCGAGGTCGAGAGCACCCGCGGCACCCGGCGGATCCCCATCGCCGACTTCCACCGCGCGCCCGGCGACACCCCGCACGTCGAAACGGCGCTGGCGCCCGACGAGCTGATCACCGCGGTCGAGCTGCCGCCGGTGCCGGTGGCCGCGAACTCCCGGTACCGCAAGGTGCGCGACCGCGCGTCGTACGCGTTCGCCCTGGTCTCGGTCGCCGCCGCGCTGCGCGTCGAGGACGGGGAGATCGCCGAGGCACGCGTGGCGCTCGGCGGCGTCGCGACGAAGCCGTGGCGCGCGGCCGAGGCCGAGCGGCTCCTGGTCGGCGCGCCGGCCACCGACGACACCTTCCGCCGCGCCGCCGAAGCCGAACTCGCGCCCGCGATCACCCGGGAAGCCAACGCGTTCAAGGTCGGCCTGGCCGTCCGCACGACCGTGGCGACCCTGCGTCAGCTGGCCACCGGGGGAGGTGCGGCATGAGCGTCATCGGCGCCCCGCTGGACCGCCGCGACGGCCCGGCCAAGACGACCGGCGCGGCGCGGTTCGCGGCCGAGCACCTCCGCCCCGGCCTCACGCACGCCGCGCTGGTGCACGCCACGATCAGCCGCGGCCGCGTCACCCGCCTCGACACCACGGCGGCGAGCGCGGTGCCCGGCGTCATCACCGTCCTGACCCACCACAACGCGCCCCCGCTCAAGCCGGCGCCCAAGGTGAACCCGCTCAACCTCAGCACGCTGGTGTCCGGCACCTCGGTGAACTACCTGCAGGACGACGAGGTCCACTTCGACGGGCAGCCGGTCGCCGTGGTGGTGGCGGAAACCTCGGCCGCGGCGAAGGAAGCGGCGGCGCTCGTGCGCGTGGAGTACACGCTGCTGCCCTCCACTGTGGACTTCGAGTCGATGGCGCCGCACGCGAAGAAGCAGCCGTACAGCCCGGTCTCCCCGGGCGAGGCGAAGAAGGGCGACGCGGAGAAGGCGTTCGGCGAGGCGCCGGTGACCGTGGACCACCGGTACACCACGCCGCCGCACCAGCACAACGCGATCGAACCGCACGCCACCATCGCGGAGTGGGACGGCGACCGCCTCACCGTGCACGAATCGACCCAGTCCATCGACTGGTGCCGCAACCACCTCGCCGTCCGCTTCGGCGTGCCCGTCGCCGACGTGCGGGTGATCGCGCCGTTCGTCGGCGGCGGTTTCGGCGGCAAGGCCATGGTCTGGCCGGGCACGGTCCTCGCCGCGCTGGCCGCCCGCGCGACCGGACGGCCGGTGCGGCTCGTGCTGACCCGCGAGGACGTGTACCGCACGGTCGGCGGCCGGACGCCGTCGATCCAGCGCGTCGCGCTCGGCGCGGACCGGGACGGCTCGCTGACCGCGCTGATCCACACCAGCGTGACCCGCACCGGCCGCGTCGGCGGCGCGCCCGAGCAGGTCACCTCGCAGTCGCGGCACCTCTACGGCGCGGACAACATCCTCATCCAGGCGAGCACGGTCGAGCTGGACCTGGTGCCGAACACGTCGATGCGCGCGCCCGGCGAGTCGATCGGCACGTTCGCGGTCGAGTCGGCGGTCGACGAGCTGGCCGCCGAGTTCGGCATGGACCCGATCGAGCTGCGGATGCGCAACGAACCCGAGCGCAACCCCTTGGACGGCAAGGAGTTCACCCACCGCAGGCTGCGGGAGGTCTACGAAGCCGGCGCGTCGCGGTTCGGCTGGCGGGACCGGGCGCCGGAGCCCGGCGCGACGCGCGACGGCCGGTGGCTGGTCGGGATGGGGGTCGCCACGGCCTACCACCCGGCGTGGCTGTTCACCGCCAACGTGACGCTGCGGCTGTCGGCCGACGGCACGGTCCTCCTGCGCTGCGGCTTCCAGGACATGGGCATGGGCGCGGCGACGGCGCAGGCGCAGATCACCGCGGACGCGCTCGGCGTGCCGGTCGACGCGGTGCGCGTCGAGTACGGCGACTCGGCGCTGCCGGTGGCGCCCACCGCGGGCGGTTCGACGCAGACCGCGAGCGTGGCGGCCAGCGTGCTCGAAGCGGCCGAGAAGCTGAAGCGGCGCCTGCCGAAGGGGTCCGGGGACCTGGTGGCGGCCGTGCGGCGGGCGGGAGTGCCGCACGTGGAGGTCTCGGTCGGGTCGGACAGCCGCTTCGGCCGCCTCGCCGGTCAAGCCCGGCTCATCGGCCGGTTCGTGCGCGACCGGCGGCGGGTGCGGGCCGCGACCGGGGCGCAGTTCTGCGAGGTGCGCGTCGACCCGGACACCGGCGAGGTGCGGATCTCGCGGTGGCTCGGGGTGTTCGACATCGGCACGGTGGTCAACGCGAAGACCGCGGCGAGCCAGCTGCGCGGCGGGATCGTGATGGGCATCGGCATGGCCCTGTCCGAGGAGACCCTGGTGGACCCGCGCACCGGGCGGATCATGAACCCCAGCCTGGCCGAGTACCACGTGCCCGTGCACGCCGACGTGCCACGCATCGAAGTGTCCACACTGGACGACCCGGACCCCACGACGCCGCTGGGCATCGTCGGCGCCGGGGAGGTGGGTATCACGGGAGTGGCGGCGGCCGTGGCGAACGCGGTGTTCCACGCGACGGGTAAACGGGTGCGCCACCTGCCGATCACGCTGGACAAACTGCTCTGACCGGACGAACGCCGGGCGCCGGCAACCGGCGCCCGGCGTTCACGGGAGCGTCAGAACCACCACTGGTTCTGCGCGCCCGCCACGTACTGCCACAGCTGCACGACCGTGCCGTTGCGGTAGCTGGTGTTCAGGTCGGCGTCGAGGTACCGGCCGCTCTGCACGTTCTGCAGCCGCAGGTAGCCCTCGGGGATCTCGTTGACGGCGAACCACTGGTTCTTCGCGCCGGCCACGTAGTCCCACAGCTGCACGACGGTGCCGTTGCGGTTGATCGTGTTCAGGTCGGCGTCGAGGTAGCGGCCGCTGTAGGCGTTCTGGAACCGGTAGTAGCCCTCCGGGATCTGCCGGATGTACCAGGCCTGCTGAGCCGCGTATTCGTCACACGCCCACAGCTGCACCTTGGTGCCGTTGCGGTTGATGGTGTTGAGGTCGGCGTCCAGGCAGCGGCCCGGGTCCGAGGCCGGGCCGAGCAGGTAGGCCTGCTCCTCGGCCATCGTGTTGACGCCGCCCTTGACCTGGTTCGGGTGCGCCGGGCGCAGCACCAGCCCGTCCAGCGACGTGACCGGCTCGCCTGCCTGCTGGGCCGCGCCCGCGCTCGGCGCCACGAACAGCGAGAGCAGGCCGGCCAGCAGTGCCGCGGCCGCGAACGGCCGCTTCAGTCTTCTCATGGGTTCCCCATTCCGTGACGGGGCGCGGAATCCTCCGGCCGCACCCCGGAGTCTGGATCTTCGCCGCGGGGGCGCTCCGGAGTCGACCACATTTCCCGGACGCTCAACAACGCTGTTCAACGGTGTAACGGACCGGTATCGCGAACGATCTCTCCAGTGCGGCCACAGTTTTTTCGCGGAGAGGATCGCCGGTGCGCCTGGAGCTGAAATCGCGCGACCTGACCCGCGTGGGGCTGTGCAACGCCGCCGATCCGTGCTGGGAGCTGGCGAGCAGCGTGCGGCTGCTGCGGGACGAGGAGGTGGCGTTCGGCTGGTGGCGACGCCGGGTCCAGGGCCGGCTGCCGGAGTCGTTCCCGGTGCTGCGGTGGCTGTACACCTCGGGGGAGGTGCCGGAGTTCCTGCTGCCCGCGGGCGGTGACCTGGCGTCCGGGCTCGCGGCGGTGCTGGGCACGCCGCCGGACCGGGTGCGGGCCGCGCTGGCGGCGCTGCCGGAGCCGCGTGGACTGCCGCCGTGGGCCGCGGCCTTGCGGTCCGGCTCGGACGCCGCGCTGTCTCGGCTGGTGCAGGCGTTGCGGGAGTACTTCATGGTCGCGCTGGCGCCGCACTGGGACACCGTGCGGGCGCGGGTCGAAGTGGACCGGCAGGCGCGGATCCAGGCGCTGGCCGACGGCGGGGTGGACGGTCTGCTGGCCACGCTGCGCCCGGTGCTGCGGTGGGAGCCGCCGTACCTGGTGACGGGCGTGGCGAGCCCCGGCACGCCGCGGCGGACGGCCGGGGTGCTGCTGGTGCCCACCTACTTCACGGTGCAGCCGTGGATCGTGCCCGGCTCGACGGGCCCCGTGCGCCTGGGATACCCCGCGGCGGCCGAAGACCCGCGCGTCCGCCGTGCCCCGCACGCCACCCCACGCGCCCTGGCGGCGCTGCTGGGCCCGACCCGCGCGGCGGCGATGGTCCTGGCGGCGGCCGGGTGCAGCACCTCGGACCTCGCGGCGCGCCTGGGAGTGACCCCGTCAGCGGCGAGCAAGCACATGTCGGTGCTGCGGGCGGCCGGCCTGATCGCGAGCCACCGCAACCGCAACACGGTGCGTCATTCACTGACCCCACTGGGAATGGCGTTGGTGGACGGCGCTTCGACGTGAAGGTGGCCCGGCACTGGCGATGGCATTCCGGGCGGAATGGCCCGCCCGGCGTAAGCGGGCCACGACGTCCGGCAGCGGTGGTGGAACGCCCGGGAGGGGCGGTGGGTGCGGCGTTGAGGCGCGCAGTGGGATTGCAACCAGGCCCGGCCCGCCTGGGGCCGGACCGTCGTGTGGCACTTGCCGTGGGCGGCGCGTCGGCGTGAGCGAGCCCCGGCGCCAGGGCAGCGGCGCGGTTCCGCCGAATGGCACTTGCCGGGTGCGACGGCGCTTCGGCTTGGGGGTGGCCTGGCACTGCGGCGATGGTGCTCGGGCTTGGCGGGGCGCCGCTGGATGGGGCGGCGCGTCGGTGCGGGTTGAGGCGCGGGGAGGGATCGCGCGTGGCCACCGTGTGGCACTTGCCGTGGAGGGCGCTTCGGCATGAGCGAGCCCCGGCGCCAGGGCAGCGGCGCCGGGGCTCGGGGAGAAGGCGGGGCGGCTAGTGCGCCGTCGCCTTCTCGGCGCCGGCGCCGGTCAGCGAGCGGACCTCCATCTCCGCGTGCTTGCGCTCGTCGTGTTCCTTCGACAGCAACGTGCCGACGATGCCGAGCAGGAACGACGCCGGAATGGACACCAGGCCCGGGTTCTGCAGCGGGAACCAGTCGAAGTTCGCGTTCGGCAGCATCGACTTCGACGTCCCGGACACGGCGGGCGAGAACACGATCAGCGTGATCGTGATCGCCAGGCCGCCGTAGATGCTCCACAGCGCACCCGAGGTGTTGAACCGCTTCCAGAACAGCGAGTACAGGATCGTCGGCAGGTTCGCCGACGCCGCCACCGCGAACGCCAGCGCCACCAGGAACGCGACGTTCTGGTTCTTCGCCAGGATGCCGCCGACGATCGCGACCGCGCCGATCACCACGGCGGTGATCCGGGCGACCCGCACCTCGCCGTTGGGGTCGTCCACCTTGCCCTTCTTGATCACGTTCGCGTAGATGTCGTGCGCGAACGACGCCGACGCGGTGATCGTCAGCCCTGCCACCACGGCGAGGATCGTCGCGAAGGCGACCGCGGCGATGAACCCGAGCAGCACCGGCCCGCCCAGTTCCAGCGCCAGCAGCGGCGCCGCCGCGTTCTCCGAACCCGGCGCCTTGCGGATCACGTCCGCGCCGACGAGCGCGTTCGCGCCGTAGCCGAGCACCAGCGTGAACAGGTAGAACAGGCCGATGAGCGCGATCGCCCACACGACGGAACGACGGGCTTCCTTCGCGGTCGGCACGGTGTAGAACCGCATCAGCACGTGCGGCAGACCGGCCGTGCCGAGCACCAGCGCCAGGCCCAGCGACAGGAAGTCGATCTTGGACGTGCCGGTCGCGCCGTAGCGGGCGCCCGGGTTCAGCACCGCCTCACTGGAGCGGTCCACCGCGCCCTGCAGCAGCGCGGACAGGTTGAGCCCGTACTTGCCCAGCACCCACACGGTCATCAGCGCGGCGCCCGCGATCAGCAGGACCGCCTTGATGATCTGCACCCAGGTGGTGCCCTTCATGCCGCCGACGAGCACGTAGATGATCATCACGACACCCACGACCGCGATGACCACCGACTGCCCGACCCCGCTGGACACGCCCAGCAGCAACGAAACCAGCACACCGGCGCCGGCCATCTGCGCCAGCAGGTAGAAGAAGCTCACCGCGAGCGTGGACGTCGCCGCCGCCGCGCGGACGGGCCGCTGCCGCATCCGGAACGCCAGCACGTCGCCCATCGTGAACTTGCCGGTGTTGCGCAGCAGTTCCGCGACCAGCAGCAGCGCGACCAGCCACGCCACCAGGAAGCCGATGGAGTACAGGAACCCGTCGTAGCCGTACACCGCGATGGCGCCGGCGATGCCGAGGAACGACGCGGCCGACAGGTAGTCACCGGCGATCGCGACGCCGTTCTGCGGCCCGGTGAACGCGCGCCCGGCCGCGTAGTAGTCCGACGCGGTCTTGGTGTTCCGGCTGGCGCGCAGCACGATCACCAGTGTGACGGCCACGAACAGGCCGAAGATGCTGATGTTGAGCGCGGGGCTGCTGCCCGCGACTCCCGCGGCGAGGTTCATCGCGCGCCTCCCTCGACGTCCTCACGGATGCGGTCGGCGATCGGGTCCAGCTTCCGGTTGGCGAAGCGGACGTACAGGCCGGTGATCAGGAACGTGGACACGAACTGCAGCAGTCCCAGCAGCAGTCCGACGTTGAAGTTGCCGATCAGCTTGGTCGACATGAACCCGTGCGCGTAGTCGGCGAGCAGGACGTAGAGCAGGTACCAGCCCAGGAACAACGCGGTCATCGGGAAGACGAAGCCCCGCAGCCTTCGGCGCAGCTGCGCGAATTCGGGGCTGGAGTGGACCTTCGTCCACTCCTCGTGGCCGAGATCGTGCTCGGTGGCCGCCACTGGAGACCTCCTTGTCGTGTGGTGGCGGACACGTTAGGAGGTCACGACGTGCGACGCCGTGGCGTGGCGACCAACCGTCAGCGGGCGCGACGAACGGTCGACAAGCGGTCGCGGAAACCGGTCGAACGGCGGCGCGGAGCGGCCTGCCGCGGCGGGTTCTCGTCCAGGTGCAGCCGCAACATGGCGGTGATCGCCCAGGCAGGCGGCCGCCCGCGCAGGGACACCACCACCATCGTGCCGAAAGCCAGCGGAACCGACCAGGGCGCGGGCTGGGCGAGCAGGATCGCGAGCACGCCGTGCACGTCCGCACCGGCCAGTGTCGCGAGGATCGCCCCGGACGTCGCGAGCAGTCCGGTGAGGACCCCGGCGATCGCGCCGCGCGCGGTCAGCCGCGACCATCAGATGCCGAGCACGAGCAGCGGGCAGAACGTGGACGCCGCGACCGTGAACCCCCACGTGACGAGCACGCCCGCGTCGAGGTGCACGGCGAACAGCGCGAGCAGCACGACCGCGGCCGCGGCGGCGACGACGGTGCCGCGCAGCCGGGCCAGCCCGCCCGGCGCGAGGTCGTGCGCGATCGCGCCGGACACCGCCAGCAGCAGGCCCAGCGACGTGGCGAGGAACGCGGCGAAGGCGCCCGCGGTGAGCAGGCCCGTGAACAACGTGCCCGCCCAGCCGGTGTCGACCTGCATCGGCAGCGCGACGACCGCGGTGTCGGTGGCACCGGACAGGTACAGGTGCGGCACCAGGACCCGGCCGAGCACGCCGTAGACGCCGGGGAACACGTAGAACGCGGACAGCAGCGCCACGGTGAGGGCGGCGGTGCGGCGGGCGGCGCGGCCGTCGGGGCTGGTGTGGAAGCGCATGATGACGTGCGGCAGGCCCATGGTGCCGAGCACGATCGCGACCAGCACGGCGAGCGTGCCGAGCAGCGGGTGGCCTTCGTTGTTCAGGTTGAGCAGCGGCCGTTCCCAGCCCGCGGCGCCCGGCGGGGCGGTGCCTGGCAGCTGTGGGACCGGCTGTCCGGCGAGGAAGACGAGTTCCTCGCCCGCGGCGAAGGTGTGCGGGCCGGGGGCGAGGGTGACCGGTGTGCCGTCGGGCTCCCTGGCCTGGATGGGCTGGGCGGCCTCCAGGGTGACGTCGACGCGGAAGACCACGCGGGTGTCCTGGCGCAGCTGGGTGAATTCGGCGGGGTGCAGGGCCTCGTCGCGGGCGGCGGCGCCGGCCGTGATCGCCAGCCACAGCGCGGGGACGGCGAACAGGACGACCTTCAGCACGAACTGGAAGGCCTGCACGTAGGTCGCCGCGCGCATGCCGCCGAGCGCGAGCGTGGTGGCGACGGCGGCCCCGGCGAGGACGACGCCGACCCAGTAGGGCGTGCCGCTGACCACGCTCAGCACCAGGCCGGACGTGCGGAACTGCGGCACGAGGTAGAGCGCGCCGATGACCAGCACGACGACGGCGGCGAGCCTGCGCAGCGCCGGCGAGGCGAGCCGGGCCTCGGCGAAGTCGGGCACGGTGAGCGCCCCGGAGCGGCGCATGGGCGCGGCGACGAGGACGAGCATGGCGATGTAGCCGGCCGTGAAGCCGACCGGATACCAGAGCGCGCCGACCCCGTCCTTGACGACGAGCCCGGCGACGCCGAGGAACGAGGCCGCGGAGAGGTACTCGCCCGACACGGCGGCCGAGTTGAGCAGTGGGGTGACCCGCCGGGAGGCGACGAGGAAGTCGGAGGTGGTGCGCATGGCGGCGACCCCGCGCAGCCCGATGAAGAGCGTGACGAGGACGACCGGGGCGACCGCGAAGAGACCGACCATCAGGGCTGCCCGGTTGGTTCGGCGCGGGACGGGTGCGGGGCGGCCGTGGTGGGACCGACCATCAGCGCCGCTCGGCCTGTTCGGTGCGGGGCCAGTGCGCGGGAGTGCTGGGCAGCGGGTTTCGGGGCGGCCGCGAGGAGATCGATCATCAGGGCTGCTCGGTTAGTCGGGCGCGGGGCCGATGCCTGGGCGTGCTGGGCGGCGGGGTGCGGGGCGAGTGCGGAGTGGCTGTTCATCTGCGCCGCTCGGTTTGTTCGGTGCGGGGCCAGTGCGCGGGAGTGGCGGGCAGCGGGGTTCGGGGCGGTGGCGAGGGGATCGATCATCAGGGCCGCTCGGATTGTTCGGCGCGGGGTCAGCGGGCGGGAGTGGCGGGCAGCGGGGTTCGGGGCGGCCGCGGGGAAATCGATCATCAGAGCTGCTCGGTTCGTTCGGCGCGGGACAGGTGCCCGGGGGTGCTGGCCGCGAAGTGGCTGACCGTCAGCGCCGCTCGGTTTGTTCGCTGCAGGAGCAGTGCTCGTGCGTGCTGGGCGGGTGCGCGGTGGTCGGCCATCAGCGCTGTTTGGCTTGTTCGGCGTGAGGCGAGTGCGGAGTGGCCGGCCATCAACGTTTTTCGGCTCGTTCGGCGCGGCGCAGGTGCCAGTGCCCGAGCCCGATGAGCAGCGGGTACGGCACCACCGCCAGCACCAGCCAGGAAACCGGCACCCCCGCCAGGCGGGCGTGGTCGAGCGCGGGCCAGACCGCGAACAGGACCGGCAGCCCCGCGAGGACCGCGAAGAGCAGCAGCAGCGCGGCGACCGCCCGGCGGCGTTGCAGGCGGTAGTTCTGCAGGGCGCGCTCGGCGTCGGCCGCTTCGAGCCGCGGCGGGCGCCAGCGTCCGCGCTGCCTACGACGCGCATGGGCGAGCCGGGTCTGCGGACTCATCACCGCGACGCGGCGGTTGGGCATTCAGCACCTCCCCGCGGGGTAGCGGCCAGTACCCCGGCCTTGCACCTGTGTTGTGAGGGCATCTGGGAACCGTGGCCGAGTTGCGCGGCAGCCGCCGGGCACCTGCCCGGTCGCCGGGCGGGGAGCTCCGCCGGGCGGTGGGTGTTGCGGGGCGCGGAGGTGCCGCCGCGCTGTGGGCGCCGCCCCGGCGTCGCGGTCCCGGGATCCACAGCGCGACCCGGGAGCACCCGCCAAGCGTTCACCATCACCGCCCCCGCTGGTTCAGCTCGCTGCGCTGCGCCGCGCGCAACAGGCGTTCCCGCAGCTCCCGGGCGTGCCGCCGGCTCACCGGGACGTCCCCGGCCGCCGTGTGCGCCAGCAGCCCGCCCACGGAGTCGCTTCGCAGCTCGCGCACCGCGTCCAACGCCACCAGGTAACCGCGGTGCACCCGCACGAACCCGCTGCCCTCCCAGTACTCCGCGAGCCGCGAGATCGGCATCCGCACCACATGCACCCCGCCGCGGGTGTGCAGCTTGACGTAGTCGCCCTGCGCCTCGACGAACAGCACCTCGCTGCGCCGCACGTACCGCGTCCGCCCCCGCGACTCGACCGGCAGCGCGGCGAGCGCGTCGGCCAGTCCGGGCGACCTCGGCGCGCCGGCGGGCAGCATCCGCAACACCTTCCCCAGGGCAGCCGACAGCCGTTCCGCGCGCACCGGTTTCAGCAGGTAGTCCACCGCGCCGATGCCGTACGCCGTCACCGCGTGCCCGTCGTGCGCCGTCACGAACACGATCACCGGCGGTTCGCTCAGCTTCGCCAGCAGGCCGGCCAGCTCCAGCCCGTCCAGGCCGGGCATCGAGATGTCCAGGAACACCGCGTCGAACCGCTCGCTCTGGATCATCCGCAGCGCGGTCAGCGCGTCACCGGCGCCGGTCACCTCCGCCACCTCGGGCGCCTCCCGCAGCAGCTGGCAGATGTCCTCCAGCGCGGGCGGCACGTCGTCCACCGCGAGCACGCGCAACCCGGTCACGGCAGGACCACCCCGGGCTGGAACATCGGCACCCGCACCACGACGCGGGTGCCCGCGCCCGGCGCGGTCTCCACGACCAGGCCGTACCAGGGGCCGTACACACTGCGCAGCCGCCGGTCGACGTTGGCCAGCCCAACGCGTTCACCGTCGCCGGACAGCACCGCTTCGGCGTCCGCGGGCGGCATGCCGACGCCGTCGTCCTCCACGCTGATCACGCAGTCGTTCCCTTCCGCCTCGCCGCGCACCGAGACCGTGCCGGGCCTGCCGAGCGGCTCGATCCCGTGCCGGATGGCATTTTCGACCAGCGGCTGCAGCACCAGGTACGGCACCGGCACGGCGAGCACGTCCGGCGCGACGCGGATCTGCACGCGCAGCCGGTCGCCGAGGACGGCTCGCTGCAGCGCGAGGTAGGTCTCGATGGCGTGGAACTCGTCCGCGAGCGCGGTGTACTCGCCGTGCCTGGCGAGACTGTGCCGGATGTAGTCGGCGAAGTCGAGCATCAGTTCGCGGGAGCGGTCGGGGTCGGAGCGGACCAGCGACGCGATGACGGTGAGCGCGTTGTAGACGAAGTGCGGGGAGATCTCCGCGCGCAGCGCCCGCAGTTCCGACTGCGCCGCCAGCTCCGCGGAGGCCTCCAGCTTGCCCCGTTCGAGCGCGGATGCGACCAGCCGGGCGACCTCCTGCACGGCTTTGCGCGACGCCTCGCCCTCGACGACGAGCACCCCGGCGAGCTCGTCGTCGACGTCGAGGGGCACCGCCCGCAGCGGCGCCTTCCCGGCCGGTGTCTCACTGTGCAGGACGGCGGAGACGAGTTCGCGGGCCGCGTCTTCGTCGGACGGGTGACCGGCCCAGGTGGTCGCGCCGGAGAGGTCGGCCAGCCCGGCCGCGGGCACGCCGAGCAGGGACCGGACGCCCTTCACCGCCGCCCGCGCGCCCGGCCCGGACAGCCCGTCGGCGAGGTGCCCGGCGACGCCCCGCGCGGCGGCGAGCACGTCGGCGGCGTCCGGGGCGCGCCGGGCACGCCACAGGGCGCGCACGCCCGTCGGCTCCTCCTCGGCGACCACCGTTCCTCCCATCGACCACGATGAGTGCCGGTCGATAGTACGGGGCGGACCTGCCCCGCACGGGGGTTGGCGGTGGCGGTGCTCCTGGTATAGAAAGAGGTGAGCCCGTCCCCGCGATCATGGGGTGTGGCAGCCGTGACCCCTCGCCGAACGGGATCCTGCTGTGCCGGGCTTCGTCCACCCCCTCCGCGACCGCCCCCACCTGGGACCGCTCCGGCCGCACGCGATCGAGGGCCGGGATGTCGACGCCCATCCGTGAGCGCGCGCCGATCACGCGTTCGGTGGTCGTGTCCGCCGCCCTGGAGCTGACCCGCAGGCAGGGCCTGTCCGGCTGGACGATGCGGGACCTGGCTGCCGCGGTCGGCGCGCGCACCAACGTGATCCGGTACCACGTCGGCAACCGGGCGGACGTCGAGGCGGCCGTCGTGGCGGACGTGTGCGCCGGGATCAGCCTCCCCGCGCACGGCGAGTGGGCGGGCTGGATCCGCGCGCTCGCCCGCCGGATGCGCGCCGTCTTCGACCGGTACCCGGGCGTCGGTGCGGTGGCGGCCACCGGAACCGGCCCGGCCGCTCCGCTGCTGGAGGCCGTCGCGGCGCGCCTCGCCGACGCCGGCTTCGGCGCGGAGAGCGGGCTGGCGGCCCGTGCGGTACTGGTGGAGATCTGCATGTCCCGAGAGGTGGGGCTGGACCTGCTGATCGCCGGGCTCACCGCCCGGCTGGCCGGACTGGGAGGTGACCGGTGACGTACGGGCCACGGTGCACGACGGATCGCGCGACCTGCGGCGGCGTCTACGACATCCACCTCGGCGGCAGCGGCTACACCCGCCACGACCGCGAAGCGGCGCGCCGGATGGTCGCCGAGTTCCCCGCCGGGCAGCGGGACGTGCCGGAACGGGCGGCCCGGTTCAACCGCCAGTTCCTGGTGCGGTCCGTCGGCTACGCCCTCGACCAGGGGATCCGGCAGTTCCTCGACCTCGGCTGCGGGTTACCGCGGTGGGGCAACGTGCACGAGGTCGCGCAGCCCCGCCACCCGGACGCCCGCGTCGTCTACGTCGACTACGAGCTGGGGCCGGTGGAGGAGTACCGGAAGCTGTTGTCCGGCAACGGGAACACGCACGTCCTGCACGCCGACCTGCGTGAGCCGGAACGCGTGCTGGACCAGGCCGCGGAGCGGCTGGACCTGGGCGAGCCGGTGTGGCTCGGGATGCTGTGCGTGCTGTCGTTCGTCCGCCTCTGCCACGGCGAGGACCTCTACGACGTCGTGCGCCAGTACACCGACCGGCTGGCCCCCGGCAGCTGCTTCACCCTGTCCATCGGGTGCGGCGAGGACATGCCCGCCGAGTCGCTGCCGCCGTTCTACCTGCTCTCCGAGGTCTACGAACGCGAACTGGGCACGCCGTACGTGCTGCGCAACGTGTCCCAGGTCGAGCGGTTCTTCGACGGGTTGTCCCTGGTCACGCCGGTGACCTACCTGACGGACTGCCTCGCCGAACCGGGACGGCAGGTCAGCTACACCGACTGGGCCAAACGCGCGATGCGTGGCGCGGTCGCGCGGGTGCCGGGTTAGACCGCGGCGAGACGGCACACCACGTGCCGCGCCGGGCCGTCGCTCGCGGCGCCGCCGACCGCAATCACGTCGAACTCCCGCCACACCTCCGCGGACAGCGTCGCCAGCCGCAGGCGTTGCGGGCCCACCACGTGGTCCGGGTCCGCGGCCGCGGCGTTGAGCAGTTTCGACATGGCGGGGACGTCGAACGGGTGCACCAGCTTGCGGATGTGGTGGTCCGACGGCACCGCGAGGTTGAGCGCGTCGAACAGGGCGTTGGCCGATTCCAGTTCCTCCAGCACGCGGTCGACCACGACCACCGGATCCCGCGACGCCAGGAGCAGCGCGCGGACCAGCGGCCCGGGCGCCGGGACGGGGACGTTCTCGCGCGCCCCGGCGTCCCGCGTGACCAGGCCGCGGAACCAGCCCGGGCGGTCCGGATCCGCCCGGCCGGCGAGCCGCAGCGCGACCGGTTCGCCGGACGCGCGGTGCTGAGCCTTGTAGCTGCACAGGTACAGTTCGCCGGCGCGGTCGCGCAGCAGCGCGTCGCGGAACTCCCGGACCGCGGGCCGCCAGGAGTCCATCACCAGGTTGTTCAGGTAGTACGTGCCGTCCCACCAGCGGCCGTGCGGGAAGCGGGGCTGGGCGTCCGCGGGGGCGGAGCGGTCCTCCGGCGGCGCCAGCCCGTACAGCTCGAAGGTCTCGTCGCTCCACGCGACGACGTTGCGGTGGTCGGTGCCACCCTCGGTGATGCGCCATTCCCAGCTGCCCACGACCGGCGGGGGGTGGTCGGCCCAGTCGGCGGAGGCCTCGATGTAGCAGGCGAGCGCGCCGACGACCGCGGCGGAGACGGGCGCCCGGACCGGCCGGACGCGGACCTGCCACTCGCGGCCCGCGTAAGCGACGCGCGCCGCGTCGGCGGGGCGGCCCGTCCGGACGGCCTGGTCCAGGCGCTGCCGCAGCAGGTACTGGGCGACGCGGTGGTCGAGCGCGTTGCGCGGCGCGACCCCGTGGTAGCTCGCGTTCCCCATCGCGAGCAGGAGACCCACCTTCGGCCCGTGCCGGGCGTCGACGAGGATCCACTGCGCGTGCGCCGGATCCTGCTGGTGGCGAGCGGGCCTCATGGCCTGGACGCTACCCGCGGTCACGCCGCCCGGCCAGTGGCCGGGCGAGCGCGCCGTCCGTCCTCATCGGACCACGTAGAACGTCTTCGTGTAGGTGTTTTCCGGGCAGGTGATCGACACGGTGTGCGCGCCCCGCTTCGCCTTCGGCGACACCGTCGCCGACCAGTGCGTCGGCTCGCCGGTGGGCGTGAAGTTCAGCAGCACGTCGGACTCGGGGAGCGCCACCGCGTTGAGGCAGTTGGCTTCCACGTCCACCACGTCCCCGCGGTGGACCACCTCCGGCACCACGTTCACCCACCCGCACGAGCCGGTCGAGCCGGGGTTCGGGTCGCAGTCCACCGGCGCCGCCGCGTTCGCGGCAGGTGCCGCGAACAATGCCAGCCCGATCGCCCCGGCCGCCGTACCCATGAGAATTCCCTTGATGCGCATGCCCTGTCCTCCCTGTCGTGGGCCTACGCACCTCCTCACGCGGCGGGAGAATCCGAGGTTGCCCGCCCGTGCAGGAAAACCAGGACCACGGAAACCACCAGGCCGAGGGCGCCGGCGAGGACGAAGGTGTTGCCGAGGCCCACGCCGTCCACCACCGGCTGCGCCAGCAGCGGCGAGGCGAACTGGCCGAGGAACAACGCGGACGTCAGCATCCCGAGCGCGCGGGTGCGGGCCGCGGGGTCGACCGAGGCGACCACCCAACCGTTCATCACCGGATTCTGCAGGCCGATGCCGACGCCCGTGACGAGCATGCCGAGTGCCGCCATCCAGATGCCGCCCGCGAGGCCGAGCACGACCAGCCCGGCCGCGTAGGCGGCGAAGAGCACGGCGGCGAGGACGCGGAAGTCCCACCGGGCCCGCAGCCGCCGGAAGTTCAGGCCGACCAGCGTCATGACGAGGTTCAGCGCGGCCATCAGCACGCCGACGACGACCGGGCCGGCGCCGGTGACCGCGCCCAGCCAGAACGGCGCCTGCGTGGGCACCGTGTAGAAGACGACCACGCCGAGGAACATCAGGGCGTACAGGCCGAACAACCGCGGTGTCCGTTGTGGACCGCCGGGCGCGGGCGGGGATTTCGGCGCCTCGGGCACGAACCGCAGGACCAGCACGACCATCGGCACCGCCAGCAGGTACACCGCGAACGGCCCGCGCCAGCTCAGGTCGGCCAGCACCCCGCCGAGCAGCAGTGCGACGACGCCGCCGAAGCCCATCGCGGCGCCCTGCAGCCCCAGCACCCGGCCGTGCTCGGTGGCCGGGTAGTGGTCGGCCAGCAGCGCCGTCGAGGTGACCATGATGGCCGCGATGCCGACGCCGAGCAGGGCGCGGCCGGCCAGCAGCCCGGGCAGCCAGTCGAGCACCAGGCCCGACCCGCCGCCGACGACGTAGAGCGCCAGCCCGGCGGTGAGCACCCGGACCCGCCCGGCGCGGCCGCTCAGCCGGGCGAGCACCGGCGCGGCGAGCATGATCGCGAGCCCGGGGAGGGTGAGGACGAGGCGGACCAGCAGCGCGGCGTTCGGGGTGGCCGCGAAGTGCTGTTCCATGCCCGGCAGCGCCGGGGTGATGGTGGCACTGGCCATGATCGTCATCGTGCTGACGCCGAGCAGCGTGAGAAGGAGTGTCCTGGGTGGCATCCGCACCGCGGTCGCCGTCGCATCCGTCATGGCCACGACGTTAGAAGTTCGAGCTAACTCGAGGTCAAGCGCGCTTTTCTCAGGCGGGCTGCGGAAAGCGGTCGATGTTGTCCTCCACCCAGGTGCGCAGCGCGGCCAGCGGGACGGCCGCGTCGGCGCCGAGCGGGGTCAGCCGGTACTCCACCCGCAGCGGCACGTCCGGGAACACCTCGCGCTCGATCAGCGCGTGCGACTCGAGCTTGCGCAGCGTCTGGGTCAGCACCTTCGGGCTGATGCCCTGCAGCCGAGCCCGCAGCGCGCCGAACCGCTGTGGGCCGCCCTCCAGTGCGCCCAGCACGAGCGCGCTCCACTTGTTCGCCAGCAGGTCGAGCATGTCCCGGCACGGGCACGCGGCGGCGTAGACGTCCTTCGGACCACAGGTCTGCACGCTGCGATGGTACCCGATGGGAACTTGTACGCCTTGCAGGTAACTACTACCTTCCTACTACCGTCACCGGGTATGACGACCATGCGCGCGGTTGCCTACCGCAAGTCCCTGCCCATTACCGATCCCGCCGCATTCGAGGACGTCGAACTGCCGGTCCCGGAGCCGGGGCCGCACGACCTCCTGGTGCGCGTCGAGGCGGTGTCGGTCAACCCCGTCGACACGAAGGTGCGCGCCGGCTCCGACCCGGGCGGCGAGCCGCGGGTGCTCGGCTTCGACGCGGCCGGCGTGGTGACCGCGACCGGCGCCGAGGTGACCCTCTTCCAGCCCGGTGACGAGGTCTACTACGCGGGCACGATCGACCGGCCGGGCACGAACGCCGAGTACCACGTCGTCGACGAGCGCATCGTGGGCCCGAAGCCGCGGAGCCTGTCGTTCGCGCAGGCCGCGGCGCTGCCGCTGACCACCATCACCGCGTACGAGACGCTGCACGACCGGTTCCGGGTCGGCCCGGACAGCACCGGCACGCTGCTGGTCCTCGCCGGCGCGGGCGGGGTCGGGTCGATCCTGATCCAGCTGGCGCGGGCGCTGACCGGGCTGACCGTGGTGGCGACCGCGTCCCGGCCGGAGTCGCGGGAGTGGGTGCGCTCGATGGGCGCCCACCACGTGGCCGACCACCGGGACCTGGTCGCGAGCGTGCGGGAGGTGGCGCCGGACGGCGTGGACTACGTGTTCTCGCCGAACACCGCCGGCCGGATCGAGGAGTTCGCCGAGCTGCTGCGGCCGGGTGGCGCGATCACCGCGATCGACGAGCCGCCGGGGCTGGAGTTGTTGCCGCTCAAGGGGAAGAGCATCAGCTTCCACTGGGAGCTCATGTTCACCCGGCCGCTGCACGGCTGGGACCTGATCGCCCAGCACAACCTGCTCGCGCACGTCGCCGAACTGGTCGACGCGGGTACCGTCCGGACCACGCTGACGACCGAGCTGAAGCCGATCAACGCTTCGACGGTGCGGCAGGCGCACGAGCAGACGGAGACCGGGCGGACCGTCGGAAAGACGGTGATCTCCGGCTTCTGATCGGCGATACTGCCGGTTGTGCGAGCGGAGTTGATCGAACGGGTGCGGCGGGGCGAGCGGGTCAAGTACCTGTTCTTCTGGGGCCACCGGCCGGAGCCGGACGGCAGTGCGGGGCGCGGGTGCCTGAGCCAGTGGTGGCCGGCGCCGTTCACCGTGGACGGGCGCGAGTTCGCCACGGCGGAGCACTACATGATGTGGCGCAAGGCGCAGCTGTTCGGCGACTCGGCGGTGGCCGAGGAGGTGCTGCGCGCCCCGCACCCCGGGCGAGCGAAGGAGCTGGGCCGCCAGGTGGCGGGCTTCGAGCCGGCCCGCTGGGAGGCGTCCCGGTACGACATCGTGGTCGCCGGATCGGTCGCGAAGTTCGGCCAGAACCCGGAGCTGGGGCGGTTCTTGTGGGGCACGGGTTCGCGGGTGCTGGTGGAGGCCAGCCCGGTGGATGCGATCTGGGGTATCGGCGTCGCGGCGGACGATCCGCGCGCCGGGGAGCCGGAGCGGTGGCCGGGGCTGAACCTGCTGGGCTTCGCGCTGATGGACGCGCGGGCGCGGTTGGCAGGTTGACCGGGTGCGGGTCGCGCGGCCCGGCGGTGGAGGCACGGGCGCGCCTTTCCGCTCGGTGGTGTCCCCGCCCTGTGGCGGGGACACCACCATTCGGTCAGCGACCCTCGAACACGTCGGCCACCCAGTCGGCCACGTAGCTGCTCACGTGGGGCAGGTGGTCCAGCCCGATGTGCTCCGTCGCGCCCTCGGCGGCGCTGAAGATCCGCAGGTCGCGCCGGGGGCTGGCGGTGGCCTGCTCGTACGACCGGTGCGCGTACGCCAGCGGGATCTGCCGGTCGTTCTCGCCGTGGCAGATGAGGAACGGGACGTCGATCTTCTCCACCACGCCGTCCAGGTTGACGGCGTCCGCGAAGTCGATGAACTCCGTCAGGTCGTCGTGGCCCCACACCCACAGCACGTGCTCCCAGTAGTGCGGCACCGGCCGCTCGCCCTCGCGCTCCAGCCGCCGCCGCTGGACGGCTCCCCAGTCGTGGTTCGCGCCCCACGCCACCACCAGCGCGAGCCGCTTCTCGAAGGCGGCGGCGCGGGGCGCGTAGTAGCCGCCCAGCGACCAGCCCGCCAGGCCGATCCGCGGGGAGTCCACATCGGACCTGCCGACCAGGTAGTCCACGCACGCCGACGCCCACGCCTCGGTGTCCACGCGCGCCGTCAGGCCCTGCAGCCGCAACGCCTCGCCGGAACCGGGGCAGTCCACCATCAGGCACGAGATCCCGCGCGCCGCCAGCTCCTCCCAGTGCCCGGAGGAGTACATGTGCTCCTTCGTCGAGTCCAGCCCGTTCCACATGATCATCACCGGCGCCGGACCGTCGACCGGCGCCGCGCTGAAGTACGCGGGCAGCGTTGTGCCCTCGTACGGGATCTCGACCCGCGACACCCCGGGCGCAAATGCCTTTTCCTGCAACGAAAGCACCCGCCGGTAGGTGTCCAGCCTGCCCGGCGCCGAGGCGCTCTGCATCCGCTCGGCCTGGCACAGGTAGTTCGTCGCCCGCGCGTACAGCTGCCGCGCGGTGCGGGTGTGCCCCGCCGCCTCCGCTTCCTCCGCCTGCCCCACGAGCTGGTCGGTCAGCGCGGTCCACGCCGCCAGGAAGTCGGCCGTCCCGGCGTCCTCACCGCGCTGCGCGGCCTCCTTGATCGGGCGGCACGCGCGGTCGACCTCGTCGATCAGTCCGCCGCTGTTCAGCGTCGCCACGACGCCCAGGTTCCAGACGTAGTTGCCGGGGAAGTACTCGAACATCAGATACCCTTCAGAAGTCTGTCACTGATCGATTTCACGCCACCGTGCGCGGTCAGGCCGCCGTCGACCGGGATCTCCGCGCCCGTGATGAACGACGCCTCGTCCGAAAGCAGGAACACCACCAGCGGCGCGACCTCGTCGACGGTTCCGGTGCGCCCCAGCGGGGTTTCGGCGATGTTCGCGTCCCGGAAGGCCGCCGCGGCCGACGCGGTCATCGGTGTCTCGATGTAGCCCGGGTGCACGGCGTTGACCCGGATCCCGCGCGAGCCCAGCTCCAGGCACGCCGCCCGCGTCAGCCCGCGCAACGACCACTTGCTCGCCGTGTACGCCACCGGGTAGTGGCCGGTCAGCGCCGCCACCGACCCGACCGTCACGATCGACCCGCCCGCGGGCATCAGCGGCAGCACCGCCTGGATCGCCCGCACCACCCCGCCGACGTTCACGTCGTGCACCCGCGCCAGGTCGGCCGGGTCGACCTCGTCCAGCCGCGCCCGCCAGGTGACCCCGGCGTTCGCGACCAGCCCGTCCACCCGCTCCAGCCGGGACGCCAGCGCGGCCCAGCCCGCCGAGTCGGTGACGTCGAGCTGCACGTACTCGACCCCGGGCAACGGCTCCACCGGCGAGGCGCCCAGGTCGACGCCGATCACCCGGGCGCCCTCCTCGGCGAGCAGCCGCGCCTCCGCCGCGCCCTGCCCCTGCCCGGCGCCGGTCACCACGACGACCTTGCCGGCGACCCTCATCGCTTGCGCTTCCGCGGCCGGGGCCGCGCGGCCCGCACCGGGGGCAGCTCGACCCCGGCGACGACGGTGTTGCGGATCGTCCCGATGCCCTCGACGGTCATCTCCACGACGTCGCCCGGCGCCAGCGGCGGCAGCTCGCGGCCGCGGCCCCACAGTTCGGCGAGGCAGCCGCCGTTGCCGCAGGTCCCGGAGCCCAGCACGTCCCCGGCCCGGACCCAGGTGCCGCGCGAGGCGTAGGAAACGAGCTCCTCGAACGGCCAGCCCATGTTGGACAGCAGGTCCTGGCCGATCTCCGTGCCGTTCACCGACACCCGCAGGTCGAGCTCCAGGAACCCGTCACCGTCGCGATAGGACTCCAGCTCGTCGGCCGTGACCAGCCACGGCCCGAGCGTCGTCGCCGAGTCCTTGCCCTTCGTCGGGCCGAGCTGCACCCTCATCTCGCGCCGCTGCAGGTCACGGGCCGACCAGTCGTTCAGCACCGTGTAGCCGAAAATCTCCACCTCGTCCGGCGCCAGCGACGACCCGTCCCGCCCGACCACGGCTGCGACCTCCAACTCGAAGTCGAACAGCCGCGAGCCCGGCGGCACCGGCACGTCGTCGAACGCGCCGAGCAGCGCGTACGGGTTGGTGAAGTAGAACGTGGGCGCCTCGTACCACTCCGGCACGACCCCGGCCCCGCCGGAGACGCTCGCGACCACGCCCTCCACGTGCTCCTCGAACGCGACGAAGTCCCGGACCGTCGGCGGTTCCAACGGCGGCAGCAACCGCACGCGATCCAGCGGCACGGACGGTCCACTCAGGACCGCCGAACCGGCCTCCAGCGCGGCCGGCAGCCCGGACCGCACCAGGCCGAGCACCGTCACGTCCGGCGGCAGCGGGTGGATGCCGTCGCCGTCGACGACACCGGCCCGCACCTCGCCGTCCAGCGAGTAGGTGGCGAAACGCATCAGGACCTCCTCACACCGGCGGGGCGACGAACAGCCCTTTGTCCGGGTCGTTGAACGACTTCTGGGCCACGAACTCGTTCATCGCGTTCGCCGTGCCCCACTGGTCGGACACCTCGGGGTCGCTGAAGTCGTACAGGTGCGGGTGCCAGGTGTCCTCGTCGATCAGCTCCAGCTCGGTGGTGTACTCCATCGTGTTGCCGTGCGGGTCGAGGAAGTAGCTGAACGTGTTGTTCCCGGCCAGGTGGCGGCCCGGACCCCAGATCTTCTCCACCCCGGCGCGCAGCAGCCGCCCGGTGCCGCGCATGTACTCGTCCAGGCCGCGCATCTCGAACGACACGTGGTGCAGCGACGGGTGCGGGCAGCGGGCGATGGCCATGCTGTGGTGCCACGAGTTCACCCGCATGAACCACATCATCTCGCCCATCCGCGGGTGCATCAGGATGTCGGAGAGCCGGAACCCGAGGTGCTTCTCGTAGAACGCGCGGGTGCCCTCCGGGTCGGCGGAGTTGATCACGACGTGCGACAGCCGCACCGGGATCGACTCGCCCTCCTCGACCTTGCGGTGGGCGCGGACGGCGACGTCGGCGCTGATCTCGATCGTGCGGCCCTCGTTGTCGAAGAACCGGAAGCCGTAACCGCCGCCGGGGGTGTCGATGGCGCCGGGCTCGCTGACCAGCCGCACGCCGGAGGACGCCAATCGCGCGGCGAGGGTGTCCACATCGGACGGGGTGGCGGCGCCGAACGAGATCAGGTCGATGCGCTTGTCGTCGGCCTGGCGCAGCCGGATCACGTACTGCTCGGGCGATCCCTCGGCGGCCAGGAACGCGATGCCGGAGTCGGTGTGCTCGGTGGTCAGGCCCCACGCTCCGGTGAAGAAGTCCTGCTGCCGGGCCAGGTCCGGCACCGCGAGGTCGACGTGGCGCAGGTGGGTGATGAGTCGGTCGGTCATGGGTCCTCCTGGATCAGGCGGGCTGGGTGACGAGTGCGGCGACGCGGCCCATCAGGCCCGGCACGTCGCCCTGTTCGTGGTCGAGGAGCCACTGGCCGAGCTGGTTGGACGCGTCGACGACGGCCTTGGCCCGCTCGTAGCGGCGGTCGGTGAAGGCCTGCCACAGCGTGTCGTCCAGCGCGTCGGCGGCGAGCAGCAGTTCGGTGAGGACGGCGGCGTCCTCCAGGGCCTGCGCGCCGCCCTGCGCGAGGGTGGGCGGGCAGGAGTGCGCGGCGTCGCCGATGAGCACGACGCGGCCCCGGTTCCACGGCGGCGGCAGCACGTGGGTCTCGAACCAGGTGTAGTTGACGCGGGACGGGTCGGTCAGCGTCTCCCGGATCTCGTCCCACGGGCCGTGGTAGGCCGCGGCCAGCTCGCGCATCGTGGCGAGCCGCTCGTCCGGGGTGAGCGCGGAGCGGTCCTGCGCGTCCTCGACGACGTAGGCGTAGAGCGAGTTCTCCCCGGTGGGGCAGTAGCCGGCGATGTAGCACGGGCCGCCGTAGAACAGGTCGGTGCGCGTGACGGACGCCGGGCGCGGCCCGAACGCGCGCCAGATGCCCATGCCGGTGGCGCGGGTCTCGAGTTCGACGCCGAGCATGCGGCGCACCGACGAGCGGATGCCGTCGGCGCCGACGACCAGGTCGTAGCGCCCGGACGAGCCGTCGGAGAACACCACGCTGCCGTCGGTCTCCAGTTCGGTGACGGTGACGCCGAAGCGGGTCTTCACACCGGTTTCGGCCGCGCGCTCCAGCAGGATCCGCGCCAGCGCCGGGCGCGGCATGCCCATCGTGGCCGGCAGATCCGGCCCGCCCGTGCGGGCGTCCGGGATCTCCACGAGCAGGGTGCCCGCGGGGTCGGGCGCGCGCAGGCCGAGGCTGTCGAAACCGAACCCCTCGGCGCGCACCCGTTCCCACACGCCCAGGTTCCGCAGCTCCCGCAAAGCGTTGCCCTGCAAGGTGATCCCGGATCCGATGGCGGCGATGTCGGGCTTGAGCTCGACCAGGTCGACCGCGACGCCGTGCGCGGCGAGGCCGATCGCGGTGGCGGTCCCGGCGAGGCCGCTGCCGACCACCAGGACGTTGTTCACGGCTGGCATGGCAACTCCTACTTGACGGCGACGGGTGCGACCGGGGCGCCGACCGCGCCGGTCACCGGGATGGGGTCGGCGGCGAGGAAGAACTCGTACACGCCGTCGGCGGCGCAGTCCGCGGCGAGCGCGTCGAGGTCCCACATCTCGCCGAGGAACAGGCCGATGTGCGGGATGCAGACCTGGTGCAGCGGCTGGAACGCGACGTCGAACTCGTTGGGCCGCACCTCGAAACCCCAGGTGTCGGTGGCGATCCCGGCGATCTCGGTGCCGTGCAGCCAGTCCGCGGTGGTGAAGGACAGGCCGGGCGCGTCGCCACCGGCGTAGTCGCCCCAGCCCTCACGCCGGGCGCGGGTGAGCCGGCCGGTCCGCACCAGCAGCAGGTCGCCGCGGCCGACGCGGGCGGTCTCGCCCTGTGCGGCGATGGTGGCCTCCAGGTGCTCGACGGTGATCGCGAACCCGTCCGGCAGCTCGCCGTCCTCACCGATCGCGCGCCCGACGTCGAGCAGCACGCCACGGCCGGCGATCCGGCCCGCGGTGGTCTCGATGCCGGTCACCTGGTCGCCCTCGCTGGTCACGACGTCGCCGGCGCGGCGGCCGTTGTAGGCGGTGCCGTGGTCGAAGATGTGGCCGAGGCCGTCCCACTGCGTCGAGGCCTGCAGCGGCATGAACACGACGTCGTCCGCGCCGCCGAGGCCGTGCGGGAAACCCTGGCCGCGTTCGGCGTCCAGGCCGGTGTCGAGCATCGTGTGCACCGGGTTGGTGCGGCGGCGCCAGCCCTTCTGCGGGCCGTCGGCCTCGAACCGCTGCGCGAGCGAGAAGCTCTTGCCCTGCCGGACGAGCGCGGCGCCTTCGCGGCGCTTGGCCTCGTCCAGGAAGTTCAGCGTGCCGAGGACGTCCCCGGCTCCCCAGCGGCCCCAGTTGGAGCACCGCTTGGCCGCGGCGGCGATCGCGCCTTCGGGATCGGTGCGGTCGTGGATCACGTCGGTTCCTCCTTGAGCGACGAGTCCACTGTCGGGCACCGCTGCGGTATCAGGGAAGACGAAATCGGTTATGGGAGGTATCAGCCTGGCTGATGTAGCCTGCGCTGGTGAACCTCGCGAGCCTGGACCTGAACCTGCTGGTCGCGCTGCACGCGCTGCTGCAGGAGCGCAGCGTCACGCGCGCGGCCGAACGGATGGGTCTGAGCCAGCCCGCGGTGTCCGCGCACCTGGGCAAGCTGCGCCGGCACTTCGGCGACGACCTGCTGATCCGGGTCGGCAACTCCTACCGGCTGACCCCGCTCGCGGTGCAGCTCAAGGAACGGGTGCGCGTCGCGATCTCCGGGGTGGAACGGGTGTTCGCCGCCGAACCGGACTTCGACCCGGCGTCCTCGGCGCGCGAGTTCTCGCTGCTGATCAGCGACTACGGCGTCGCGGTGCTGGGGGCGGAGATCGCCGCGCTGCTCGCCGCCGAGGCGCCCGGCACCCGGTTGCGGCTGACCGCGAACACCCCGTCGCTGGTCGAGCAGGCGGCGCAGGCCCTGGTCAACCACGACCTGCTGCTGATGCCGCACGGGTTCATCACCGACCTGCCCTACCGCGAGCTGTACCTGGACGACTGGGTGTGCCTCGTGTCGCGGGACAACCCGGACGTCGGCGAGGAGCTGACCGTCGAGCAGTTGAAGACGATGCCGTGGGTGGTCACCTACCACGGGCCGACGGCGTCCACTCCGGCCGCGCGTCAGATGCGGATGCTCGGCATCGAGCCGAACGTGCAGGTGGTGACGGAGACGTTCCTGACCGTGCCGAGCCTGGTCCGCGGCACCGGCCGGGTCGCGTTGCTGCAGCGCCGGCTCGCCGCCGGGGTGCCCGCCGAGCTGGGGGTGCGCGCGCTGCCGTGCCCGCTGGAGATCGGCCCGCTGCGCGAGGCGATGTGGTGGCACCCGCTGTACGACGACGATCCCGAGCACCGGTACCTGCGGGACCTCGTCCTCCGCGCGACGGCTGTTCTGGATCAGAATCCCTGATAGTTTGCCGGGTCATGGCGACCCCGTACGAGCCACCGCGACCCGGTCTGGAGTTCCTCGCCAGGGCGGAGGTGACGCTGGACGAGGTGCTCGACCTGGGCGGCACCCCGCACGGCCGTCGCCGGGTCGTGCCGATCACCGGCGGCCGCGTCGACGGCCCGCGGCTGTCCGCCGACGTCCTGCCCGGCGGCGCGGACTGGCAGATCCTGCAGACCGGCGGCTGGGTGCGCGTCGAGGCGCGCTACACCGCCCGCACCGACGACGGTTTGCTGGTGTCGATCATCAGCCGGGGCGTGCGGCACGGGCCGCCGGAGGTGATGACCGCGTTGCTCGCCGGACAGTGCCCGGACCCGTCCACGTACCGCTTCCGCACCGCGATCACCTTCGAGACGGCCGAGGACTCGCCGGAGCACGCGTGGCTCAACCACGTGGTCGCGGTGAGCTCGGCGCTGCGCCGCCCGGACGCGGTGGTGCTGGACGTGTACGCGATCTGCTGAACGGGCAGGCGGGTTGCGGTAGGCGGGTAGCGTCCGGCGCGACGGGAGGAGGGGCGGTTGGACAGGGAAGCGCTGGCTGAGCTGCTCGACCGGCCGTCCGCGGCCTGCCGCGCCGCGCGGCTCGCTCTGCGGCGGGGCGGGGAGTACCGGGTCTGGGACGAGAGTCCAGTGCCCGCCTACCGATTGGCGAGTACCTACCGGTCACGGCTGCGCAACACCGAGCGGCGTGGCGTCGAGACCTTGGATCTGCGGGACACCGTCGAGGCCCTCGATCAGCTCGGCAACGAGCAGCTGGCGCTCGGGCAGGTCGTTGCCCCGACGGCGTGTGGGCTTTCGTCCTGTTCCTGCGGCCCGGCTGCGCGGAGCTGATCGCCTGCACCGGCGTCCGCCGGCGGTAGGCGAGGTTCCTGCCAATGGCCGCTCCGCTGGTGCCGCACGCGGGTTTTCGCCGGTCGTCGCCCGGGAACTCCTCGCCATGGGCGCCAAGACGGTCACCGAGCGGGAGCGGAAGTTCGACTTCGACGACGGCCGGCCGGTGCCGCGGCTGGCCGGGGTGGGTCCGGTGGCGGAGCAGTCCCCGCCGAGGGAGTCCCGGCTCGACAACACCTACTACGACACCCGCGACCTCCGCCTGGCCCGCGCCGGCGTGACCCTGCGCCGCCGCACCGGTGGGGACGACGCGGGCTGGCACCTCAAGCGCCCGGCGACCGCCGGGGCCCGCGAGGAGACCCAGCTGCCGCCGGGCGACCAGCTGCCGCCGGAACTCGCCGACGCCGCGCGCGAGTGGACCGGTGGTGCGGACCTCGTCGAGATCGCGCGCCTCCGCGTCGACCGCTTCACCCACGACCTCACCGACGCCGACGGGCGGCGGCTGGCCGTGCTGACCGACGACCACGTCCACGGCGAGCGCGCCGGCGACCAGGCGCACCTGGACCACTGGCGCGAACTCGAGGTCGAACTCGACGACGCGGAACCGGAACTCCTCGACACTCTCACCGAAGCCCTCGTCGCGGGCGGGGTGCGGCCCGCGCACTGGCCGTCGAAGCTACGGCGCCTGCTCGCCGCCGACCTGGCCGCCGACGACGAGCCGGGCAACGCCGGGGCGACCGTCATGACCTACGTGCGCACCCAGGTCGAGGCGATCCGGCGGCACGACGAGGGCGTCCGGCGCGGCGACGACGACGCGGTGCACCAGTTGCGCGTCGCGATGCGGCGGCTGCGGAGCGCGTTGCGCGGTTACCGGCGCCTCTTCGTGCGTGACCGGGCCAAGGCGCTGGCGGACGAACTCAAGTGGGCCGGCCGGGTGCTGTCCCCGGCGCGGGACGGTGAGGTCCGCCGCGAAACCCTGCTCGCCGAGCTCGCGAACCTCCCGCGCGAGCCGCAAACCGAGCACGCCCGCCGCACACTCGTGTCGCTTTTGGACGAAGCAGCCGAGCGGGACCGGCAGGCGCTGCTCGCCGAACTGACCGGCGAGCGCTACGCCCGGCTGCTGGGCGCGCTCGACGAGTGGGTGGCCGACCCGCCGTTGACGACCGCCGCCGAGTCCGGGCGCCGCGAGCTGCGCAAGGCCCTCCGGCGCGCGAACCGGCGGTTGACGGCCGCGGCGGAGGCGGTGCGCGACGCGCGCGACCCCGACTCCGCCCTGCACGAGGTGCGCAAGAAGGCGAAGGCGGCGCGGTACGCGGCCGATGTGGCGAAACCGTTGCTGGGCAAGCGGGTGCGCTCGTGGCGGCGGGCGGTCAAGGAGGTGCAGAGCGAGCTGGGCGAGTACCACGACCTGGTAAGCGCGGGCGAGCTCCTCCGGCAGCGAACGGGGGATTCGGTGACCGACGCGTTCGTGTTCGGGCGCCTGTACGAGCGTGGCCACGCCCGCCGCGCCGCCCTGCGCGAGAGCTTCGAGCGGCGGAAGCTGCCGGGCGCGCCGTGAGAGCGGTACCGTTCGACGATGGCGACTGTCGGCGACGTGGCACGGCTGGTTTCCGAGCTGCCGGAGGTGACCGAGGGGGAGCGGCACGGTCACCAGACGTGGTTCGTCGCCGGTAAGGCGTTCGCCTGGGTGCGGCCGTTCAGCAAGGCCGACCTCCGCCGGTTCGGCGACGAGACTCCGCCGGACGGGCCGATCCTCGCGATCCGCGTGGACGACCTCGGCGAGAAGGAAGCAGTCCTCGCGGCGAATCCCGACGCCTTCTTCACCATCCCGCACTTCGACGGCTACGCGGCGGTGCTCGTCCAGTTGCGGAAGGTGTCCCGCACCGCGCTGCGCGACGCGCTCACCGACGGGTGGCTCGCCGTCGCGCCCGCGAAGCTGCGCGGCCGCCTGACCGACGGGCCTGGTGACAAGGACATCGCGGGCGTTTAATGACCCGGTGGACACGCGCGTCCTGCTCGAACGGGCCGGCGCGGCTTACGACCGGCGGGCCTGGGCCGACGCCTGCGACACCCTGGCCGCCGCCGACCGGGAAACCCCGCTCGCGCTGCCGGACCTGGAGCGGCTCGGCGAGCTGGCGCTGTTGCTGGGCCGCCCGGACGAGGCCGCCGACGCGTTCCGCCGCTGCTACGAGCAGCACGTGCACGCCGGCGCGATCGGCCGGGCCGTGCGGTGCGCCTTCTGGCTGCGCGAAGTGTGCGCGTTCCAGGGCGAGTTCTCCCGCGCGCAGGGCTGGATGGCGCGGGCGGCGCGGCTGCTGGCGCACGACCCGGACTGCGCGCAGCGCGGCTACCTGCTGATCGGCGAGGCCGAGCGGCAGACCGGGGACGCCGCGTTCGCCACCGCCGCGGAAGCCGTCGAGCTGGGGAACCGGTGCGGCGACCGGGATCTGGTGACCATCGGGGTGCAGGTCCAGGGCCGCGCCCGGCTCGCGCAGGGCCGCGTCGAGGAGGGGCTCGCGCTGCTGGACGAGGCGATGCTCGACATCGCCGCGGGCGCGTGTTCCTCCCAGGTGACCGGGTGGATGTACTGCAGCATGATCGCCGCCTGCCGCGATGTGCACGAGCTGGGCCGCGCCCGCGAGTGGACCGCCGCGGTGAACGCCTGGTGCGACGCGATGCCGCAGTTCACCGGCGCCTACTCGGGCATCTGCCGCGTGCACCGCTCGGAGCTGCTGCAGCTCGTCGGCGACTGGCCGGACGCGGTCCGGGAGGCGCGGACGGCGTGCGCGCGGCTGGACCAGCGGTACGGGCACGTGGTCGCGGGCATGGCCTACTACCAGCTCGCCGAGATCCACCGGCTGCGCGGCGAGTTCGCCGACGCCGAGCGCTCGTACCGGCGGGCCGGCGAGAGCGGGTGGGAGGTCCAGCCGGGCCTGGCGCTGCTCCGCCTGGCACAGGGCCGCGCCGACACGGCGGACGTGTCCCTGCGCCGCGCGCTGGCCGAGGCCGAGGACGACATCAGCCGGTCCCGCCTGCTGCCCGCGCAGGTGGAAGCCGCGATCGGCAACGGCGACCCGGAGTGCGCCCGGGCGGCGGCGGCCGAGCTGACCGCGATCGCAGGCCGGTTCCACACGCCCGCCCTGCGTGCGCTGGCGTCGGGCGCGACCGGCGCGGCGCACCTCGCCGCGGGTGACGAGTCCGCGGCGCTGCCGCCGTTGCGGACCGCGTTGCGGTTGTGGTGCGAACTGGACGCGCCCTACGAGGCGGCGCGGACCCGGTGCCTCGTCGGGCTGGCCTGCCGCGCGCTCGGCGACGAGGACGCCGCCGAGGTGGAGCTGGACGCGGCCGCGGAGGTGTTCGCGCGGCTCGGCGCCGAACCGGACCTGGCCCGCGTGCGCGACGCCCGCCGCGGCGCGTCGCTGCTGAGCCCGCGGGAGACCGAGGTGCTGCGGTTGCTCGCCGCCGGCGCGACCAACCGCGGTATCGCGCGGGAGCTGGTGCTGAGCGAGAAGACCGTGGCGCGGCACGTCAGCAACATCTTCGCCAAGCTCGGGGTGGGTTCACGGACCGCGGCGGCGGCGTACGCGTTCCAGCACCGGATCGGCTGACTGGGCAGAACTACCCATGCCCGGCGGCGGGAATTGGGTCGTTCGCCCGAAGTTCCCGTGGCGCGCCGCGGCCTAGCGTCGGTCTCCTCGAAACAGGAGGTGGACGATGAGGTTCGACACGGTGGTCATCGGCGGTGGGCAGGCCGGGCTCTCGGCCGGGTACCACCTGGCCCGCGACGGCAGGCGGTTCGTGATTCTCGACGCGCACGAGCGGATCGGCGACTCGTGGCGGCGGCACTGGGATTCGCTGCGGCTGTTCAGCCCGGCGCGCTACGACGGGCTACCCGGGATGCGGTTCCCCGCGCCACCCGGCAGTTTCCCCACGCGGGACGAGATGGCCGACTACCTGGAGGCCTACGCGCGGCGGTTCGACCTGCCGGTGCGCTGCGGCACGCGGGTGGACCGGCTGTCGCAAGAGGACGGAGAGTTCGTGGTGACCGCGGGCGATGAGCGGTTCGAGGCCGCGAACGTGGTGGTCGCCTCGGGGGTGTGGGGCGTCCCGCGTGTCCCGGCTTTCGCGGGCGAGTTGAGCCCGGAGATCTGCCAGATGCACTCGAGCGAGTACCGGAACCCTTCGCAGCTGCGGCCAGGGCCGGTGCTGGTGGTCGGAGCGAGCCACTCCGGCGCGGACATCGCCTACGAGGTGGCCCGCGAGCACCCGACGATCCTGTCCGGCACGGACACCGGTGAGATCCCGTTCTACTTCGAAAGCCGTGTCGCGTCGGTGGCGCTGCGGGTGCTGTGGTTCGCCGCGACCCGGGTCCTGACCGTGAACCGGTCGGTGGGCCGCAAGCTGCGCGAGGAGGTGCGCGGGCACGGCGGGCCGTTGATCCGGGTCAAGAAGGAGGACCTGCGCAAGGCCGGTGTGGAGCGGGTCGTCGACAAGACAACCGGCGTCCGGGACGGCATGCCCGTGCTGGCGGACGGGCGGGTGCTCGATGTCGCGAACGTGGTGTGGTGCACCGGTTTCCGCCCCGACTACGGCTGGATCGACCTGCCCGTCACCGGCGAGGACGGCTACCCCGAGCAGGAGCGCGGCGTGACGCCGGTGCCCGGCCTGTACTTCGTCGGGTTGCCGTTCCTGCACTCGTTCAGCTCGATGCTGGTGGGCGGAGCGGGCCGCGACGCCGAGTACGTGGTCCGCCACCTGGCCCGGCGCGCGCCCGAGGTGTCCGCGGCCGGCCTGACGACGCTCGGGATGGACCACCAGGCGCACGGAAACCTGACCGAGGCGCGACGGCTGTACCAGCGGGCGCTGCGCACGCTGGACCGGTGACGCGCGGCTGAGGCCTGGCAGGGGCGGCTCATCAAGGGCCGCCCCTGCCGACCTGCGACACCCGGACACCGGCGCCCGCGTCAGAGCCCGCCGCGTTGCCGGTCCGCGCGCAGCGTCGTCGTCAGGGCGTGGGCCTCCTTGAGCAGCAGCGCGCCCAGTTGCGCGCGCCGCGGCTCGCGGAAGCGGGACTCCACCCCGGTCAGCGTCAGCGCCCACGCCGGCTCCCCGGCCGAGCCGAACACCGCCGCCGCCATGCCCCAGCTGCCCTCGACCACCAGGCCCGGGTTGACGGCGTACCCCCGCTCCCGCGTCTCGGCGATCCGTTCCCGCAGCGGCCCCGGCGCGTGCGCCTCGCCCCACCGCTCCGTCAGGTCGACCCGCGCCAGGTAGTCGTCGATCTCCCGGTCGGACAGCAGCGACAGCACGACGAGCCCGGCCGAGACCACGCCCAGTGGGAACCGCGCGCCCTCGTACAGCACGAACGACCGGATCGGGAAGTCGCCGTCCTCGCGCAGGAGGCACACCGTCTCGTCGCCGCGCCGGGCGGAGAAGAACGCGCTCTCCCCGGTCGCCGCCGCGAGCCTGTGCACGCTCGCCCGCGCGTGCTGCGTCACGTCGTAGCGCGCGGCCGCCGACTCGCCCAGCAGGTACAGCTCCGGGCCCAGGTACCAGCGGCCGTTGCGCTGGTCGCGGTCGACGAACCCCTCGTCGGCCAGCGCCGCCAGCAGCCGGTGGACCGTCGGACGGGCGAGCCCGGTCAGCCGCGACACGTCGGAGGTCGACGCGCCGGGCTCGCCGGCCGCGGACAGCGCGCGAAGCACCAGCGCGGCCCGGCCGATCAGGTGGGCGGGCGGCATGTCCCCATGGTACGTCCACTCAGTGAACGCCATGCCTCGAGTCGTTCACCTGACGAGAGATCCAGAAGGCGCGCTTGACCGGGTTTCCCCAGGTCGTCTTGACTGCGGGCAGGTGCTCATCCCACGGACGCTCGAAGGAGAGTTCACGTGTCCAAGGTGTTCGGCGCGGCCGCCGACGCGATGGCAGGCGCGCTGCGAGACGGCATGACGATCGCGGTCGGCGGCTTCGGTCTGTCCGGCATCCCCTACGACCTGATCGAGGTCGTCCGCGAAGCCGGGGTCAGCGACCTGACGATCGTGTCGAACAACATGGGTGTGGACGGCAAGGGCCTCGGGCTGCTGCTGGAGAACAAGCAGGTCCGCAAGGTGATCGCGTCCTACGTCGGGGAGAACAAGCTGTTCGCGCAGCAGTACCTGGACGGTTCGGTCGAGGTCGAGTTCGCGCCGCAGGGCACGCTGGCCGAGCGGATGCGCGCGGGCGGCGCGGGCATCCCGGCGTTCTACACGAAGACGGGCGTGGGCACGCCCGTTGCCGAGGGCAAGCCGCACGCCGAGTTCGACGGCGAGACCTACGTGCAGGAGCGCGGCATCGTCGCCGACCTGGCGCTGGTGCACGCGCACACCGCCGACCGGGAGGGCAACCTCGTGTACCGGATGGCGGCCCGCAACTTCAACCCGGTGGTCGCCACCTGCGGCCGGGTGACCGTGGTGGAGACCGAGGTCCTGCTCGACGGCTACGTCGACCCGGACCTGGTGATCACCCCCGGCGTGTTCGTGGACCGCCTGGTGGTCGCCACGCCGCGGGAGAAGGAGATCGAAAAGCGCACGGTGCGCCCGCGGGCGCTCGCCGGGACGGAGGCGTGACCATGGGCTGGAGCCGCGACGAGATGGCCGCGCTGGCGGCGGCGGAACTGCGCGACGGGGACTACGTGAACCTCGGCATCGGCATCCCCACGCTGGTGGCGAACCACATCCCGGACGGCGTCCGGGTGACCCTGCAGAGCGAGAACGGCATCCTCGGCCTCGGCCCGTTCCCGTTCGAGGGCGAGGAGGATGCCGACCTGATCAACGCGGGCAAGCAGACGGTGACCGTCCAGCCCGGCGCGAGCTTCTTCGACTCGGCGACGTCGTTCGCCATGATCCGCGGCGGGCACATCGACCTCGCGATCCTCGGCGCGCTGCAGGTGGCCGCCAACGGCGACCTGGCGAACTGGACCGTGCCCGGCGCGCTGGTGAAGGGCATGGGCGGCGCGATGGACCTGGTCGCGGGCACCAAGCGGATCATCGTGATCACCGACCACGTGGCGAAGGACGGCAGCCCCAAGATCGTCGAGACGTGCACGCTGCCCCTGACCGGCGCGGGCGTGGTGGACCGGATCATCACCGACCTCGCGGTGCTGGACGTGACACCGGAGGGCCTCCGCCTGGTGCGCCTCGCGCCGGGCGTCACGGAGGAGGAGCTGCGGGAGAAGACGGGCGCGAAGGTGCTGGAGCCGGTGGCGGGGTAGGACTCCGCACGGGTGGGCCGTTGGTTGCCGGTCCCACCCGCTCGCGGCGCGCCTTGCGGCGGCGCGGAGCCGTGGCGCTGCTTGCCCGGAGGGCCGCCGGGGCGGCCCGCCCGGCGGCGATGCCGCCCACGAGCGGCGCGTTC